>CALXWF010000105.1 GCA_944392285.1 uncultured Alphaproteobacteria bacterium | reverse complement strand
TACTGTCACCCTGAACTCGTTTCAGGGTCTCTTTATGTTATTTTGTCTGCTTCGCAGGGGTTATGGATCCTGAATGTGTCACAGCCCGCAGGGTGTGACCTTCAGGATGACAGTATAGAGAGTTGGGGCTGGCCTTTGGAATGACAGGGAAATAGGAAAAAGGGCGCAGAATGACAATATAGAAATGTGGGGACAAGAGAATAGGGGTTATTTGCCGATGCAGAAGTCGCCAAAAATCTTATCTAAAATCTCGTCTACTTCTATCTTGCCGGTTATTTTGCCAAGTTCCCTTGCCGCTAAGCGCAAATCTTCCGCCGAAAGCTCTATTTCTTTGTCAAAACTGAAATTATCCAGATTTTCAACCGCTGCCGTCAGAGCCTGACGATAGCGGCTTCTGGTTAACAATAAACCACTGCCTGATGTAAACCTTTCTGATATTTCGGTTGCTATCTCATCCATCAGTTCTTCTATGCCTTGATTATATTTGGCAGAAATAGTCAATATGCCTTCTTTTTTTAATTTAGCACAGTGTTCATTTGTTAAAGTCTCGCATTTATTGGCAACGTATAAGATTTTGTTTTTAAATGATTTTGCAATATTTTCAAATATTTGAACAGAGTCTTTGCATGCATCAAACAAACAAATCAGTAAATCTGCCTCTTTTACTTTGTTTAGTGCAATGGCTATGCCTTTTTGCTCAATCTCATCTTCTACTTCTCTTAAACCTGCCGTGTCGGTAAACATGACCGGATAACCTTTAATATCTAAATTAATATCTATGGCATCACGCGTGGTACCGGCAATGTCTGAAACAATGGCGGCTTCTCTTTTTACAACAGCGTTCAATAAGCTCGACTTGCCGGCATTCGGCGGTCCGACAACAACAACCCGAAACCCTTCACGCAGCCTTTCCCCGACAGAGCCGGAATTTAAGTGCTCTTTTATCGAAGACGAAAGTTTAAATACATCGTTCAACATTGTATCTATAACGTCTTGCGGGAGCTCTTCTTCCGGAAAATCTATAAAGGCTTCTAAATGTGCCAAGTGCTTTAATAACTGCTCGCGCCAGCCCTCATATAAGTTTTTTAGCCCGCCTTCCATTTGACGTATGGCATATTTTTGTTGCTCGGAGGTTTCCGCATCTATTAAATCTGCCAAACCTTCAGCCGCCGTTAGGTCAAACTTGTTATTGTAAAAAGCGCGCCTTGAATATTCTCCGGGTTCAGCCATGCGAAAATCAGGCAAACTTGCCAAAACCTCCAATAAAGCTTTTATAACCGCCTTTGACCCGTGGCACTGGATTTCAACAAGGTCTTCTCCGGTAAAAGAATGCGGCGCCTTAAAATATAAAATCAGCGCTTGGTCCAAACTCTCTTTGCTTTGCGGATTGTGCAGCGTCTTAAAATAGGCATAACGCGGTTTTATTTTGCTTATGTCTAAATCCGTTAACGCTGATATGGCTTTTGCGGCCTGCGGGCCGGATATGCGTATGACGGCAACGCCGGATTTTCCGTATACGGTTGAAAGAGCATAAATTGTCGATGCGGTCATTTTTTCTCCTTTTGCTTAAAAATTTTATAGCCTTTCTCTAAAATTGTTGCAAGCTTTTAAAAGGCTGTTTTTTTGACTCTGGAGAGGTTTTTGCTTTGTTGACGTATGATTTATCAAACCAGGGGGAAAATTCTTTTGTACGGGCTTCTTATGAAAAGAAAATTTTAGCCGTTTTTGCGGCAAAAACTTAAAAATTAAACATTCTTAAATTATATTATGCTAGCGTTAAGCGTTAATCTGAATTGGTGAGAATAATTTATGTCTGATGTAAAATTTAAATTGGTTATCTGGGATTTTGACGGCGTTATTGCCGATACGGAAAAACTTTGGCTCAAAACCCGTATGGATATGCTTAATGAAAAATTTAACCTTAATTGGGATTTTCAGACAGCGGCGCATTATATTGCCGGCATGGGCGACAAAACAAAGTCAGAAGTGCTTGCAAAGCTCGGTATTGAAACCGACGACGCCTTTTGGGAAGAAGCTCTTAAACGCGACTATCAATATATGCTGAAAGGTTTTGATTTAACCAAAGGTATTCGCAAAATCTTTGAATATAATCAGGCTCATCAGATTAAACAATGTATTGCAACCGGTGGAATTTTAAGCAAAACGCTCGATAAAATCAATATTGTCAAAATCAATGATATTTTTGATGAAACACAGATTTTTACCGTCGATATGGTTGAACATGGAAAGCCCAAACCTGATATCTTTTTGCTCGCCGCAAAAAAAATGAATGTTAAGCCCGAAAATTGTGTGGTGATTGAAGATTCTCTTGCCGGCCTTCAGGCCGCCGTTGCGGCCTCTATGACCCCGGTGGCTTTTATCGGCAGCGATATGACCCAAACGCCGGAATTTCAAGAAAATCTGAAAAAACTTAATATTAAAAATGTTTTTCAAACCATGGATGATGTTTTTGCTTTTTTGCAAAGCCATTATTAGATTTTAGCCACCATTTCTTCCCAAAGCAACAGCTCGGAAGTTAAAATATATTCATCTTTGGTGTGTGCCTTGGTAATGCTGCCGGGGCCGAAAACAACCGTCGGAATGCCTGCTTTTTCAAAAAATCCGGCTTCGGTGCCAAAATTTACCGCTTGACCGGCTTGGCCGGCATTCAGCTTGTTTAAAAAGTCTTTGTCGCAACTGCTTTTAAACGCATAGGCATATAGTTTTTGCTCCAGCTTTGGCTGGCTTTTGTTCTCAAAATTATTAAAAACTTCTGCAAAAAAACGAGTGAAATCATTATCCGGATTTTCACGACTCAAAACCGTGTAAAAGGCTTTATCCGACACGGTGTTTATGGCCTCGCCGGCTTTAAAAATGCCGCAGGTTACGGTAGAGTAGGGCTCTAAAAAGGCGTTGTTTGCCCCATATTCTTCAGAAAGACGACGGAAACCGGAAAATAAATGTTGATAGCTTTGCACCGCCGCGTCTAAAGCATCTATACATAAAGAAGGTCTGGACGAATGACCGCTCAGCCCGCTATGTCTGATTTCTAATAATCTGGTGCCTTTGTGCGCCGTTACGGCCTTAAGCTCGGTTGGCTCCATGACAATACAATTTTTCCATCCTTGCAGAAATTTCAGGCCTGCCGCTTCGGTGGTTAATTGCTCTACGGCCTTAAAACCTCCTTCTTCATCATGGGTTAAGACCAAGCCAGCCGCTTTGCCTTGCCTTATCAGTTTGGGCACGGCCGCCAAAAAACCGGCTATCGGTCCTTTCATGTCACAAGCACCGCGGCCGTAAAGTTTGTCTTGCTCTTCTCTTAAGGTAAAGGGTGTGCCTTTGTAAAAAGTTTCATCTGCCGGAACCGTATCCAGATGGCCGGAAAATAAGGTGCCACCGCGCGTCTTGTCACCAATGACCGCCATAAGCGAAGCTCGGTTTTTTTCTTGATTATATAAAAATTCAACTTCCGCCCCAAATGTTTGTAAATAATCTTTTACCCAAGTAACCGCCTCTAAGGTGTTGTTGTGGATTTGGGTGTCAAATGAAACTAATTTTGCCAGACAAGATTTAGAATCCATAACGTCCTCCGTTTGCGGCCAGTCTTAAAGCAACAGCTTGCTTGGCTTGTTGTTCACGATATTTTTGTTCAAAATAGCAAATCATTTTCATTGATGATAAATCAGGCATAAACCATAATTTTAACGGTATGTCTTGACCGGCCGCTTGAGTGGAATTGTTTACCGCTTTTTGTGGGTCTTCACTGTAATCTCCCAAACATTCGGCACCGCCGACACGGTTGAAAAACTTTGGAGATTCTGCATAGCCGCTTAAAGTTTCGGTTAAAGCATGGCGGCAACCTTTGGCGCTGTAATGATTGGCAAAATAGCCCATAACCGCACGCCCTAAGCCTAAACCTTGATAGGCGGGATCTATGTAGATGGTTTGTAAATTGGCATAGGCCGCAACTTCTTGGTCGGTAAATTTGCGGCCGCGAACTTCTTCTAAGTGTTCTCTGTATTGCGGGCTTAAGGTGCCGGCTTTACATACACCAACGATGCGACTTTGGGTGTTGCCTTGGCTGTCGGCGGTTAATTTTTCAACGACTATTCCCATGAAGTCTTGATTTTGTTCGCATTTATCAAAATAGCCGTCCCAACTGGCTTTTAAATTGGCCTTGGAAAAAGCGGCATATAAATGCGGGTATTGCTCACGAAAAGGCTCATAAGTTTTGCAGGCCGAGGCATTATGAACCCGAACCATTTGTAATATATCTCTTCTCTCGGCATTGCGGACGCGGTATAAATGTCCGTCTTTGGCTTTGTACATCATCTTTTTTCTTTATCCTTATTAAATTTGTTAATTCTTTGCGGCCGTTTTCAAAGTTGCCTCTGAACGCCACGGCCAAAATTAACCGCTCAGAGGCTAGCTCGGAGAAGGATAATGATGATGTTAAGGTTAAATTGTTTTTTCATGGTATCTGCTTATCTCTTGGTTGGTTTATAAGTTTTTAGACCCCGGGGTCCGAATTTTACCTCCAGGTCTAAAGAACTTTCCTCGACCTAGAGGACCGTAATGAGCAGAATGGAAATAAGAAGAAAAACAGCAGATGTTCCGGAAAAGGTCTTTCCGGAATTCAGTGAACTATATGTAAAACAATTAGACATCTGCATCTTTCATATTCGTTATGTCAGAAAGTATATAAAAACGTTTTCCGGGTTGTCAATAATTAAAATAAAAATTTATTTTGATTTTCCAAATAATATTGATTTTTGTCCAATATTTATATATAATTAAGCAATATATTTGAGAAGGAGACCGAAAGTTATGCCGGAACAAAACATTTTTAAGGGGATTGATAACCGGGATATTAATGAGTATATATCATCGTCAGCTGATCGTAAAAAATCAAAAGTATCCCAAATGATAGACAATCTGCGGGAAGCTTCCCTTAATGTTAAAACTTATGAAGAGGCTGAAAAACTGGCAAAAGAGTTTGGACAGTTTGCCGTGCAGTTAGACGCCAATAATGAGAAACACCGTTCTTTTTATAATAGTCTGACATATATTTTCATTGACAGTCTTCCTCGGGAATTTCGTAAACATACGTTTTATGACGCTTGTCCGACGGTGGATAAAATCAAACTTATTTTATTATCTCCGTATTCGTCGCTTTTAGATGAAAACAAACTCTCCGGAGAGGCTTCTCTGACCAAAATTCCTCTTCAACTGCAGGAAAATTTACAGACGGCATCTTACAGCGCTTTCGAAAAAGTACTTCCGCTTATTTATAATGCTGACTGCAATCCTTCTTTGCGAGATAAAATTAATGACTGTCTTATACAATCTTCCAATGACTTGACAGCCTCCATGAAAGCGGAATTTCACAGTTTTAAGACGTTAAAAAAATTAAAAGGAAATATCTTTAAGGAAAAAGTTAAAGAAATTTTGCAAAAGGACGCTTTATTTTACAAGGTAACCCGTTATAATAAAAAACTGCCGGAGACTCTGTCTGATCGGTTTGATTTGTTTTTAAAAGCCGGCGATTTTCAGAACGACGATACAACTCAAAAATTTATCAACGAACTGGTCTTTATGGATATCCGCGACGGCAAAGCCGAACAGACGGGAGCCGATAAAATAGCCGCTCTGCTGGCAAGCGACATTCATTTAGGGGATCTGATTAAGAAAATCAGTGTTGAAAAACTTAATCAGACTTTCAAATATGCTTACAAAAATCATTTGAAAATCGGCCAGACTGTTTATTATAAATTTCTTAATAAAGAATTAGCCGCCACAAACGATTGGGATAAAATTCTGAATATGACAAGATACAGCAAAACTTTACCGCTGGTTAAGGATTCTCAGATTTTTCTCGAAACCGCCGCGCAAAAAATTGCCGAAATAAAAAACAGTCAGAAATATGCAAAAATAACAGCTGATGTTAAAACCTACGAAACAATGGCCACAGATCTGAAAAAATATTATGACCGTCGTAATAATTTTTCTTACAGCTCTCATCAGTTGGAAGAAATTCAGAAATTAACCGAAAATATTTTAAAAAATTTCAACTCCCGGAAAGACCAGGGACTTTCGGCCAATGATCTGGAACAGGCTGTCGGCAATGCCCTGAATGATAATTTTGTTCCGCTGCAACATACTGATATGAAATTACCGTTTCTTTTCGGAAAAAAAGAAGAAAAAAGACGCCAGGAATTGTTGAACAGTGCGGTGGATCAGCTGAATAAAACTCTCAAAGAATTTTCCGGAAGCAAAGAAAATTCGGAGATTAAGAGCATATTGTCGGAATATTCAGGGAAATTGCTTGAAAAAGAAACTCTTGATGCCGTGAAACAGAACTTTCAAAAAGCACAACAGGAAGCAATTCGGAAAGCAGATGAATTAACCTGTTATGAAAAAGACATGAATATCCGTGAAAAAAAACAGTTTCTGGAAAATGTTGCAATGTCAGAAGAATCTGTCAGAAAAAGTAACGTTTCTGCCGGTAAAGAAAAAGATCGTCGTTTGTCATCAGCAAGAAGCAAACTGAAAGAAAATACCGGCATTGATACAACGAAAGGTCAATCCGGAGCAATAAAAGCCGATAAACTGGCAGCAGAAGTTATCCGGACGCAAAAGGGAAATTCTATATAGAATAACCGCCGTCTGTTCTGTCTATGCGCTCAGAATAAAAAACCGAAAACCGCGGCAACGGTTTTCGGTTTTTTTTGCTTTTCCATTTTCGAATCCGGATATCAAATCATGGATTATTCTTATGAATTCATGGTATTAAAGAAGTCCTGGTTATTCTTGCTTAAGCGCAGTTTATCAAGCAGAAATTCCATACCGTCCGTCATTCCCATTTGCATTAAGACACGACGCAATACCCACATTTTGGCCAAAGTATCTTTGTCAACCAAAAGTTCTTCTTTGCGGGTGCCGGAACGCGTGATGTCAATGGTCGGGAACAAGCGTTTATCCGTCAACTTGCGGTCCAAAATGATTTCAGAGTTACCGGTGCCTTTGAACTCTTCAAAAATAACCTCATCCATGCGTGAGCCGGTGTCTATTAAGGCCGTGGCTATGATGGTTAAGGAACCGCCTTCTTCAACATTTCTGGCCGCACCGAAAAAGCGTTTCGGACGTTGCAGGGCATTGGCATCAACACCGCCGGTCAAAACTTTACCCGACGAGGGAACTACCGTATTATATGCACGGCCCAAACGGGTGATGGAATCAAGCAAAATAATGACGTCTTTTTTGGTTTCTACCAAACGTTTGGCTTTTTCAATGACCATTTCGGCAACTTGAACATGGCGTGAGGCAGGTTCATCAAAGGTGGAAGATATAACCTCGCCTTTAACCGAGCGTGTCATATCCGTAACTTCTTCCGGACGTTCGTCTATCAATAAAACCATTAAGTAGGCTTCCGGATGATTTTGGGCTATGGCATGAGCGATATTTTGCAACATAACGGTTTTACCGGTGCGCGGCGGCGCCACAATAAGCCCACGTTGGCCTTTGCCTTGCGGGGCAATTAAGTCAATAACACGGGTGGTGTAGTCTTTTTCACCGCAGATAATGTCAAAATCTAACTTTTCGGTCGGATATAAAGGCGTGAGGTTGTCAAAATTTACCCTTAATTTGGATTTTTCCGGATCATCAAAGTTAATCTTGTTAATTTTGGTTAAGGCAAAATAGCGCTCGTTGTCTTTTGGGGCGCGAATCTCGCCTTCAACCGTGTCACCGGTGCGCAAACCAAATTTTTTAACTTGTGCCGGCGAAACATATATGTCATCAGGTCCGGCCAAATAGTTTGACTCCGGCGAACGCAAAAAGCCAAAACCGTCTTGCATAACCTCGATAACGCCGTCACCATAAATGACGTTGTCTTCTCCGGCCAGTTTTTTGAGTATGGCAAACATTAAGTCTTGAACACGCATGGATGAAGCATCATCTATGCCTAAATCCTCTGCTTGAGTTAATAACTCTTGAGGAGATTTTTGCTTTAATTCTTTTAAATGCATTGTAACCTTGAAATTTTAATTGAAGTTGAAGTGTTGATTAGGAGGGAATGGCGTTTTTATAGTATAAAAGGTAAAATTTGTCAAATATTACTTTTGCTTTTGGTTTTTTATCTTCTGTTCGGATTTTGAAATTTTTTATTCACAGCCCCGCAGGGCCTTCTATTAATTTTTTAAAAAAGTATTGGTTAATAGTGAATCCCTGTGAGTCTTGTGGATTATTTTTTTTGCACAGGATTATGCAGAAGTTAACAGATTGTTAATAAAATTGTTAATTGTTTATTAACCTTTGGAGAATCTTTTGCGGAATCATCATGATAGTTTTGACAAGCCAAATTTTAAGACTTTGTTAATAATTTTTGTTATCCGCAATAAGAGGACAAGTTATTAACCTGTGCGTAAGTCCTTAGATTAAATTTTACATTATGGTGATTAAAAGTTATAACTTATGCAAAAGCGGAAGTTATGCACAAAAGGTTAACGCTTTGTGTATAACCTGCCTAACTCTTTGATTAAGGACAGTAAATGAGATTAATCGCGATTACGGGTTCTATCGGCTGCGGCAAAACAACAATCGCCGGACTTGTCAGAAGCCTCGGTTATGCCGTGTTTGATGTGGATGCTTGGGTCAGACGCCTGTATTATAAGAAAAGTTTTATTGAAGTTATTCGCCAAAACTTTCCCGAAGTGGTGGAAAATATGGTGGTGAATAAGCGAAAATTACGCAATATCGTCTTTAATGATAATGCAAAACTTAAAAAACTTGAGGGCTTAATTCACCCTTTCTTAAAACAAACTTTGCTCAAAACCATTCAGAAAAATGCAAAATCTGATTATTTGTTGTTTGTTGATGTGGCTTTGCTCTTTGAAATGGGCTGGGAAAAATATTGCGACAGTGTGATTTTGGCCACGGTTGATTATGATATTCAGAAAAAAAGAGTTATGGCACGCGATAATGTCAGCGGCGAAGATTTTGATAAAATTAATAATGTTCAGCTCGCCAGCGAAAGCAAAATTTTGCTCTCGGATATTGTAATTGATACGGATTTGCCGAAAAATAAACTCTTGGTTAAACTTATGCGCATTATTGAGGAACTAAAACTTTCATGAGAGAAATTGTTTTTGATACGGAAACAACCGGTTTTGATGTGGAAAACGGCGATAGATTGGTGGAAATCGGCGCTTTGGAGCTGATTAATCATGTGCCGACGGGAAAAACTTTTCATCAATATATTAATCCGGAACGCGAAGTGCCCGAAGATGCTTTTAAGGTTCATGGACTTTCTTATGAGTTTTTGAAAGATTATCCGACTTTTGAGCAAGTGGCCGATAAATGGTTGGAATTTGTCGGTGACGGTATTCTGGTGGCGCATAATGCCAGCTTTGACTTTAAGTTTATTAACGGCCAATTAAAAGAGCTCGGAAAACCTCTGCACGAGTGGAAAAACGTGGTCGATACCTTGGAAATTGCCCGCAATATGTTTCCGGGGGCTCGTTGCAGTTTGGACGCCTTGTGCAAGAGATTTGAAATTGATAATTCTCATCGTACAAAACACGGCGCTTTGCTTGACGCCGAGCTTTTGGCTGATGTTTATTTGGAGCTTTTGGGCGGCAGAGAACCTACTTTGCTCGGCGGCACCAAAAAAGCCGAATTTGCACCGCAAAGCCAAAATGTGGCGGCAACGGAAAGCAAAAACTTCAGAGAAGCCAGAGTTTTTGCCCTCAGCCCCGAAGAGGAAGAAGAACATAAGGCTTTTTTGGAAAAAGAAATTAAAGATGCCTTGTGGCTCAAAAATCCTGAAGAAGAAAAAGCTGCTTCTGAAAATTAATCATAAAAAAACCTCGGAAATCCGAGGTTTTTTATTATTAAGCCATAATTTCAGGTTTGGCGCGCTTGCGTTGGATGGGGTCCAAAATGCGTTTGCGCAGGCGCAGGCTCTTGGGGGTAACTTCCAAAAGCTCATCTTCCTGAATGTATGATAAGCCTTGTTCCAATGACATTTTGCGCGGCGGAATGAGGTCTATTGCCTCATCTTTACCGGCGGCGCGAATGTTGGTTAATTGTTTGGCTTTGGTCGGGTTAACTTCCAAGTCATTGGGTTTGGTATGTTCCCCGATTATCATGCCGGTATAAACCGGAACGCCGGCATCAATAAACATGGGACCGCGGTCTTGGAGTTTCCACAAAGAATAGGCAATGGCCGTGCCGGTCTCCGAAGAAATCAAAACACCGTTGCGACGGCTGTCAATTTCTCCTTTGAAGGGTTCATAGTCTTTGAACAAGCGGTTCATGACGCCGGTGCCGCGGGTGTCGGTTAAAAACTCTGAGTGATAACCGATTAAGCCTCTGGACGGCGCGTTGAAAATAAGGCGAACTTTGTTGCCGACTTGAGAGGGTATCATTTCTACCAGCTCGCCGCGGCGTTGGCCGATTTTTTCTACCACAACGCCGGAAAATTCTTCATCAACATCAACAACAACTTCTTCAACAGGTTCTAAGAGTTGGCCGTTTTCATCTTTCTTCATTAATACACGCGGACGTGAAATGGAAAGCTCAAAACCTTCACGACGCATGGTTTCAATCAAAACACCGAGCTGAAGTTCGCCGCGACCGGCAACCTCAAAGGTGTCTGTGCTGCTGGTGCGCGAAATCTTTAGGGCAATGTTGCCTTCAGCTTCTTTGCACAGCCTGTCCCAAATCATGCGGGAGGTAACTTTGTCGCCTTCACGACCGGCCAAAGGTGAGTCATTTACCGAAAAAGACA
The DNA here is from genome assembly GCA_944392285.1 of uncultured Alphaproteobacteria bacterium. Lineage (GTDB taxonomy): Bacteria > Pseudomonadota > Alphaproteobacteria > RF32 > CAG-239 > CALXWF01. Next base: position 10,708 of record CALXWF010000105.1, on the reverse strand, counting down.
TGGCTAATGTCGGCGGGTCTATCGGTTGAGCATGAAGTGCTTCGGTTACGTCCAATGCGCAAAGGGTTTCGGCAACGGTGGCTTTTGAAGCACCGGCTAAAGCAACAATATCACCGGCAACGGCTTCGTTTAAGCTCTCACGATTGAGGCCGCGATAGGCCAAAATTTTGCTGACACGAAAACGTTCAACCTCATTATTTTCGGCATTTAAGGCTTTGATGGTGTCACCGACTTTTACTTTGCCGGCTTGGATTTTGCCGGTTAAGATGCGGCCGACAAATTTATCGGCTTCAAGAGTGGTGGCAAGCATTTTGAAAGGTTCATCCGGTTGGCAATCTGGCTCTTTGACATAAGACAAAATAAGCTCAAACAAAGGTGTCAAATCTTTCTTTTCGTCTTTTTCAAGGTCTTTTACGGCCCAACCGTTGCGGCCGGATGCATATAATACCGGGAAATCTAACTGGCGGTCATTGGCATTTAGGCTGACAAAAAGGTCAAAAACCTCATCTAACACTTCATCTACGCGGGCGTCGGCTTTGTCGGCCTTGTTAATGACAACTATCGGATTTAAGCCGATTTTCAAGGCTTTGCCCAAAACAAACTTGGTTTGCGGCATGGGGCCTTCTGAGGCGTCTACCAACAAAACAACACCGTCTACCATGGACAAAATGCGTTCTACTTCACCCCCGAAGTCGGCGTGGCCCGGTGTGTCTACAATGTTAATATGCGTGCCTTTCCAGTTGACAGATGTGCATTTGGATAAAATGGTGATGCCGCGTTCGCGTTCCAAATCATTGCTGTCCATAACGCATTCGGCAACTTTTTGATTGTCACGGAAAGTGCCGCTTTGTTTTAAAAGCCCGTCTACCATTGTGGTTTTGCCGTGGTCAACGTGTGCGATTATGGCAATATTTCTTAAATTCATCTTTCTTTTTCCTTTCTAAAGGCAAAACAAAATCAAAAATATCTAGGCATGAATGATTGTATGTGATGGGTTCATGTCGTGAATGCCTTTTTATAAAATTCGCCTCACCATAGCAAAATTATTTTATTTTTCAATAACAAACTGCAAAAATAATGAAAAATTCAGGTTGATTTTGTCTAAAAAAAAGTTATGATGAGTTAAAATTTGTATTTTTAACTTAATTATTATAGCTATGAAAACGTATAATTTGATTTTTTTGTGCCTGTTCGGCCTCGGGGTTTTGATTTCTTTGATTAGAATTTTGTATTTCTATTTGAAAAAAGAAAAATCCGTGACTGATAAGAGGTTGCAGGAAACTTTGAGAGGCGGAGATTATTGGCTGATGACCGCCGCTTGTTTTCTGTTGGTGTTTTATAATCAGGATCATCCGTTCTTTATACGCGATATCGTGTGGATTATGGGGCTGATTTTTTCTTTTGTCGTCCCTTTTGCCGTTCGTGCTGTGTTGGAACTGATTGTGGTCTTGTTTAGCTTAAACAAAAAAGTAAAATAATCCCTTAAATTTGCTTAAAAATGTTAAATTATTTTCAAATTCAGCCTTTGTGGCCGACAGTGTTTTTTTATTTGGCGGTTTTGATGTTGTTCTTTTTTGAAAGTAAAAGAGCCGTCTATTATATTTCAAAACTCAAAATAAAACAATGTTATCGGCTGTTTTGCAAAAACCCCGTTCCCGTGGCGCCTCAAACGCAAAAAAAAGGTTGCACGGTTGACATTTGCTCTTTGGTTATGTGGATATGCGGTTTTGTGATTATTTATCAGAATTCTGCTTATCTTAGTGTCTTTGAGGCTTTTGTCTGCGTGGCGGTGTTGGTTTTTTTGCCTTGGTTCTTGAAAATGTTCATGCGCTTGTTGTGGTGTGTGTTGATGGGAGTCTATTTTTTGGCAGGGCAATGCTTTTTAAAAGATTAAAAAATAAGGTTCCGTTTTTGGAACCTTATTTTTTTGTTATCAGAAACTTTGTAAAATATAGTCGCTGATTTTGCTTGTGTAGTAGGACGGGTCACTTATTGCCTCGCCCTCGGCAATTAAGGCTTGGTCTAAAAGAAGACGCCCGACTTCTTTGATTTTGTCTTGCATGGCTTCATTGCTGATGTTTTCTGCCATTTTGATAATTAACGGGTGGTAGGGGTTTAATTGCAATATGCGCGTGCTGGCAAAAGCCGTTTGCTGTTGATGATTGCGCATTAAACGCTCTAAGTGAATGCTCATTTGCCCGTTTTCTACCGTTAAGGCTGCCGGCGTTGTTGTCAGAGTTTCAGTGGTGGTTACTTTGCCGATTTTGTCTTTTAACAGGTCTTCAAGCAGTTTTTGCAGTTTGTCCATGTCACCGGCTTCGGCTTTTTTGTCGTCACGCTTTAGGCTGAGGTCAAGTGTGGCCTGAGAAATGTGTTTTATGCTGAAACCTTTGTAGTTTTGCAAGGTTTGCGTCCAGAACTCATCTATCGGGTCGGTTAAAAGCAAAACCTCTATGCCTTTGGCTTTGAAAGCCTCTAGTTGCGGGTTGTTGCTTAAGACATTTATGTCATCACCGGTGATGTAGTAAATGCATTTTTGCTCGCCCTGAACGCGGCTGATGTAGTCATCAAGCGAGGTGAGCTTGTTTAAGTCATGGCTGGAGGCAAACAAAGAAAGCGAGGCTATTTCTTCACGGTTGGAAAAGTCTTCATAAATGCCTTCTTTCAAAACTATGCCGAAATTGTCCCAGAATTTTTTGTAATCTTCATAATCCTTAAAACGTTTTTTTAGCTCTTTTAAAATGCGATTGACCAGACCATGTTTGATTTTTTCAATCAAAACATTTTGTTGCAACATTTCACGCGAGATGTTGAGCTCTAAGTCCGAGCTGTCAACCACGCCTTTGACAAAGCGCAGGTAATGGGGCATCAGCTCTTCAACTTTGTCGGAGATGAAAACTTTGTTGACATAAAGTTTCAGGCCGTTTTTGCGGTCAGGTTGAAAGAGGTCATAAGGTGCGGCTGAGGGAATAAACAAAAGCCCCGTATATTCAATGTTGCCCTCGGCTTTGAAGTGAAGTGTCAGCCAGGGGTCATCAAAATTTTTGGAAATGTGATGATAAAATTCTTTATATTGCTCGGGGGTGATTTCCGATTTGTGTTTGGCCCAAAGCGCCGAACCGCTGTTGACGGTTTCTTCTCCGGCTTCTCCTAAGCATAAAACTATCGGATAGTCTATGTGGTCGGAGTAGGTGCGGATAATGTGACGCAGATAAATGCTGTCTGTGTAGTTTTTATCATCTTTTTTCAAAAAGAGTTTGACCTCGGTGCCGTTGTCTTCCTTCTTGGCTTCAGAGATTTCAAAGCCGTTTATACCGTCTGATGTCCAAAGCCAAGCTTGTTCCTCACCGGCTTTTTTGGTTAATATTTCAACTTTGTCGGCAACCATGAAAGCCGAGTAAAAACCAACACCAAACTGGCCGATTAGGTCAAAATCCGTGCCGTTGTCGGTAACATTTTTTACAAAATCGGCCGTGCCGGAGCGGGCGATGGTGCCGAGATGATTTATCAGGTCATCTTTGTTCATGCCGATGCCGTTGTCGCGAATCGTCAGCGTGTCGGCCTTGGAATCGGGGGTGATGCTGATTTTTAACTGACCCGATGCCTTGCCAAGCTCAGGATGCGTTAGGGAAAGATATTTGAGTTTGTCACAGGCGTCTGAGGCGTTGGATATCAGCTCGCGTAAAAAAATGTATTTTTCCGAATAAAGCGAGTTGACCACGATGTTTAAAAGTTTGTTGACCTCGGCTTGAAATTGCATTTTTTCTGCCATGGTGTTTCTCCTATAGTTTTTCATATCTGTGCTTAAATATGGGAATTATTTTTGCCTTTCGCAATATCTTCTGATAAAAATTTACTTGCTTTTATAAATAATCACGTTAAATTGAGGCTTGATTTTTGTATAAACATCCTTTGGGAGAATGAATATGGTTTCTGTTGTTAATGATTCTTGCGTAAAATGCAAATCTTGCGCCGATGTTTGCCCGGTTGATGCTTTTCATGAAGGCGAAAAAATGTTGGTTATTGACCCCGATACATGCATCAGCTGCGGTGTTTGTATCTCTGAATGCCCGCAAGAAGCTATTGCTTCTGATGACGAAGCTGATGAAAAATGGGTTAAATTCAACGCCGAAATGGCTAAAGAATGGCCCAACGCCAACGAATAGTTTTTTCTTTCGTTATCTTGAAAAGCTCCGTTGTTTAACGGGGCTTTTTTCTTGCATAAAAACAATTATTCATTTACATTTAGCCTAAGTTTTTAATTTTTTTGTTTGAGGATAAGATGATTAATTCAGACGCGGTGATTTATGACGTGGTGGGAATCGGCAATGCCATTGTTGATGTTTTGGCAAAAGTCGGTGACGGATTTTTGAGCGAGCGAAATCTGCCAAAAAGCGAGATGATTTTGCTTGAAGCCAAAGATGCCGGAAAAATTTATACCGATATTGTGCCGGAACGTGAGGTTTCCGGCGGGTCGGCTGCTAATACGGTGGCAGGTTTGGCCTCGCTCGGGGCGGCAACGGCTTTTATCGGCAAAGTTCATGATGATGAGCTCGGACAAGAGTTTAGCCGCGATATCGGCGCCGCGGGAATCGACTTTTTTACACCGCCCTTGATTCAAGGACCTTCTACCGGTCGCAGTATTGTTTTGGTTACGCCTGATGCCGAGCGTTCGATGTTTACTTATCTCGGGGCTTCTGAAAAACTCTCAGAAGAAGATATTGACGAGAATATTATTAAAGCCGGAAAAATTATTTATCTGGAAGGTTATTTGTGGGATAAAGATGATGCTAAAAAAGCCATGGTTAAGGCCTGTGAGCTGGCGCATAAGCATAATCGTAAAGTGGCTTTTAGTTTGTCGGATAAGTCGGTTATTAAAAGACATCGGGAAGAGTTTTTGAAACTTGTTAAAGAAGAAGTTGATATTCTTTTCGGTAATGAAGAAGAAATTAAGGTTTTGTTTGAAGAAGAAGATTTTTATAAAACGCTTGAAATGCTCAAGCCTGATGTTGAAATTGCCGCAATTACCCGTAATGCTCAGGGGTCTGCCATTGTGAACGGACGAACCATTACTTTTGTTGAGGCCGAAAAAGTTGAAAATGTGGTGGATACGACCGGTGCCGGTGATTTGTTTGCCGCCGGATTTTTATATGGCATTATTAACGGTCGAAGCCTTGGAACTTGCGCCATTATCGGCAGCATTGCCGCGGCGGAAGTTATCAGCCACTATGGGGCCAGACCTGAGGTTAGTTTGCGCGGATTTGTGCGTAAAAAACTGTTGGAATATGGTAAAAGACCTTAATTTTGTGCTGAAAGGTAAAAAATGACGGGAGTTTTGCTCGGATTTGGGTTTGGGTGTTTTATCCCTTATATGGCCAGGCGTTTTGCCAAGTTTATGCCGGCGAGCTTTGCTTATGCTTTAATTCGCCTTTTTACGCCGGGAAAATTTTTGTCCGCCGCCAAAAGACGCGATAAAAGGTATCGGCTTTTGAAAAATGCTTTTTTACGCCGCAGCTTGATGTATGGAATCGGTACGGCGCTGTTGAGCTTTGCCGCAGGTGTTTGCTTTGCTCCCGCGGCAGAAGGCGGAAGTTTGCTCTTTATTTGGGTCTTGTTGCTGTTGTGCGAAATCGATGCCAGAATGGAATTGTTGCCCGATATTTTGACCGTGCCGCTTTTGATTTTTGGCTTTTGCTTTGCCGTTTTTAACGGTAGCTGGGTCGGAATCGGCGAAAGTGCCATCGGTGCTCTCGGCGGCTATTTTATTCCGGCTTTGGCCAGCCTGGCTTTGGTGTGGAAAAATAAAGACGTGTTCGGCGGCGGTGATATTAAACTTTTGGCCGCTTGCGGGGCTTGGCTCGGGTTGGAATATTTGCTTTATGTGATTATTCTTTCTTGCGCTTTGTTTGCAGTCTATGCTGCCGTGCGCCGCCAAAGACAAGGGGCTTTCGGGCCGGCTATTGCCGCTGCGGCGATTGTTGTTGCTTTTTTTGTTTTTGCGGTTTAAAATTTGAAAAATTTTTGATGAGGAAAAAAACATGGCAAAGTCAAAACAGAAATTAAAAGTTAAGGATTATCTTTTTGAAGATAAAAGAAAACTTAAAACCCTTGTAACGGGCAAAAATTTTGATTTGTTCATTATGTCTATCATCTTGGCTGATGCTTTGGTGTTGGGCTTGATGACCTCGGATTGGGTCAGTTTTCGGTTTGATACGGGGTTGTTTTTGTTAGACCGCCTGTTTATGGGTATCTTCATTGTTGAAATGTTGATGAAAATTTATGCCGAAGGACGCAGTTTTTTCAAAAACAGTTGGAATGTGTTTGACTTTGTCATCGTGGCTGTGTCATCCGTGCCTTTTGCCAGTGCATTTATTGTGTTGAGAACTTTTCGTCTGTTTCGCTTGCTTAAATATATTGATAAGTTTTCGCATTTGAAAATTATGATGGATATTTTTGCCAAGATGGTGCCGAATTTTGTGGCAATGCTTGCGGTTTTGGCCGTGTTTTTCTATGTGTTTGCCATTATCGGCGTTAATTTGTACGGCGGTGTGTTTGCCGAGTTTGCCACTTTTGGCTCGGCTCTGTTTACTTTGTTGCAAACCTTTACGCTTGATGGTTGGGCCAGTGCGGTGGCCAGGCCGGTTATGGCTTTCTTTCCGGAAAGCTGGTTGTTCTTTGTGGCCTTTATCTTTGGCTGTTTTTTAATTGTTATCAGCTTCTTGATGACGGCATTAATCCAAGCAGTGAACGCCGTGAAAAAATAAAAATAAAAAACCTCATCTTCCAAGATGAGGTTTTTTTGTTATTGCAACCAAAGTACTTTGTTGAGGCGGGCTGTATTTTCATAATCAAAAATATAATCTGAAAAAAGCACCCAGATAACTATCAGTCGGCGCAAGGTGGTTGCCTCTTGCGGATCGAGCCGGTTTTCAAGGTCACAGCGAAACTCATTAATGGTTTGGATGACCTTGGTTTCTTTGTATTGCAACATCGGAAGATCTTTGTCTTTGTAACGCGTGATTTTTTCTAAGCATAGATAATAATCACGAATGTCGGGATGTTGCTCACAAAGAAAAACATAGCGAAGCATTTTGAGCCGCAGGATGTGTAGTTTACCTTTGATTTCTTGCGCTAAAAGCTCCTTTTGTGTGGTGGAATCTTCAAGTTTGCTCATCAATTCTTGAGAAAATTGACTTGCAATCTCTTTGGGAAAAATAATTTTGTGGCCGTCATTAAAAAAAGCATCCAAAAAGGTTTGTCTTTGATTTTCCATAGTTTTAGTTTAATTTATAAAAATCAATAATGCTTTCAACCAGTCTTTTATTTTGAACATAGTCAATCCCTAAAAGAAGCTGCTTAAAGACATGGCGGAAAACGTCAATGTGGTTTTCGATGTCAATCCGGATAATTTCGCAGAGCATGGCATCTTCTCTTTCAGAGATTTCTTTATCATCCCAGTTGGGCTGATGTTCAAAATAATCAAAGAACTTTTTTATTTCAGATTTTGGATTTTTTTGCAGATATTCATTAAACGAAATATCTTCCGACCCAAGCGGTAAGGATTCCAGCTTGTGATAAGCTTTTTTCAAAAGCTGTTGCAGTTGTTTTTTCTCCATAGCTAATAATTTTTAGAATTATACATTTGTTATTGCGGATAATAAGCATTTGTATAAATTTTGTCAAAAACTTTTTTAGCGGTTTTTGCCGATTTTTGCGTTAGCTTGCTTGACAATCAAGTTTTAAGTAACTACCTAATCAGTAGAATGAAAAATTTGGTTTGAACTAGTGTATTTATAAGGAGCTTTTAACCATGAAAATTAAACCGTTACACGACCGCGTTTTGATTAGAAGAGTCGATGAAACAGTTAAAACCGCCGGCGGAATTATTATCCCCGATACGGCTAAAGAAAAACCCTCAGAAGGTATTATTGAGGCCGTCGGCGAAGGTTTGCGCGGTGAAGACGGAAAACTTATTCCCTTAAGCGTTAAGGTCGGAGACAGAGTTTTGTTCGGCAAATGGTCAGGTACCGAGGTTAAAGTTGACGGTGAAGACCGCTTGATTGCAAAAGAAGCCGATATTTTGGCAATTATTGAATAGTTTTGTTGTTTTTTTGATAAAGGATTAAGCAAATGGCTGCTAAAGATATTGAATTTTCAAATGAAGCCCGCGCAAAGATGTTGCGTGGTGTTGAGACCTTGGCAAAGGCTGTTAAAGTTACTTTGGGCCCCAAAGGCCGTAATGTGGTTTTGGATAAATCTTACGGCGCACCGAAAATTACCAAAGACGGTGTTTCTGTTGCCAAAGAAGTTGAATTGGCCGATAAATTTGAAAATATGGGCGCTCAGCTGGTAAAAGAAGTTGCTCAGAAAACCGCTGATAAAGCCGGTGACGGTACAACAACCGCCACGGTTTTGGCTGAGGCTATTATTCGTGAAGGCTGCAAAGCCGTTGCCGCAGGTATGAACCCCATGGATTTGAAACGCGGTATTGATATGGCGGTTGAGGCCGTGGTTGAAGATATTAAATCTCGTTCTACCGCAATTAAAACTTCTGAAGAAATTGCTCAGGTCGGTACAATCTCGGCTAACGGTGATCGCTCTATCGGTGAGTATTTGGCTCGCGCTATGGAAAAAGTCGGTAATGAAGGCGTTATTACGGTGGAAGATGCCAAAGGTTTGGAAACCGAGCTTGATATTGTTGAAGGTATGCAATTTGACCGCTGTTATTTGTCACCTTACTTTATTACTAACCCCGAGAAAATGATTTGCGAATATGAGAATCCTTATATTTTGCTTTATGACCAAAAAGTTTCAAACCTGCAGCCGTTAATTCCGGTTTTGGAAGCGATTGTTCAATCCGGCAGAGCTTTGGTTATCGTGGCCGAAGATGTTGAAGGCGGGGCTTTGGCTACTTTGGTGGTTAACAGACTGCGCGGCGGTTTGAAGGTTTGTGCGGTTAAGGCTCCGGGCTTTGGCGACAGACGTAAAGCCATGCTTGAAGATATTGCTATTTTGACCGGTGGTCAGGTGGTTTCCGAAGAGCTCGGCATGAAGATTGAAAATGTTACGCTCGATATGCTGGGTACGGCTAAAAAGGTTGAAATCAGCAAAGAAGAAACCACAATCGTTGACGGTGCCGGCGAAAAAGATTTGATTGCTGCTCGTGCTGCCTCTATTCGTAAACAAATTGAGGAAACGACCTCTGATTATGACCGCGAAAAATTGCAGGAAAGATTGGCTAAACTTTCCGGCGGTGTTGCGGTTTTGCGTGTCGGCGGTGCTTCCGAAGTTGAGGTTAAAGAACGTAAAGACCGTATTGACGATGCTTTGCATGCAACGCGCGCCGCTGTTAAGGAAGGCGTGGTTGCCGGCGGTGGTGTTGCTTTGTTGTATGCCGCAAAAGCTTTGGATAAATTGACACCTGAAAATCAGGACCAAAAAGTCGGTATTGAGATTATCCGCAAGGCTACGCAGGCACCTATTCGTCAGATTGCTGAAAATGCCGGTGTTGACGGTGCGGTTGTCGCCGGAAAACTTTTGGAAGGCGATGATTATAACATGGGTTATAATGCTCAGCATGGTGAATATACCAATATGGTTAAGGCCGGTATTATCGACCCGACCAAGGTTGTTCGTACCGCTTTGCAAGATGCGGCTTCCGTCGGCGGTTTGTTGATTACGACCGAGGCCATGATTACCGAAGCCCCGCAAAAAGAATGTCATTGCGGTGGCGCTGCGGCTCCGGCAATGCCCGGCGGTATGGGATTCTAAAAGTTTATATAATAGTTTTTAGAATGAATTATAAAAGGTTCGGTTTAAACACCGAACCTTTTTGTCTAAATTTGTTGACGAATTAAAAAAAAGAGGGTAGAGTTTGGGTGGATTTAAATATTATTAATTTTATATATATGTCTAGCTTAAACTTAAAGAAATTATTTCATCTGAAAAAGGACAAGGCGCCTTCAAAGATGAGTTACAAGAAAAAAGGGGCAGAAATTCTTAAAGAAATTTATGCCTCAACTGAGCTTAATCGAGTCTTGAACTGGCAATTAGACCGCGGATTCAGAATGGAGTGCTGTTTTTTGATTGATGGCACGGTGAAATTTATTTTGTATCTGAATGACAGCTTACACAGAGAAGTTGTCTGGGGTAAAATTGTTAACGGGAAACTTTCTAAAAACTTATCTCCTGACCATATCGTTTACGACTGGTTGGAGAAATACTACGAATAATTAAAAAATTTAAAATTATGGCACTGAGAAAGCAAGATGTCGATTTCCTCTTGAAAAGAGCGATGATGACAATTAATTCCGATGATGAAGAAAAATTGTTGGAATGGGAGCTAACGAAAGACAAGCGCTTGGTTTATGAGAAAGATAATGACGGAAGAGAGATTCTGACAATTATCAGAGGGCGGGCGATTGTGTTGGCTAAAAAAGTCATAGGAGAATTTTCTCCTGCTGCCGGGCGTCTTTTGCGCTATGATAGTGTGGAAAGAGTGGCTGCACAGCTTATTAAAAAATACGCCTGTTAAGGAAGAACCCCGAGTTTCTCGGGGTTTTTTGCTTATTTATCAGGGCTTAAAATTTATGATTCGAACGTAACACTACCTGCGTAAGCAGGTAGATGTAGACATACCTGCCCAGCCGTTAGGCTTGCGAAGCCTTTGGGCAGGGCGAACGTAGTTCGGAACAGGTAATACCACTTG
>CALXWF010000104.1 GCA_944392285.1 uncultured Alphaproteobacteria bacterium | reverse complement strand
CTCCCATAAAGTCTGCAACTTCTTTATCAGACACTACATTACCATTTTCATCAACCCAACCAATCTCTCCCCCTAAGCACATTTGAGGAAACAATATAAATAAAAATAAAATCAATTTACTCATTTATCACATCCTGTTTAATAGACTGCATATTTTTTTACTTCAATAATTTATAAAATGCAATAATTTAAAGCAAATCTGTAGCAAGTTCGTGAAATTTCTCAAATACGCATTTTTTTTAAATGTAACATCCAAACTCGTATAAACTAAAAAAAACAGCAGACTTTTTAGTCTGCCGTTTGAAATGGTGATTTGGGCGAGATTGGCTTGTTCGCTTTGCTCTCTGCGCCGCTGCGTCCTCGCTCGGGCTATGCCCTCACCGGCATACTCCCGTCTGCCTCTCGTCCTTGTCGAACTCGTCTCTACGAGTTCGAATCAAATTAAAATTACCATTAAAAAACTCTCCATAAAGGAGAGTTTTTTAATGGTGATCCCAACGAGATTCGAACTCGTGTTACCGCCGTGAAAGGGCGATGTCCTAGGCCTCTAGACGATGGGACCGCTATAAGACTAGGGCATATATAAATGTATTTTTGTTTTAGGTCAAGTAATATTTTCATATTTTATGATTTTTTTTGCGTTTTTCTTTGCAAGAGGCAGAAACCTTGCACTTTTTATTTTAAATAACTTTTAAACATATAGTTTTATACTTCATAAAAAACACAATAAGAGGACTAAATAACGTGGCCCAGGGCAATCAGATTCTAATCAAGCCGCTAAACATTGATATCTTAGAAAAAGGCAGCTATATCGTAGGTTTTGTGGAAGTTATTTCGCGCATGCACAAAGTTCGGCATAAGGCGGCGGTTTATCGCTGTCCGGATAATTCTTTCGGTGAAGAGAACGAGCTATATAAAATTGTTTTGCGCAAACGTCGTGTTATTGGCTATTGTATGGTCACGCGCCACGGTAAAGAGATGCATCTGCCCTTGCTGGGCAGTCTTGACCCCAGATATCGGGTCGGCAAAATTTTGTCGGGAATTGCCGTTGAACGTATGCTTGAACAAAATTGTGATGCCTTATGTCTGACCGCCAGTTGGAACAGTTTGCTTCATCATCGCGCCATGGGTTTTATTCCCTTGACCAAAAAGTAATTGACGGCCCAAAATATGACAAAGTAATAGAGAGCGGCAATTTGGCAGCCATCTCCGAGCTCGGGTGTATTGCAATGTATCTTCCGGCAGAAGTCTTGGAACAAAAACTTGCCGCCGCACACACGCCCTTACTTGATGTAAACAAAATGATTTATGCCGAAGCGGAAGTCGGGCGCACCCGTCTCTATAATCAAAAAAAGAAACGTGACGATAATTTCAAAATCATAAAATCGACCAATGTCTGCGGTGTTGAAACCTACACTTTGGTGCAAAGCGGGCGCAAGCGGCTTAAAATCGGTACCATTATTTTGAATTATTTTCGCCAAAAAGAAGATGAGCAAGGGCGCAAACATTATCAAAATTTCTTTGGTGAATATCCGCGTTGGTCTGTTTTTTATCGCTATGGTCCCAAAGAATATGGCGTAAACAAAACCTTTGCCGAGTTTAGTTCCATTCTCAATACCAGAGAATATGACTATAACACGGTTTTGTATGCTTTGTTTCAAATTGCGCTTGAAGCCGGGCAATACCATGATTGTCCGCGGCTGCAGCTTGAGGCAGACTGGGACGAGCATGTGCCGTTTTTTGCTTATGGATTTCGCACCCAAGATTTTGATACCCCCAAAAGCGGAGAAGAAATTGCCGCCATTTTGGAGAAAGAAAACTTTTTAACCAAAGAAAATTCCAGAATTTTGCGTCATCGCACAGCCGGAAATCTTAACAAGCTCGGCAGTGTTGACATGGTTTTGACGAAAGAGCGTGCGCTTGAAAAAGGCTGGGCAGAATTCAATGCTCTAAATCGCCGCCCGCCGTTCTACAAACGTTGGTGGTTTAAGCTGAAGAATTGTTGTTGGGGCTAAAAAAATAATCTCTCCGCTCGGGAGAGATTATTTTTTTTAATAATTTCCGTTATAAGGAATAACTCTGGCACGCTGCCCATAGAGCACAATACATTTTTGTCCCGGCGACAAAACCACGTCATTACCTTGAGAAACCGTAATCAAATTACCGTTATTCAGTTCAATGACATATTCATAACCTGTCTGAGCTGACAATTCGCTTTGTGCCGCGTCTCCGGCAATGCTTCCAAGCGTTGCCCCGCCGATAGCGCCCAAGATATGCGCCGCATCACTGCCGCCGATAAGCGAACCTGCCACGCCGCCGGCAGCTGCGCCGACAAAAGAGCCGGCGTTATTGTCATTAGAAGTAACGCGAACTCTTCTGACCGTAACCACGGTTCCCATTGCCGCGCGGTTAACTTCACCGACGCCGGTCGTATCATATTGGTCAATGCCGATATCAGAAGTACAAGCCCCCATAAGGGTCAAAAAAGGCAAGATGAGAAGGACAGCAAGCTTTTTCATCAACTTTCTCCTATAATGTTTTGTTTATTATCAACTTAATCATCAGATTCTTTTTTGTCAACGCTAGACAATTAAACTTTCCTGTTATATAGTACCGCTGTTTATTGGAAATATGCGACCGCAAAAGGCAGTCGCAAAATGGATAGAGTATAAATTTAGGGAAATAAAAATGTTAAAAAGAACTAAGATTGCACAGCTTTTACAAGCAGAATCTCCTTTGGATGAGGTTTTGGTCAAAGGATGGGTTCGCACCAGAAGAGATGCCAAAGATTTTTCGTTTATTGAGTTAAATGACGGCTCCTGCCTCAAAAATATCCAGATTATTGCCAATAATACCCTAAATAATTATGAAGACGTCAAAAAACTCACAACCGGCTCGTCTGTTGCGGTTAGCGGTGCGTTGGTTGCCTCTCAGGGCGGCGCCCAAAAATATGAGATTGTGGCTAAAGATTTAACTATTTATGACATTGCCGATGAAGATTATCCTCTGCAAAAGAAAAAACACAGTGATGAATATTTGCGCAGTATTGCTCATTTGCGCCCGCGTACCAACAAATACGGCGCAGCCTTCAGAGTTCGTTCGGAATTATCTTATGCCATTCACAAATTTTTCCATGACCGTGGCTTCCGTTATGTCCACACGCCCATAATCACGGGGTCTGACTGTGAAGGTGCCGGTGAAATGTTCCAAGTCACCACGCTTGATTTAGAAAATCTGCCGCGTACGCCGGACGGCAAGGTAGACTACAGTAAAGACTTTTTCGGCAAAGAGGCAAGGTTGACGGTTTCCGGCCAGCTTAACGGTGAAATGTACGCCATGGGTTTGGGAGATATCTATACTTTCGGCCCCACCTTCAGAGCCGAAAATTCCAACACCACGCGTCATGCCGCCGAGTTTTGGATGATAGAGCCTGAAATGGCTTTTGCCGACATTCATGATGATATGGATTTGGCGGAAGATATGGTTCGTTTCTGCGTCAAACATGTTGTCGAGCATTGCCCTGATGATATCGAGCTTTTTGAAAAATTTGTTGATCCGACCTTAAAAGCCACGTTAGACAACATCATGAACAATGACTTCGCCCGCATTACCTACACCGAAGCGATTGAAATTATGCAAAAATCAGGCAAAAACTTTGAATATAAACCTGAATATGGCATAGACATGCAAACCGAGCATGAGCGTTTTCTGGCGGAAGAATATTTCAAAAAGCCGGTAATCGTTCGTGACTATCCGCAAGAGATAAAAGCGTTTTATATGCGTTTGAATGATGACGGCAAAACCGTTGCCGCGATGGATGTCTTGGTCCCGCGGATTGGCGAGCTGATTGGCGGTTCTCAGCGTGAAGAACGTTATGATGTTCTGGTTGAAAAGATTCGCAAGATGGGCATGCATGAAGATGACTATTCATGGTATTTGGATTCGCGCAAATACGGCTCCGTCCCCCATGCCGGATTCGGCCTTGGTTTTGAGCGTATGATGATGCTTGTAACCGGTATTAGCAACATCAGAGACGTCCTGCCCTTCCCAAGAACGCCGAACTCGCTCAATTTCTAGGAGAAGATAATGTTGTACCGCTTTATTGCCGCTTTGTGTTTTTTGTCGTTGCTGCCGGTTTCGGTCGCCGCGGCGGAAGACGAAGCGGTAATAATTGCGGCGCCGCAAGAGCAAGCCTCTGTTGAGCCTCAGGCTTTGCCTGCCTGCAATGATACAAATTTAGTAGCTGGTTTGCATCAGGCACTTAAAGACTATTATGCTGCAAATACCGACACCTCGTTGATAGAGCAGCGTTATCGCCGTTTAATGTTGCAAAATTTGGCTCATTTTGAAGAAGTTCCGATAAAAAACCTCACCCCTAAAGACAATTATTTATTGGCAGACCACATCATCATGGCCAAGATAAATCTTGGTGTTACCGAGGCAGAGATGCGCCTGTGCCGCAATTTGGCTCAAGGTAAAGAAACGCCGCTTTATTTATTGATTTATCCTGTTGAGAAAGGCCTGATGGTTGAGGCGTTAAATCTGGGTGGCTTGGCCAAAAAAGGCGATTCTGCCGCATTTCTTATTCCGTCAAGACAATAATTTTTTCTGAAGATATTGCTTTTTTAAAAAATTTGTTCTATACTCCAAAAATTGCGGAAATAAGCTATTCTCGCCACATTTATGTAAGGAAAAGAGGTCTGACACATATGACGACTGAGTCGAATATCATGGTTAGAAATCAAAACACGCTTCCGGTATTAGCGGAAGGCGACAGCCTGTTCTCTTATCTTGAAAAGATTAAAAAATTTCCGATTCTTTCAGAAGAAGAGGAAGACGCGCTGGTGCGTGATTTTCAGTCTACCGGCAATTTGGAGGCGGCTCAACGCTTGGTTACTTCGCATTTGCGCTTGGCGGCCAAAATCGCGTTGACATATCGTCGTTACGGTTTGCCTCTGGCAGATATCATTTCTGAGGCCAATATCGGCTTAATGCAAGCGGTGAAAAAATTTGACTTAAACAAAAAAGTTCGTCTGGCAACTTATGCCATTTGGTGGATAAAGGCCGCAATTAATGACTTTATCTTGCGTTCATGGTCATTGGTTAAAATCGGGACTGTGGCGGCACAGAAGAAACTCTTTTACAACCTGAACCGCATCAAGGCACGTTTAGGGCTGTATGAAAACACCGCGCTTGAGCCCAAAGTTGTCAAAGACATTGCGCGTGAGCTTGTAGTAGACGAAAAAGACGTGGTTGAAATGAACGCGCGTCTTGGCGGTGACCGCTCGCTAAACGTTGCTGCGGCTGATGATAGCGATGATGAAAAAATAGATTTTATTGTTGACAATAGACAAAATATTGAGTACAACCTTTCCCGCAAGCAAGAGATAAACCAAAGAAATAAAATTTTATATCAGTGCTTGTCTGAGCTTTCCGAGCGTGAGCAAGACATTTTGAAAAATCGTCTGCTAACCGAAAATCCGGTCACCTTGGAGGAGATTGGTGCCAAATATGGTGTCAGCCGTGAGCGTGTCAGACAAATAGAGAAAAAAGCCTATGAAAAATTGGCTGCATCGGTAAAGCTTGCAATGCTCTCACAAATGTGATATACTTTATGAAAACGGGGGAAGTTTCATGGACACGACTGAGGTACATACGCCTGATTTTGAGCAAACGATGGAAGACTTTCGTGAGAGAATGAAAGTTCGTTTTGAGCGTGTGCATGAGATTATAAATAGGGGCGACGCGCCTGAAGAAAAATCCAAAATAAAAGAATTCCGCATCATAAGCAAAGAGCATCAAAATAATTGATAAATAACTCTAATACGATTAAAGGTCGGCAGCCAGCCGGCCTTTTTTATTTTAGCCCTTGGCAAAAAGATAAGGATATGCTACCTTGCGCCGAGTGAGGGGGGACAATGCAGGCAACTTTTACAAATTTTATTCAAAGGCTATCTGCCGCGGGTGTGGAGTCGCCGCGCTTAGAGGCGCGTCGTCTGCTTGAGGTTGCGCTTTGCTGTGATTCTCAGGCGATATATTCATCAAAAATTTTAACCAAAGCAGAAAAAAGCAAAGCTGAGGCCTTGTTGGCGCGGCGTCTGCAAGGCGAACCCTTAGATAAAATTATCGGCATTAAGCCTTTTTACAAATATGATTTTAAGGTAAGCTCAGCGGTTTTATCGCCGCGGCCGGATACCGAGATTTTGGTTGAAGCGGCCATTGCCCTTTTGCAAGACAAAGAGGCGCCGCAATCGCCAAAAATATTAGATTTGGGCACCGGCTCCGGCTGTATTGTTTTATCAATCTTGGCAGATGTTTCACAAGCCTCCGGCACGGCGGTTGATACCTCTTCGCAGGCTTTGCTGATAGCCAAAGAAAATGCCCAAAATTTGGGCTTAACTTCAAGACTTGCTTTTCTGCATGCAGATTGGAATGAAGCCGGCTTTTTGGCGCATTTTCCGCAGCCTTTTGACATGGTGGTAAGCAATCCGCCCTATATTCCTTCGGCAGAAATTGCCACCCTTGACAAAGAGGTTCGTTGCTATGACCCCAAAACCGCGCTTGACGGCGGGGCAGACGGTCTAAGAGATTACCGCCGCTTAGCAGAGCTGATGCCTTCGCTCCTGCAAGACGGAGGATATTTGCTGCTGGAAGTCGGGGAGGGGCAGGCAGAAGACGTTGCCAAGATTTTTAACCTGAGCGGTATGCAAACCTCAAACATTTTATGTGACCTTGCCGGCACCAAACGTTGTGTAATTATGAAAAAATAATTTGCAATTAAAAAAAATATCGCTATATTAACCCTCAAGAGCGCTTTTGTTTGATTTTTTTGTTATGCGCGCTGAACTTTTTTTCCTAAAACAAAATATTTTTTAACTTTTTATCCTTATAATGCGGTTTTCAGAAGTTTCTGAGACCTTTGATTGTGGTGTATAAATGCTTATGAGAAAAACAAACAACAAATTTCGCAATAATAATAACAACAGTAGTTACAACCAAATTTATTCGCTCAATTACAAATTTGACAGTACCAGCCCGGCCGGCAAAGTCAGCGGTACGGCGCTTGATTTGATTAAGCGTTATAATGAGCTGGCCAAAGAAGCCCACATGAACAATGACTATGTCGGGGCTGAAGTCTTTCGCCAATATGCCGAACATTATCGCAAAATCGTTACCGAGATTAATGAGCGTAAAAACCAACGCCAGCGTGAGGCTGAGCCCGCTCAAATAAGCAATGACAATGCCGATACTCAAGCAGAAGATACGGCCCAACCGGCTCCGCTTCAAGAGGCAGAGGTTGCCGCGCCGCAAACAGCTGAAGCCGCACCGACTGTTGAAAAAAAGGCTTTCAAAATCGTTGAAATCAGTGCCGAGCAGGCCAATACTTTGCCGACAACCGAGCCGGCCGCCAAACCGCGTCGTCAAATTCGCAAAAAGGCCGTTGCCGTCTAGGCTTAAGGAGAAACATTCGTGTATTTTCTTATTGCCAGTTTGATTATAGCCGTATCTTGTTCTTTAATCACAACCAGAGTCTTGGTGAGTTATAATAATTTCGGCTTATTTTTCAAATTGGCAGTAGGTTTTGCCATAACCGTTTCCTGGTTTATGCCGCCGATTCTGCATTTCATTCGCCGTCATATCCCGCTGGGCAGAGAAACCTATGCGCTGATTTCAGACATCGGTTATACTTTGTTTGGCTTTGTTTTTATCTTATTTGTTTTGTTGATGTTGCGTGATTTTTTGTGGTTCTTTGCCGGCAAGCTTGGACGTTGGCGCGGGTTGCAGGCGGCGTGGCTTGACCCCAAAGACGCATTTTATCTTGGGTGGAGCAATTTGGTTGTGGTGCTTTTGGCCGTATTTTTGTCGGTCTATGCCGTTTATGAGGCGGTTAAGATTCCGAATTTAAGAGAAGTCACTTTTACCTCGCCCAAAATCAAGCAAGAAGTCTGTCTGGTTCATTTGTCAGATTTGCACATAAATAAAAGCACGCCGGCGAAGAGGATACAAGCCATCGTTGAGAAAGTAAACGCTCAAAATCCTGACTTTATTGTCATTACCGGAGATTCGGTTGATGCCAAAACCTCCGAGATTAGGGACAAGGTCAAAATTTTATCCTCCCTCAAAAGCAAAGAGGGCGTTTTCGTGGTTATCGGCAATCATGAGCTTTATTCAGGGTTGTTGGCATGGTTGAAAGAGTTTGAGCGCCTTGGCTTTAAGGTGTTGTTTAATGATGGCGTGCAAATTGCCTCGGGTCAGGTTTATTTGGCCGGCGTGGCGGATACTTTTTATCAAACCAAGGGCTTATCGCTTAAACCTCTAGCTAAAAATAAAAAAATAGCGGGCAATCCATATCGCATATTATTGGCGCATTATCCGCAATATGCGGACTATATTGCCGATTTTAAGGTTGATTTACAGCTTTCCGGCCACACGCACGGCGGGCAGATTTTCCCGTTTCATTTTTTGGTGTGGCGTGCCAACAAATATTTGGCCGGCTCTTATCGTGTTGGGGCATCTGACTTATATGTCTCACGCGGTGCGGGCTATTGGGGGCCGCCGATGCGCTTGTTTGCGCCGTCTGAAATCGCGCTGATAAAAATAAAACCGCAGAATAAATAACTCCTCATCTTGATTTTCTCCCGGTGCTGATACTATATTTAAAGCAACGAAAGGTTTTAAGGGTGAAAAAAGATGGACTTTGAAAAATTAACCAACAAAAGTAAAGAGCTGATGCAAGATGTCATAAATTTTGCGGTTGCCTCAAAACATCAGTACATATCCTCGCTTCATTTATTAAAAGAGTTGTTAGACTTAAAAGACGGCCCGATACTTGACTTAATCTTAAAATCGGGTGGCAGCATGATGCAGCTTCGTGAAAAATTAGACGCGGCCTTAAAGCGCATTCCGGCGGTTGAAGGGCAATCCGTCCAAAGCCTGATGAATCAAGAGTTTACACGCGTAATGATGGAGGCTGAAACTCTGGCTGAAAAAGCCGGCGACAAATATGTTACCGTTGAGCGGATTCTCCAAGCTCTGGTCATGACAGACGGCACTGAGGCCTATAATCTTCTTAAAGAATGCGGTGTAAATGCCGTAAAATTAAACCAGCTGATTAACGACTATCGCAAAGGTCGTGTGGCAGATTCCGAAAGCTCTGAAGAAAATTTTGATGCCTTAAAAAAATATACCATAGACATCACCGGCAAAGCTAAAGAAGGCAAGTTAGACCCGGTTATCGGTCGTGACCATGAAATCAGACGAACCATTCAAGTCTTATCCAGAAGAACCAAAAACAATCCGGTATTAATCGGCGAGCCCGGTGTCGGCAAAACAGCCATTGTTGAGGGCTTGGCCATGAGAATAGTTAATAATGACGTTCCCGAGAGCCTTCGCCACAAAAAACTCTTGTCCTTAGACTTGGGGGCTTTAATTGCCGGTGCCAAGTTCCGCGGTGAGTTTGAAGAAAGATTAAAAGCCGTCTTACAAGATGTTGAGGCCTCAGGGGGCAACATCATTTTGTTTATAGATGAAATGCACACTTTGGTCGGCGCCGGCGCCAGCGAAGGCTCAATGGATGCCTCCAATCTGTTAAAACCGGCCTTAGCCAGAGGCGAATTGCATTGTCTTGGCGCAACAACATTAAATGAATATAAAAAATATGTTGAAAAAGACGCCGCTCTGGCACGGCGTTTTCAGGCGGTATATGTCGGCGAGCCCGATGTTGAAGAAACAATCTCCATTTTGCGCGGCATTAAAGAAAAATTTGAGCTCCACCATGGGGTCAAAATTTCAGACGGAGCCTTAATTGCGGCGGCCAAATTATCAGACCGCTACATTACGGATCGTTTCTTGCCTGACAAAGCCATAGACTTAATGGATGAGGCCGCCAGTGCTCTGCGTATGACCATAGATTCCAAGCCCGAAGAGCTAGATGAACTTGACCGCAGGATTATGCAGTTAAAAATCGAGCGTGAAGCCTTAAAGAAGGAAAATGATGAAAAATCGCGTCAACGTTTGGAGCTGATAGGCTTTGAGATATCCGGCCTTGAAGCCAAAGCCAAAAACCTTGAAGACAAATGGAAGGAAGAAAAACAAGGCTTGGCAGATTTTACCGGCTTAAAAGAAAAACTGGATAAAGCGCGTGTTGAAGTAGAGATAGCCAAGCGCGAAGGCCGTTATGAGCGAGCCGGAGAACTGCAATACAGCGTCATTCCGGAGCTTGAAAACAAAATCAAAAAAGCCGAAGAGCTTTCCAAAAATCATAAAAACAGTTTCAGCGAAACCGTAACCGAAGAAAACATTGCGGCAGTTGTCTCCAAATGGACGGGGATTCCGGTTGATAAAATGCTGGAAGGCGAAAGAGAAAAACTTGTCCACATGGAAGATTTCTTAAGCAAGCGTGTTGTCGGTCAAAAAGAGGCCATCACGGCGGTATCCAATGCGGTACGTCGGTCGCGTGCGGGCATCAGCTCGCCCAACCAACCGATAGGTTCTTTTCTGTTTTTAGGGCCGACCGGTGTTGGTAAAACAGAGCTGAGCAAAGCCTTGGCCGAGTTTCTGTTTAATGATGAAAACGCCATGCTGCGCATAGATATGTCCGAATATATGGAAAAACATTCGGTTGCACGTTTAATCGGTTCACCTCCGGGCTATGTCGGCTATGAAGAAGGCGGTGTTTTAACCGAGGCGGTTCGTCGTCGTCCTTATCAGGTTATTTTGTTTGATGAGGTTGAAAAGGCGCATCCCGACATTTTTAATGTCTTGTTGCAAGTATTAGATGACGGGCGTCTGACAGACGGGCAGGGGCGCACGGTAGATTTCAAAAACACCATTATCATCATGACCTCGAACCTTGGTTCAGAGATATTGTCTAACCTGACGGCGGCAGATGATCCCAAAAAGGTTCGGGCAAAGGTTATGGAGATAGTCAAGGCTTCGTTCCGTCCGGAGTTTATCAATCGTATAGATGAGATAAGCATTTTCCACCGTCTGGATAAGAGCAATATTAAAGAAATCGCCAAAATCCAGATAGCCGCGATAGAAAAACGCTTGGCCGAGCATAATATTAAGCTCAATGTTAATGAGGCCGCCTTTATCTGGATTGTCAACAACGGTTATGATCCGGTTTATGGTGCACGTCCTCTGAAACGTCTGCTTAAAAACCAGATAGAGAACAAATTGGCGCTCAAAATCTTGGAAGGAGAGATTGGCGACAATGACACGGCAGATATCATTGTCTCTAACGGAGCTTTAGACATTGTAAGGAACAAACGCAAATGAGAGAGCTATATCATCAAGCGCTTGAAACCGCGCAAACGGCAGATGTAACCACGCCGCCGGATAGTTTGGTTTTATACAGCATAAGTTTTTTGCCGAGCAAAGAGAACAAGGAGCAAGCCCTGCTGTTTGTAAAGACGCATCCCGACAAAATGATGATAGACCACACCCCCTGCGGTGAGAGTCTGATAGCCATGGGGCTTGACGGCCCCAATGCACGCTTAAGTGATGAAGAAACGGCGCATATTTGGAGTGTCGCTTCCAAAAGGCTGATAGAAAAAGCGCGCGGCAATGTTACGGCCTTTGTTAAAGGAGCAGACCCGCGGAGTGTCTTTCGCAAGATGGAGCTTCCGGCAATTTTGCAAAATGTGCAAATCAAGACCATAAACGGTCAAGACAAGCATAACTTTGCCGCCCAGTTTAAGGACGCATAAACCCCACATATTTCGGGGCGTCAAAGCGACGCCCCTTTTTTTCAGTTATTTCCCAGTCTTTTTTCTTTCCTGTCATTCCAAAGGCTACGCCCTTTTTTATTTTTTTCCTTTCCCTTCTATAGCCTCTTCTTTTTATTTTCTTTTTTCTTTTACCGCGGTAGATCAGAGTGGG
>CALXWF010000103.1 GCA_944392285.1 uncultured Alphaproteobacteria bacterium | reverse complement strand
GGGTTTCCTTGTGCAGCAAAGGCCGTTATTAAAGGAGATGCTCGTTCTTTTTCAATGGCTGCAGCTTCCATCGTGGCTAAGGTTTATCGTGACCGTCTTATGAGCGAATTAGCCAAAAAATATCCTTATTATGGTTTTGAAAAAAATGCCGGTTACGGGACGGCTTTGCATATTGAGGGCTTAAAAAAACATGGAATTTGTCCCGAACATCGTAAATCTTATCGTCCGATTGCGGAAATTTTGCAACAAAATGCCGCCTAAATAAATTGCTTGATAATATTTTTTTTGTCTATATACTGTTGTTATAACGTAAATTATTAAGCTATGGATGAAAAAAATTATTTATTGGAATTTAAGCAACTGAACGCGGATATTGTATATCTTCGTTATTTGTTGCGCAGATTGAGGTCTGACGGTCGCTATTGGGATAATGACAGCAAGATTGATATTGAATTGTCTTCTCAAGACCTGATTGTGAAAGTATTTGACAGATTCAGATTGTTGTTGAGTGAAATTCCTTTGGCGCAAACAGAGGCGTGTGCCGCCGCTGTTTTTGAAAATTATCTTAAATTGCAGAATCTGTATCTGTATGAGCCAAAAGTTTTTGAATTGGTTGAAGATTGGCCCATTCATATGAAATGTATTTTAAGAAAAAGGCCTAAACTTCTCCTCCTTTTGGAGCAAAAACCGCTGTAATCCGGCGGTTTTTTATTTTTAAAAATTTTTTTTCGATTCCTAACCTCTTGAATTGAAAGCCAATCTTAAAAAAGTCAGGCTTTTTTTGTGCTTGTTAATAAATTTATAACCATATTGGACTCATACTCAAACCATAAATTAAACCCCCTAGAAAACGGTTGGCGGAAATGACCAGTATTAGCACAAAAACTATTCTCGACACAATTATTAACGATGATTGTATTAAGATTATGAATGCCATGGAGGAAAACTCCGTTGACGTAATTTTTGCCGACCCACCATATAACCTGCAATTGGGTGAGGCTTTAACCCGTCCGGATAATACCAATGTCAGCGGGGTTTATGAAGAATGGGATAATTTTGAAAGTTTGGCCGCTTATGATAAATATACCAAAGATTGGATGAAAGCTGCCAGACGCGTGTTAAAAGATAACGGCTCGATTTGGGTTATCGGCTCTTATCATAATATCTTTCGTGTCGGTTATATTTTGCAAGATTTGGGTTTTTGGATTTTGAATGATATTATTTGGAACAAAACCAATCCGATGCCCAATTTTAAGGGAACACGTTTTACCAATGCTCATGAAACATTAATTTGGGCCACAAAAAATCCAAACTCAAAATATACGTTTAATTATGAGGCAATGAAAGCCCTTAATGAAGATACACAAATGCGCAGTGATTGGTCTATTCCGCTTTGTACCGGAAAAGAACGTCTGAAAGATGCTGAAGGAAACAAGCTGCATCCGACCCAAAAACCCGAGGCTTTGTTGTATCGGATATTAATGGCATCTTCAAAGGTTGATGATGTAGTCTTAGATCCGTTTTTTGGAACCGGAACGACAGGTGCCGTTGCCAAAAAACTCGGGCGTCATTTTATTGGTATTGAAAAAGATGCCGGATATGTAAAAGGGGCGCAACAGCGTATTGATGCGGTTGAAAAAATTGAAAATGAGATTTGCTTGGAATACAGCTCCAAAAAACGTTTGCCGCGCATTCCCTTTGGCTCTGTGGTTGAAAGAGGCTTGCTTACGCCCGGTGATAAATTGTTTGACGCCTCAAGAAAACATTCGGCCGTTATTCGTTCGGACGGAACCTTGAAGTCTGATAGTTGCGAAGGTTCAATTCATCAGGTCGGGGCTGCCGTTGAAAATGCTGCGGCTTGCAACGGTTGGGTCTATTGGTATTATGAAAATGAAAATAGAGAGCTTGTTTGTATTGATGAATTGCGACAATTGGTTCGCGATGAGATGAAAAATATGTAAGGTTTTTCTTGAAATCTTCTTATCTGATGCCGGAAAATTTCCGGCATTTTTTTTGAAAAAAAATATTGTGCCGAAAATGAAAGCAGTTTATATATAGCTAGATATAAAGTTAAGAGAAATTGTGTCACTGATATGCAAAAATGGCAAAATCGTAATAATAAACCCGCTCAAAAACCGCGTTCCTTCGGGAAATCGGCGGTTTTCTCACAAGAGCAGCGCAACTATGCCGCAATTGATTTGGGGACGAATTCTTGCCGTTTGGTTATTGCAACGCCGACACCGACATCTTTTCGGGTTGTTGAAACTTTTTCAAAAATCACAAGGCTCGGTGAGGGCATTATCCAAGATAACGAACTCTCTCGAATTGCCATACGCCGAACCATTGCCGCTTTGAAAGTTTGTTCCGGTGTTTTGGCAGAATATGCGCCGATTTATCGTTCGCGGTTTGTGGCAACGGCTGCTTGTCGTCGTGCCAAAAATTGTGCCGAGTTTTTGGAGGCGGTAAAAAAAGAAACCGGTTTGTCAATTGAAACCATTTCAACCAAAGAAGAGGCCAGACTTGCCGTAGTCGGATGCGTACCGCTTTTGAACCGTAATATTAAAAGAACTTTGGTTTTTGATATCGGCGGCGGTTCTACCGAGATTTCTTTGGCAAGAGTTACCAACAGCGGAAATACTTTTATTGAGGGTTTTATCTCTTTGCCTTATGGCGTGGTTACCATCAGCGAGGCTTTTCCGCAACAAGAAATGACTAATCTTGCTTATAATACCATTATTGAGCGGACACAAAAGCTCTTGGCCGAATTTGAAGAAAAATATCATCTGCTTGAGGGAATTCAAAACCAAGAAATTCAAGTTATCGGAACCTCGGGCACGGTAACGGTATTGGGTGCGGTGCATTTGAATCTGCCGCGCTATAATCGCTCGGCCGTGGACGGAATTTCTATCAGCAGACAAGATATTGAACGCGCGGTTACAAAAATTAAACGTATGGGTGATGAGGGACGCAGAAGACACCCATGTATCGGCGCACAAAAGGCTGATTTGACTATGGCCGGTTGTGCCATTATTGAAGCCTTGTGCTCTTTTTGGCCGATTTCGGAAATTACGGTGGCAGACAGAGGTATTCGAGAAGGTATTTTGCTGGATATGATGCATGCGAAAAAACATAATGGCCAAAATCATGCCAATATGGTGCCTTATAACAAAAAGAAACGTTTTCGTCATCCGTTTAATCGTAACAGGAGTTATAAAAATGGAAACTGAGCAGTATTTTGCCGCTATCGATTTGGGCACAAATTCTTGCCGCTTGGTGATTGCTGATACCAAAGGAGAATATCTTTGCAAAAAAAATGTTAAAACGGCACTTGGCGAAGGAATGTATAAAGAAATGAAAATTACCCCCGAGGCTTTTCAACGTGGGGTTAATTGTTTGAATGATTTTTCTAAAGAAATTAAACATTATTCTCCTTGCCGTCTCAGAGCCGTGGCAACGGCAGGGTGCCGCATGGCTAAGAATGCCGCCGAGTTTTTGGCCAAGGTTAAAGAAAAGTCACATATTGATTTGGAAGTTATTGATGCTCATGAAGAGGCCAGGCTGAATCTTAAAGGGGCATCTGTTCATGTTATGGGCCAAAAGCCTTATGTTTTGTTATATGATTTGGGCGGCGGTTCGACCGAAATTACTTTGGCCGAAAATAATGATGCCCAACGAATTTTATATACGATTTCCATCCCATGGGGGGCGCGTAATGCCTCAGAGGCTTTTGCCCTTAACAATTATGATGCCAAACAAGCTGATAAATTGCGCGCTGAAGTAAAAAAATATGTGACGGATTTTATGACGCAGGCTGATTGGGCGCAATATAAAGACCAATGTTCTGCCGTGGCAACGTCATCAAGCCCGCTGCGTTTGGCCGCCATGATTGAAAAACCCGGTGAATATAAACGCGAAGCAATGGATGGTAAACGTTTGATAACCTCTGAGGTTGATAAAGTTATTGCCGAGATTTTTACCACAACCGAGGCGGAGCGTGCGGCGTCTCCGTATATCGGAGCCAAGCGTGCGCCTATTTTTGTGGCTGCTTGTGTTATCTTTCAGCAGATTTATCAAGACTTGGGTTTAACGGAACTTACAGCTTCTTTAAAAAGCGCTAAAGACGGTATTATTGAAGAATTACGGAGGGAATATGGCAAAACTAACACAGTCGGCCAAAAAAGTCAGCGGCCGCAGAGGTTTGACCGTTCATGTCAAGACCGCTAAATATCGGCGCCCGAGTTCTACCAAGTGGTTGGAAAGACAATTAAACGATCCTTACGTGGCAGAGGCTAAACGTCAGGGATATCGGTCGCGTGCGGCATTTAAGCTGATTCAGCTGGATGAAAAATATAAGTTTTTAGGAAAAGGCAAAACCATTGTTGATTTGGGTTGTGCGCCGGGCGGTTGGACACAGGTGGCGGTTGCGCGCAACAAAGGAACGGGGCAGGTGGTCGGTTTGGATATTTTGGAAACCGAGCCGATTGTCGGGGCTACCCTTATTTGTCAGGATTTTACGACCGAAGATGCTCCCGATAAACTCAAAGCCTTGCTTAACGGGCCGGCAGACGTGGTAATGAGTGATATGGCAGCCAATACTACCGGCCACCAACAAACAGACCATTTACGAACCATTGCCTTGGTCGAGCTGGCTTATGCCTTTGCCAAAGAAGTTTTAGCGCCGGGCGGTATTTTTATTGCCAAAGTTTTTAAAGGCGGCACCGAAGGCGAGTTGCTTAAAGACATGAAGCAAAATTTTGCCAAAGTGGCTCATGCTAAACCTGATGCCAGTCGCAAAGGGTCACCTGAGGAGTATGTGGTGGCGATTGGTTTTCGCGGGGAGTAAAAACCTGCTCTATGGGTATCTAATACAGAATTAATGGCTGAAAAATGCTCACGTACTACTTTGTACGCTGCGCTTTTTCATCTGCTTAATTCTTATTATATCCCGCATATATCAGGTTTTTATGAGGTCTGCTCTATGGGTATCTAATACAGAATTAATGGCTGAAAAATGCTTGACAAATTTGTCTAGAATGGTTATTCATTTCAGTAGCAAACAAATTATTATAACTAGCTATGAAAGAAGAAAATATTTATGAGATGGATGATCCCATCTTTGACATTTATCGTCGTTGTTATATAAGGGATTTTCCTTTTGACGATGAATTTATGGATTTGCGGCATGAATGTACCGCATATGAAATTGAAAACCGCATTACCGAACAATTTGGCGATAGGCTCGGCAAATATAATATCGGTCCGTGTAAAATCGTGCGTGTGAGAGTGAAGGGTGAGTTTGTGGCAACTTATAAGAAGAAACGCCGTAAAGATGCCTTCTTAGACACATTGATTTGGGCTTGGCTTATTCCGTTTAAAGGATATGATAAATATGTAGGTATTTATATTCCTTTTTCCGGACAAATTACGGTTGTGCCGAAAGATGTTATTGTCTATCGGATTTTGACCAAACATTTGACGGTTTCTCACGAAGCTGTTTATGCCATGCGACGTCCGCCGGTTTGTGGTCAAGAGCAGAGGTTTCAGCGCCGTGTCTTTTTTAAGACGCCTCAGATTATGCAAGTTTGCGATTTGGAACAGGCGTAAACTTGTTTTTTTTCTTTGTTTTTTCCCCGAAAATTTTATATTTTCGGGGTTTTTTATTAGTTGCCTTACAGAAAACCCCGAGTTTACTGGGGGATATCTATCTCAGTGATTGCAAGCGGCAAATAAATTGTATAAATTAGCTTAAAACCAGATGAGGGGAAAAGTTATGCAGGATAATGCACGCTATCAGGCAATCTTAGAATTAATTACCGCCATATTTGAGGATAAACAGCCGGCAGACGGATTAATAAATGATTATCTTCGTGCTCGTAAATATATCGGCTCAAAAGACAGACGTTTTATTGTGGAAACGGTTTGGAAAATTATCAGAAATCGTCTTAAACTTTCTTTTGATGCCGGTTCTGATAATCCGCGGCGGGTTTTGTTGACATATTTACGTGAGGCGCATCCGGAAGAGATATTTACCGGTGAGCAATATGCACCGGCCGCCTTGAGCCAAGAAGAGAAAGAATGGCTGCGCCATGAGAATGAAGAACCTTATCCTGATTATGTTGAAGCAGAATGTCCGCAATGGCTGTTTGCCAAAATTCGTGATATGGACTTTTGTAAAGCCTTAAATCAACCGGCGTCGGCAGATTTTCGGATTAATATTCCTGAACGGCAGGCGGTGATAAAGGCTTTGCAAGGCGAGGGGTTTGAGGTTTATCCGACACCATATTCTCCAATCGGGGTGCGTGCAGATGAACGTTTTAATCTGAATAACTGTGTGGCCTATCAGGAAGGTTTGTTTGAAGTCCAAGATGAGGCCTCTCAATTGGCGGCAATTTTGTGCGATGTTAAGCCGGAACATAAAATTATGGATTATTGTTGCGGTGCCGGCGGCAAAAGTTTGACCATGTCCTTTTTGTTGCAAAATCGCGGCAAAATTTTGGCGCATGATATTTTTCCAAAAAGATTGGAAGCTCTTAAGCCGAGAATGTCAAGACTTAAAGCCACAAATATTGAGCTTACCGATATTTTAGCCGCTAATGATTGTGATTTTGACCGCTTTGTAATTGATGTTCCTTGTTCGGGAAGCGGAACATGGCGTCGTGCACCTGATGCCAAATTTCGGTTAACGCCAAAACTTTTGGCCGAAACTGTTAACATCCAGCGGCAGATTTTGGAAACCGCGTATAAGCGCACGCGAATCGGCGGAAGGATTATTTATATTACTTGTTCAGTGTTGCCGGAAGAAAATGAAGAAAATATTGAGAATTTTCTTAAACTTCAT
>CALXWF010000102.1 GCA_944392285.1 uncultured Alphaproteobacteria bacterium | reverse complement strand
GGTTCTATAGTAGTTACAAACCTAACGGTTTGACCACGCTCGTTGGCGTGGAACGGTATCTAACGATACCTTGGCATTCAGCCCCGAGTAAACTCGGGGTTTTCTGTAAAGCATGTAATAAAAAAACACTCCATAAAGGAGTGTTTTCCAATTCCGACTACATTGTTTGGTGCGCAACGATAAATCTTGCTGCCAAACAAAAGTCTCATTGCTTGGCGCAAAAAAATACCGCCTTACTTGGCGGTATTTTTTAGCACAGTGGTCGGGATAACGGGATTACTCTCATTTCATTCGAGTTGCTGCGTCGTCGCAAAAGCGGCGATACTCCCGTCTCACCTGCTCCTCCTTGTCAGACCCATTTCCATGGGTCCGAATCAGTTTATTTCTAACCAATAAAAAAACACTCCATAAAGGAGTGTTTTTTTATTGGTCGGGATAACGGGATTCGGACCCATGACCTCTTGCTCCCGAAGCAAGCGCTCTACCAGGCTGAGCTATATCCCGGACGACAGTGCTATTTATATACATATTTTTTATATTGGCAACAGTTTTTTTCAGTAAATAACTTTTTTTAAGCATTGCTCACACAAAAACAACAGCTATAATGGCAAAAAAACAACTTCTAAGGACCCAAAAATGAACGAATATGAAGCTCAGGTACTTGAAACACATCGTGCCATGGAACAAGATATTAACAGTCCCTACTCCGTTAAGTTATTGCAATTACGACAAAAACTCTTAAATGAAGAAATGGCGGAGCTTAATATTGAAATCGATTCGCTGATATCCGAGCTGCAAACACTTGGTTCAACCACACAAGCCACCCGCGCCCGCATGTTTAAAGAGCTTGCCGATCTCCAATATGTTCTAAGCGGCATGGTCGTAGCTCTGGGTATTCCTATGCAAGAAATCTTTCATCGCGTACACCAAAGCAATATGTCAAAATTAGTAAATGGTCGCCCCTTAAAACGCGAAGACGGCAAATTTCTTAAAGGCCCGAATTATAAGCCTCCGTTTTTAGATGATTTGGCCGCATAAAATAATACTTAAAAAAATCCTCTCTGATTGAGAGGATTTTTTAACTTACACTGCCTTTTCATCCGAAGTCCGATAAACAAACTGCGGCTCCGCACCGTCATTAATGACCTTTTCATCAATAATGATTTCGGCAACTTCTTTTTTGTCAGGAACTTCATACATCAAATTAAGCAATGTATCTTCCATAATCGCACGCAAACCGCGAGCACCGGTCTTACGCTCAATGGCTTTATGAGCAATAGCCAACAATGCCTCATGCGTAATTGTCAATTTGACATCTTCCATGGCAAACAAAGTTTCATACTGGCTGACCAAAGCATTTTTTGGTTCGGTCAACACTCTGACCAATGCTTTTTCATCCAAATCTTCCAAAGTGGCAATAATCGGCAAACGTCCGACAAACTCGGGAATCAAACCATATTTCAACAAATCTTCAGGCTGAACATCTTTCAAGATTTCACCGATTCCTTTGTCATCTTCGGCGGCAACTTTTGCCCCAAAACCGATAGATGTGTCTTTACCGCGACGTGATACGATTTTTTCCAACCCGGCAAAAGCACCACCGCAAATAAACAAAATATTTGTCGTATCAACATGCAAAAATTCTTGTTGCGGATGCTTTCTGCCGCCTTGAGGAGGAACATTGGCAACCGTTCCCTCAATAATTTTTAACAAAGCCTGTTGTACGCCCTCGCCCGATACATCTCTCGTAATGGACGGACCATCGGTTTTGCGGGTAATCTTATCAATCTCATCAATATAGACAATACCGCGCTGTGCTTTTTCAATATCATAATTAGCGGCCTGAACCAACTTCAAGATAATATTTTCAACATCTTCACCGACATAACCTGCTTCGGTTAAAGTCGTTGCATCGGCAATGGCAAAAGGCACATACAAAATTTTGGCCAAAGTCTGAGCCAAAAGAGTTTTACCTGAGCCGGTTGAGCCGATGAGGATAACGTTGGACTTTGCAATATCAACATCATTGTTCTGTTGTTTACTGTTTAAGCGTTTATAGTGGTTATACACCGCAACCGCCAATACCTTTTTGGCTTGATCCTGACTGATAACATATTGGTCAAGAAACTCTTTAATTTTTGAAGGCGTCGGCAGATTTTCAGCCGTATTTCCGAGTGCGGATTTGTTCATTTCGGCCATTTCATCGGCAACGATATTGATACAAACCTCAATACACTCGTCACAGATATAAACACCGCGGCCGGCAATCAGCTTTTTAACTTCTGACTGGCTTTTGCCACAAAAAGAACAACAAATATTTTCACCTTGTTCGTTATTATTGTTATCTGTCATGCTAACCTCAATTATTTTGCAATTTCATTTCTTGATGTAACAATCTCATCAATCAACCCAAAAGCTTTAGCTTCTTGCGGTGTCATAAAATTATCGCGATCCATGGCTTTTTCAATAACCGAAAGTTTCTGACCGGTATTTTGCGCATAAATGGCATTTAATCTCTTCCGCATATCTAAAATCAACTTGGCCTGAATTTCAATATCCGTTGCCTGACCTTTTGCGCCGCCGGAGGGTTGATGAATCATAATCTGTGAATTGGGCAAAGAAAAGCGCTTACCTTTTGCACCGCCGGCCAGCAAGAAAGAGCCCATAGAACAAGCCTGACCGATACACATTGTTGCCACATCGCAACTGATATATTGCATGGTATCATACATAGCCATACCCGAGGTAATCACACCGCCGGGAGAATTAATATAAAGATAAATATCTTTTTTCGGGTTTTCCGATTCCAAGAACAAGAGCTGTGCACAAACCAAAGCCGCCTGTTCATCATTAACCTCGCCGGTTAAAAAGATAATTCTTTCTTTGAGCAAACGTGAAAAAATATCAAAAGAGCGTTCACCTTTGCTGGTTTGCTCAATGACCATCGGCACCAAAGAGCTATTATAAACCTCCAGAGGACTTCTTTCAAACATAACCTTACACCTTTATCAATTAAACTGAGAATTTTGTAACATATTATCGCAATATATTCAACAAATTCTTAACATCCGCCCAATTAATAAAGAGATTTATTTTTTAGTAATATTTTGCGATATTTCATCGGAATCTTCATCAATGATATACAGCGGACGTTTTTTCACTTCAACAAAGATTTTGGCCACATATTCTCCGATAACCCCCAAGGAAAGCAGTTGAGCACTGCTAAAAACGGTAATAATCGTCACCAAAGAAAACCATCCGTGAACGGTTTGTCCGTTTGCCCACCAATAAAACATCAACCCTAAGAACAACAAACTTACCAAACACATCATAAAGCCGGCAAAAGTCACCAACCTTAACGGTACGACAGAAAAACTACTGACGGCATTCCACGCCAAAGCCGCCATTTTTTTCCAAGAATATTTTGTATCTCCTGACAATCGGGGCAAGCGCTTATAAAAGACTTCGGCAGATTTAAAACCAACCAAAGTCACTATCCCGCGCAAAAACAAATTTCGCTCGGGAAATTGCTTTACCCCCTCAACGGCGCGACGACTCATAAGCCGAAACTCTGCATGGTTATACACACTTTTGACACCGAGCAAGCGCATCAGTTTATAAAAAGCAAGAGCCGTAAACTTTTTAAAAAGCCCGTCACAATCACGATTATTACGCACACCATAAACAATATCCGCACCTTCTTTTGCTTTTGCTATCATTTTTTTAATCACGGTGGGGTCATCTTGCAAATCGGCATCAAGCGTAACATAAAAATCCGCATCCTGATGAAACAACCCTGCCAAAATTGCTTCCTGTTGACCAAAATTACGCGAAAGCCCAAGCAACGAAAAACATTTTTTCTTACGGCAAAGATTGCGTATAATTTCTCTTGTACCATCTTTGCTGCCGTCATCGACCAAACAAATTTTACTATCTGAGGAAACATCACCGTCTTTTATCAGCTTTTCAAGCAACTTTTCCATTTTATCTGCCGTAGACGGAAGAATCTCGGCCTCATTATAACAAGGCATAACAATTAACAATCGTGAAAGTTTATTGGTCATCTGCTCCTCCACAGCAAGAACAAACAAATTGAATGAGCAAATTATATATGCTATACGTTAACAAAAAGAAAACAAACACGGGAATAAACCATGAACATTCCTCTTTTCAATGAGCAAATAGCGGCCCGTTTATCTGCCGCCCTAACCTCTTATAATTCACAATATCACATTCTGACCACATTACTGGCCGCAATTTTAGTGCCTTATCTGTTCTATTGCCTTATCAGAAAACATTCTGTCCCCTCGCCATGTTTTTTTCCTGCAAAAGCATTCTTTTTTAACCGCCGCGACAGGCAACAAATTTTATCTTTTCTGCTACTAAGCTCTGCCGTCCTCTTTTACATCATAACTCTTTATCAAAGTGAGATGTCTTTTTTCAAAGATTTTGATTCCATGCATTGGAGCGGCTTTCAAACCTCTCACCAAAGCCCTGACCTGCTTAATGCTTTTCACCGTTTTTTCCCGCTCGGTCATGCGGAGTGGCTTTTTCTTTACACTGTATCTGCAAATTTTTACCTGCTTAACCTGTTTTTGGTCGGACAATTAATATTCTGCCTGTGGCTTTTTTACCGTTTGCTTGATTTTATCCCGGTAACGACACGTTTGGCGGCGGCAACGCTGTTATTGCTCTGTCCGGCTGTTTTCACCTCTTTTAACGGTCACATTTTCACCGAGCGCAACGGCATTATGTTCCTGCTGCTGGGCTTATTATTCTTCAAAAAATATAACCTAAACCGGAGTCCAACCTGTTTATGGTTCAGTATCCTCTGCTTCAACCTTATGCTTTACTTCAAAGAAATAAACATTCTGCTGTTGCTCGGCTTTTTAACTTTTTCTTTTATTTGGAATCTTTGGCATGAAAAAATCACGCTGGCGCACTTTAAACACCCGCTGCGCTTAATCTGTATTTTTCCTTTTGAGTTTCTGCTTTTTATTTGCTGCCTGGTCTTTACAATTCTTTTTGATATGCATATTCCCCTGAACGACCAGCATTATCCGTCCCTTTTCATCGCCGACTGGTCTAAGATCCTGATTATTTATGCCTTTGAACTTCTGCTCGGCCTGATTGCCTTTATTTATTTTATCCGGCGGCTTATACAGAAAAAAACGTCCCTCTGGCCTGACGGATTTCTCTGCGGCGCATTTTTACTTACGGGGTGGATTATCAGCTGCCGTTTCGCTCACTTTGAGCCTTATGTCCGCAAATCTTACATCAGTGCACTTCCCGCAGTTTATTTCATTATTTATCTGACAGCAGTCATAAAGAATCTTAAACCGGCAAAGCTGTTTTTTATACCGCTCCTCGGTGCGGCAATTGCCGTTAACCTGTGGAACCTGCGCCTTGACCACGGTAAATATTTTCATCAGGCGGCTGATTTTCTGGCCGGACGCCCTGAAACCGTCTATCTTGATTTTCAAACTGATAATTACTGGTTTCACCGCAGTTTCTACCGGGCCGTCACTTATTATCACCCCGGACATAAATTTTCCGTCAAACCCTACGCCTTTGAAAAATATGACGATATCAACCTTGTCCTTGATAATCTCCGCCCCCTCGAAAGAGGAGATTTATACCTGCATTACAAACATCTGAATCAAATACCGCCGTTTTTTCCCAAAGAACGAAAATACCGCCCGGTTTACGAAAACCGGGTGATAACCGTTTATGAGGTACTATGAAAGATTTTTATTCACAAACCCGGAAACTCTGGTTTCATTTGCCGCAGAAAATCCGCTTTCTGCTGGTCGGCGGTTTTAATACCGTTATCTCTTACCTGCTTTTTCTGCTTTTGTTTGAAGGCTGCCGCATAAATTATAATCCGGCGCTGATAATCCAATACATTATCAGCATCAATCTGTCGATTTTCACCATGCGCTTTTTTGTTTTCGAAAGCCGCGGCAATTTTATGCGCGAATATTTCAAAGCCTGGGGCGCCTACCTTCTGATATTTCTTTTTAATCTGTTATGGCTGAACATCACCGATATTTTTTTCAAAATTTACCCCGCAGCTTCCCAAATGGTTTACATTATACTTGCGACGATCATTACCTACCTCGCTCACAAGCACTTTTCTTTTCGGAAGTGATTTTTTAACGGCACAGAGAATTAAATTCTTGCCGATAATCCGACCGCCGCTGAGTTTATCCAGCAACAGACTGACCGGATAAACAACCCGGTCAAAAATCTTAACCGCCGTCCCGTTCAAATTACCGTCCTTCGCGCCGAACCATTTTAACCCCACCCAAGCCGCGGCACCCAAAATATCCGCATAACGCAGATATTCAATCTGCCACTCCCCGTCAAAAAGCTCTGCCAAAGCGGCTTTGGTATAACGGCGGTAATGACCGACCTGTTTATCCGTCGCCGAATACAGAAACGGCAGTGCCGGAACATAAATAAATACCTTGCCGCCTTCGCGCAGTTTCTGATGCATAATTTTAACGGCCGTCTTATCATCACGAATATGTTCCAGCACGCTCAGACTATAGATAAAATCAAGACTCTCATCGCCGAATTCTTCCAGAGAACGATAATGCGGAATATAATTTTCCCGATACATCTGATCCCAGTTTTCGGCCGGCTCGACAGCCATAATTTTTTGCCCGCTTTCGGCCGCGATCCGCCGCAGCAGATAGGCGCTCCCGGCGCCGAAATCCACAATATCGCGGCTTTTTCCCATTTCCCGGACAACTTCTTTCACCAGAAAACGATTATAATTTTCCGCAACCTCCATAACATCAAGATTCTCGGCACCGCTGTATTTCATATTATTTCTCCCCGACGACCGGATAACGCAGATAAGCCTGACGTCTTGCTTCTTTCCGGCTGTTAGCCACACTGTCCAAAACAAACCCCACCAACATTGAAACAACGGAACAAATCATAAGTGAGGCCGTCAACACCGCCGTCGGCAAGCGCGGAACCAAACCTGTTTCAAAATATTGCTGAACAATCGGCACGCCGCAGACCAATGTTAACAATGCAAAAACAAACGCCAAAACACTAAAAAACAGCAACGGTCGCTCTTCTTTTATCAGCATCACGATTGTCCGCAAAATCCGCAAACCGTCTTTAACCGTCGAAAGTTTGCTGAACGAACCGATCGGACGCGCAAAATAATCGGTTTCCACTTCTTTAATCGGCATTTTTGACGACAAAGCAAAAATTGTCAGCTCTGTCTCAATTTCAAACCCGGCAGACTGCGCCGGAAAAGTTTTTACAAAACGCCTGGAAAAGACTCTAAAACCCGACAACATATCTTCCAACTGATAATCAAAAAAATGTTGCACCAACTTTGTTAAAATCAAATTTCCGCTGCGATGCCCCACTCTGTAAGCCGCCAAATCAACTTCTTTCCGACTGCCGATAACCATATCTAACTGATTTTTGCACAACTCACTTATTAAAAGCGGCGTTTTTTTAATATCATAAGTTTCATCTCCGTCACTCATCACATAAACATCCGCCTCAATATCGGCAAACATCCGCCGGATAACATTTCCTTTTCCCTGACGCGATTCGCTGCGAACAATGGCGCCGGCCCTTAAAGCCTCTGCCACCGTAGCATCATCAGAATTATTATCATAAACATAAATTTCTGCCTGTGGCAAAACTTCTCTAAAATCTGCGACAACCTTTGCAATGGCTTTTTCTTCGTTATAGCAAGGAATTATCACGGCGGTTTTAAGTGTCATCTTACTTTCTCCGAGGTTGCAATACAATTTCTTTCATATCTCTTGGCAAGCAAATATGCAAGTTATTGTCCAAATTAGTTTCTAATTTTTCGCAAACAAGATTATCTTTTTTAAGCATATCTTGAATTTTTTTTGCATAGACACGATTAAAATTCTCACGATAAACAACGACCACCGGCCCCTTATGAGCGGCTTCTATCGCATCTCGCATCTGCCGAAATTTTCCTCTCTCGGCAAAATCGCTTCCTTGCATATATGTCACATTATATTGCATATAGCCAAGAGCTCTGAGCGGAACATTTTTCCCCCAAACGGCAGCCACTGCGGCTGAAGGAAAGTTATAAAGCTTAAGCAGCGTATTCGCAGGCAGATTAACATCTTCCAAAGCAATAACTTTATCATCATATTTTCGCTCGCCGAAATTAAAACTATCAAGCGGAACCCGCAACAACATCTGCAAGACAAAAATAACCGCCGTCCAATAAATAATTATCGCCGAATTTTTCACTTTCGGCGAACAAAGCACCGCACATTTAACCAATAAAATTGCCGCCAACATTTCAACCGCAATAAGATACCGAATAATCGCAAACATCAGCATCCACAACACATAAGAAATCACCGTAAAAGCAACCAAAAAGCTCCATAGCGGATATTTTTTGCACCAAGCAACAATTTTTCCGCGCCGCAACACAATCGGTAAACTAAGCAAACCAATGGTATAAAGCAGCGGAATACGCAAATCAAAAAAGAACACTTCGGCAACCGGTTTTTTGTTCCACCACAAATAAGGAAAAAACAAAGTTTCCGCCACACCTGAGGGCAAATATCTGCTGTCGCGATAATTAAAATCATCAAAATACGGCGAATGAAAAATTCCATTCAAAAACGGGAAAAACGGGTTCCCGTACAAATGCCACAGCTTCCACATCCACCAACCGTTTACCCCCAAATAACCGATGACCCCGCCGACAACAAAAAACAAAATCATCTTAAGCGGTTTTTGCAAGTTTTGATAAAAAACCATCAAACAAATTCCCAAAGCCGCACAATAGACAATGACCGTCGGCTTCAGACCGAGTGCAATTCCGAGCAATAAACCGCAGCCGGCAAAGGTTGATAAGTGTTGTTCTGAATTATAAATTTCTTTCAAAAGAAAATAGAATGCCGTCAGCACCGCCAAAGCCAGGGGCACTTCATTAGTCGTTGCCCCAATCTGAAACCACAAAGAAAAACCTGTCGCCCCAAGAAGCAAAGCAACAACGACTTCGGCTTTTCCGACCCAAGTCGTTACATCAAAAAACAAACGGCAAATCTTATAAAAGACAAACAGCAACAACCCGAACCAAATTCCCTGAATGCCATAGACCAAATGTGGCTTGTCATTAAAATATTCAACCAAATAATAAAAAGGCAAATCAGCCAACGGATTAAAAAATGTCTGAACCGAAGCCGGCACGATATCATAATTCAGTCTGTTTTCTAAAAAGGCCCAAGCATTATAATAATGATAATTGGTTAAATCCCAATCATTTTCATGACAAAGCCAGGCACTAAGCAAACACCCTGCCGCCAACAAAAGGACAAAAGCCCAAACATCACTCTGCAAAATTTTGTTCAAATTCCACCTCTTACCAGCAAACAAATTTTCGCCGATATTTAAAAATTATGCAATCACCCTTTTTCCCTTTCCCCCAAAATTTCAGCCAAACCTTACTGCAACAAAAAAATATGATTAAACACAAACACTTTTTTAGCATATCTCAAACGCCACATAATAAAAACACAATAAAATTGCTAAGAACAATGACAGCATTAAGAAGATACTTAAAGCCTTTCCCGCATAAAAAAAAATCCTCCCGTTTGGGAGGATTTTTCTGTAAAACACAAAAGACTAAGATGCTTTTTTGGTCGTTTTCTTAGCCGGTTTTTCAGCTTTGGCTTCCGCATCTTGCTTTTCGGCTTTGGTTTCTTTTTTAGCCGTTTTTTTGGCGGGTTTAACTTCATCGTCAAACTTATAAAGTTCTTCAACCGAAACAACCTTATCAGTTACTTTGGCTTGGCTGACGATATAGTCAATAATCTTTTCTTCAAAAACCGGAGCTTTCAAAGCTTCAACAGCCTGTTTGTTTTTCAAATAATAGTCAAAGACAGCCTTTTCCTGCCCCGGATATTTTTTAGCCTCATTCATAATGGCGGCATTAATATCTTCGGGGTTAACGGTCAATTTGGCATCTTTACCGATTTCAGAGAGCAACAAACCGAGCTTAACACGGCGAACGGCAATATCTTTATATTCTTTCAGAATTTCTTCTTCTGACTTGGCTTTCTCGCTCTCATCAAGCTGGTTATATTTTTTAGCTTGTTCATATTGAGCAACAATACCTTTATATTCCGTATCAACCAAAGACTGCGGCGTAGCAAAGTCATAATTTTTATCCAAGTTATCCAAAAGTTCTCTCTTGAGTTTCATTCTGGTAGCTTGTTCATAGTCGCCTTTAATACGGTTTTTGATTAATTCTTTTAATTTTTCAAGGCTTTCTTCACCCAAAGATTTTGCAAATTCATCATTAATTTCAATATCTTTGGCAACCCGAATTTCTTTAATATCGGTTGTAAAGACGGCATCTTTACCGGCCAAATCTTTAGCATGATAATTTTCGGGGAAGGTAACCTTAACTTCAACCTTATCTCCGGCTTTTTTGCCGATAAGTTGGTCTTCAAAACCCGGAATAAATGAGCCTGACCCCAACTCTAAGGGATAATTGGCACCTTTGCCGCCCTGGAACTCAACACCGTCAATTGCACCGACAAAGTCAATCATAATCGTATCACCTTTTTTGGTTACTCGATCTTCTTCAACTTTGGTGGTTTCTTTGCGGCTGTTGGCCAAATATTTCAAAGCCTTTTCAACTTCTTCGGCCGGAACTTCGGCGGTAACGCGTGTTAAAGAAATGTCATTGAGGTTACCGAGTTTGATTTCGGGCATATTCTCAAGGCTGACGCTAAATTCCAAATCTTTGCCGTCGGCAAAAGAAGTAATTTTAATATCGGGCATCATAACCGGTCTTAAGTTATTGTCTTTAACAATATCATTGGCGGCAGATTGAACCAACTCTTCCATAACTTCGCCCAAAACCGAGGCGCGATATTTTTGTTTAATCATGGCCTTAGGCGCATGACCGGCTCTAAAGCCTTGAATTTTAGCAGTCTTAGCAATTTTATCAAGTTTGGCGTCAACTTTTTTCTCAAAATCGGCGGCCGAAACCTGAACCTGATATTCTTTTTTTAAGCCTTCAGACTTATTTTCGGTAACTTTCATCAAATTTCTCTTATTCAATTAGGGTTAAAAACAAGTTTTTCAAGGAATGGTGCGGGCGGAGAGACTCGAACTCTCACACCTTGCGGCACCAGATCCTAAGTCTGGCGTGTCTACCAATTCCACCACGCCCGCAATTTTCCTAAGCAATTAGCTTGCATACTACAGAATTTATTTTTTAAATCAAGCACAAATTCACAATGCCGATTAAAATTATTGTATTATTAGTTAATATTTAATAATATACGGGTAAATTACAAGAAAACAGGACAGTTTTTAAGGAGCATATCAGTGTTTTCAAGGCATATTGCAAAGCAGATTCTTTATACCGGCGTCGCCATGGGGTTGCTGACTTCTTGCGGCTTTTGGCAAAAAAATTATGAACAAGAACCCAACCACAGTTGGCAGGTTGACAAGAACTACAGCACCAAAGGCGCCGATGAAGCCGGTCTGGCCACCGTTGCCTACAGCCAAGGAGACTTTGCCGCTGCCGAGCAACATATTATCAACTCTTTAAGCGAAAATCCGCGCCAACCTCAAGCCTTATTGGTCGGAGCTTTGCTCTATGAACAGCTTGGTCGCACCAACCGCGCCCGCCAATATTATGAAGACCTGATTGTCTTAAACGGCCCCGAAACCAGCCTGCTCGGCACCCAAAACAACATTCCCGAAAAAATGTCTGAAATTGCCAAGAAAAGACTGCGTTTAATCAATGTTCGCCAAAGCGAGTTGTTAATTGAAGACCAAAACGGCACCAAAGTCTTTAACATCAGCGGCCCTGCCGCAAACAAACAAGGGAAATCCGCCATGGAAGAAGCCCTGTTTGTTAAATATCAGGTTCAAGCCGCCGACAACCGTGCCGAAGCGCAAAGCAACCTCAAAGCTGCGGAAGTCCTTTTCAACCCGCAAGAACAAAATATTATCTCACGCTTTTTAATCTTAAAAGAATTAGCTGAAAAAGACCTCATTACCAAAGAAGAGTTTTTATCGCGCCGTCAGGCCAATATCGGCGGTCTTTTGCCTCTCACCCACAAACCGGGTGCCGTCGGAATTGACAACCCCGTCCCCTCGCCTGATATGATTATTGAGCGCATAAATGTTTTAAAAGAAGCTGTTGAATCTCGCGCCATTACCCCGCGTGAGTTTTCGGCCGAGCGCGAGCTGATTATTGAGGCGTTACTTCCGCCCTCTCCGCGCCAAAGAATGAAGAACAAAGCACCGGCCAAAGATATTTTAACCGCTGCCAAAGACATTCGTAAGTTAGAGGTTTTATATGACTTAAACCTGATTACCTCTAACGAAAAAGAGCAAGAGAAGAAAGCCATTGAAAAATATCTCGGCATCAACAAAAAGCAACCTCTGGCCCAAGCACCTGCCGCTCAAACACAGCCGCAGACGCCGGCCATAAAGAAAGTTGAGGCAACTTCTCAAAAACCCGAGGCAACCAAAGAAATTGAAACCAAAGTTGAAGTTGAAGAAGTTGTTGTCGAAACGCCGAAAGAGGCTCCAAAGCCTTTAATTCCTGACGTTTCAAGCCCTTTTTAAAACAAAAACAATAAAGATTTAAGAAAGTTCTGAATTATCATGACTGATAATAAGGTTAATTTACGTAAAACATTTGCAATTATTTCCCATCCTGACGCAGGTAAAACCACTCTGACCGAAAAGCTCTTGCTGTTCGGCGGCGCCATTCAACAAGCCGGTGCCGTCAAAGCCCGCGGAGAAAACCGCCGTGCCCGCTCAGACTGGATGAAAGTTGAACAAGAACGCGGTATTTCCGTCGCTTCTTCGGTCATGACTTTTGATTATCAAGGCATTACCTTTAATTTGTTAGACACACCGGGCCACGAAGACTTTTCTGAAGATACTTATCGCGTTTTAACGGCTGTCGATTCGGCCATTATGGTGTTGGATTCTGCCAAAGGTATTGAAACCCAAACCAAAAAACTTTTTG
>CALXWF010000101.1 GCA_944392285.1 uncultured Alphaproteobacteria bacterium | reverse complement strand
TACCTGCGTAAGCAGGTAGATGTAGACATACCTGCCCAGCCGTTAGGCTTGCGAAGCCTTTGGGCAGGGCGAACGTAGTTCGGAACAGGTAATACCACTTGCGTTAGCTAGTGGAAGTTTATTTTTTTAGCGGCAGATTTTTAATCAATATCAGCTTCATAGGCATAGACGATATCCGAATCATCGCCTTTTTCTTCTTTAGAAAGTTCACAAACCAAAAGTTTGTCGGCGTCGGCCATACTGTCAATGGCTTCGGCGGGAATGTCTTCAAGCTCAATGGCTTCATCGGGGCGGCGATATAAAACGGCCGCACGATTGTCAATGTCTAACTCAATGCGCGGTGCTTGCGGCTCGTCGTCACGGGCGTATAGAAGCAACATTGCCTCATCTTCTTCATTTACGACAAAATCAAAAAAGTTAAATTCATCCGCGTCCATGGTTTATCCCTCAAATTTGAACAGGTTATTATTTGTTCATAGTAAAACATATTTGTAATTTGACAATAGAGATAATGGCTTTGGGCATAAAAAAACCGTCTCCGGAGTTCTGGGGGAAG
The DNA here is from genome assembly GCA_944392285.1 of uncultured Alphaproteobacteria bacterium. Classification (GTDB taxonomy): domain Bacteria; phylum Pseudomonadota; class Alphaproteobacteria; order RF32; family CAG-239; genus CALXWF01. The sequence continues at coordinate 10,208 of CALXWF010000101.1, read as the reverse complement.
CAGGAGACGGCGACCTTTGCAGGTCAAAAGGGATTTCCTTTGTCTTTGAGGCTAGTATAAAATTGTTGAAGAAGTGTTAATTTTTTTGCAAAATCTTGGAATTTTGATAAAATCGGCTCAGGTGTCATTGAGGAGAAAACATGAGAGTTTTGGCAGATAGGTTTATTGAGTTAATTAAGTGGCCGGTGGCGGTTTATATGTTGTTGTCTTTGCCGGCTTTTGTGCGCTCGGTTTATTTTTTTGATTTTTCTTCTCTTAAATATTGGGCGCTGTTTGCCGGGTTCTTTATGTTTTTTATCTCTCGTTCCATGGCCGACAAAGATGTTAAAACCAATATGCAGATTGCCGCTCATGAAGTGACACATGCTTTCTTTGCTTTAATTACTTTTCATAAAATTAAGAGCTTGCGTGTAAACCCGGATAACAGCGGCGGCGAAATGGCTTTTGAAGGAAGCGGAAACTGGTTGATTACGATTGCGCCATATTTCTTTCCGTTATTTGGTTTTTTTGCCATGCTCGGGATTTCCGTTTATACGCATTATGCGCCGAGTAATTATATTTTGAACGGAATTCTCGGCTTTTTTATTGCCTATCATCTGGATACGGTCGCTTCGCAAATTCATGAAAAGCAGACAGATTTGCCTAAAGTTTCTTATAAGTTTTGCGCAATGTTTCTGCCTTCTGCCAATTTGTGGGCAATTGGTTCAATGTTGGCTTTTAACAGCCGCGGATGGGACGGCGTGTGGCTTTATCAGCGCTTGATAAAATCACTTAATCTTAACAACTGGCACTGGGTGATGAACTTTTTTTCAAATTTGTTCTAAGACGCAGGTGTCGGCATTAAATTTTACCTTTGCCCCGATGGGAAGAACATAACGTTCACGAATGTGACCATAGGGAAAGTCTTTGATAACGGGAATGTTCAGCCCTTGGCAAAAATCGCTGATAATGGCATCAACATCACCATCAAAGTCATCTTTGGGGATGCAGTTTAAAAACTGGCCGAAGATGATGCCGCGTAATTTTGAAAATCCGGGGTTTTGTTTGAGCTGAGTTAACATTAGGTCAATTTTGTGAATGCGTTCGCCAACATCTTCCAAAACCAAAATTTTGTCGGTTAAGTCCGGATAATATTCCGTGCCGCAAAGGTTGCGCAGCAAACTTAAGCAGCCGCCGACCAAAATGCCTTCCGTAGTTCCGCCAATAACTGTTTGGCCGCCTTGGGCAAAAAGTTTGTGCCCTTTGAGAATCTTCAGCAGATTTTCCTCAAGAAAGGGGTTTATGTGGCCGTCACGGAAGTCTAAGGAAACAGTCATACCGGTTAGAGAGCCGACTTTGGCTTTTTGCCAAATTGCCAGTTGCAAGGCGGTGATGTCGCTGAGCCCGACCAAAGGTTTGGGATTGGCGGCGATAAGCTCATAGTCAAGCAAAGGCAAAATGCGTTGACATCCTGCAGCGCCGGCAGCCGTAAAAATGATTTTAATCTCAGGGTCTTGGTAGGCTGCCATGACATCTGTCGCGCGCTCATGGTCGGTGCCGGCCATATAACGGTCGGCCGAAAAAATATGTTCACCCAAGACAACTTGGTAGCCCAAATTTTCAAGATAGCGGCGTCCGAGCTCTAAAACCTCGGGGTTGATGATTTTGCCGGCCGGAGCAATTAATGCGGCTTTGGTGTGGTTGGCGTTAAAGGTCATTTTTTTAGTCCTTGCAGAATGTCGCGGCAGAAAGCCGGCAGGGTGTTGTCGCGGGCGCCCATAATGACAATGCGGTCACCGCTTTTGGCATTTTGTTTTAAAAACTCTCCGCATTCGGCGCGGGTGGCAAAAAAGCGGGCTTGTTTGCCAAGCGTGCCGGCATAGTCGGTCAGGTCTTTGGAAGATATATCCCGCGTGACGGTGCCGCCGGCATAATAAATTTCGGGAATAACCAAAATGTCTTCATCTTTCATGTAGCGGGCAAAAGATTCAATAATCTGTTTGCCCATTAAGCGCATGGGGCTGAACCCATGCGGCTGAAACATTATTAACAGACGACCGGCATAGCTGGTTAAGGCGCTCATGGAGGCGGCGACTTTGTCGGGATTATGGGCAAAGTCATCAATGACGGTAATATTGTTTTGCGTGCCGATAACCTCAAGGCGGCGGTGTGTGCCTAAGAATGATTGCAAGGCCTCGGCAGCGGCAAATTTGTCAACGCCGAGCAGGCTGCAAGCGGCAATGGCGGCCAAAGCATTGGCAACATTAAAGGCACCGATGAGGTTTAAGGTAAAGGTTTTGCCCTCTAAGCAATAAGATGTTCCTTGCGGCAGAGGTGTGATGCCGGAGGCATAAAAATCTGCCTGCGGATTTTTAAGCGAAAAACTAAGGGTTTTGTGCTTGCTTGATTTGATGTCTTTGCTGGCCTCGCAATCGGCATTGACAACAACCCCGCCGGTGGCGCGCTCGGCAAAGTCTGAAAAGATTTTTTGCAACTCGGGAATTGGTTTGTGGTCAAGCGAGATGTTGTTGATAACGGCCACATAGGGATGATATTTTTCTATTGAGCCGTCGCTCTCATCTGCCTCAATAACGCAAATGTCCCCTTGATTGTATATGATATTGGGAATGCCTTTTTGGCCTTCATAATTGCGCAAGAGACCGCCGTTTATCATGCAGGGAAGTTTTCCGAGTTTGTCTAAAATATAGCCAATCATGGCTGTGGTCGTGGTTTTGCCGCTGGTGCCGCCGACGGCAATATTATGCGGATAGCGATGAAAAATTTCAGCCAAGAGGTCAGAGCGTTTTTTTATCGGTACCTGATGTTCATGAGCGGCTTTAACGTCGGGAATATGGTCTTCAACCGCGGTGGAAACATAAAGACAGTCAACCGTATTGTCAACCGCTTCACCGTTTTGCGGCAGAATGCGGATGCCCAAAGATTGAAGCGCTGTTTTGTTTTCTTCATCGTGTCCTTGGTCAAAACTGCGGTCGGTGCCGATAACTTCATTACCGCTTAATTTCAAAATTTGAGCAAGCGCGCTCATGCCGCTGCCCGAGATTCCGCAAAAACATACTTTTGCCATAGTTCTTCCTCTTGCTTTGTGTTTATAAGGCGTCAAGCGTTTGTTGCTGACGCTGTTTTAAGATGTTTAAATTTTTGTAATCAATAATAATGTAACTTTGATTGTCGCCGTCAACGTTTACGGCTAATGACGCGCCGACGCTTGGGTTCTCAAAGATGGCATAAAGCGTGGCTTCGCCGCTTTGAAGCTGAGATAAAAACTCCGGATTGCCGATGGGTTGAGCTTCCGCAACCGAAACGGTTTCCATACGGCCTTGCTGCTTGACTTGTTTCTCAACCATCTTTTGGGCAGGGGTAAAAAACTCTTGAGCATTGCCGTATTTTTGAGCCAAAAGTTGGTAATAATCTTTATACAAGCGGGTGACTTGTGCGGCGTCGGAGGTGTCTTGCAAAAAGTTGCCGTAAGCAATAATGCGCCATAATTCATTATCGGCGCCGAAAGTTAAGATAACTTCACGAAAGGCTTTTAAGGGTTTGGGGAGGTTAGAGGCTTTGTAGCTGTTGACATAATCTTTTAATTCTGTCGGCTGTAGGGTTACACCGAGGTTTTTGATGTCGGCAACGCTTGCGCCCCATAGCAGCCCAAAAGGTGCCGCCGATAAATCTGCCGGATCAGAGAGTTTTTCTGCTTTCGTATCATTTGGGCGTTCATTAAGGGTGGGGAGTTCGGACAAATCAATTTTTAAGCTTTGGGGTTTTTGTTGCAGCAGGCGTTTGGCATCTTGAGCGGCTGCTGCTGCTTTGTCATCGGTCTTGACTTCTTCGGTGATTAAAATATCTTCAAAAAAGTTTGCTTCTTCTTGCGCCAAGGCAGGACTTATGCCTGAAATGGCGGCAGAAAAAATCAGAAAAGCCCTTAAAAACATGATTTTATCCTTTATCTTGCAAAAATAATTGAACAGTGTTCAATTTTGTTTTATGGTATAAGCATAATGCAAATTTACAAATTTTTTATTAAACTTATATAAGAATGACGGATAAAAAAGACAATATACGCAGTGCACTTCTGGCAAAAGGACGAGAGCTGGTTTGCGCTAAAGGAACCGCCTTTTTGACCGCACGCAAACTTTCAGAGGCGTCGGGATATTCGGTGGGGACGATTTATAATCAATTTGCCAATATGGATGAGTTTATTTTTGCTCAGAATATTTTAACCTTAGAGGCTTTGGAAGAACGTTTTCAAAAGATTTTGCCCGACAGCAGTGCTTATAAAAATTTGAACAGATATGTGGATGTATTTGTCGGTTTTGTGCTGGAAAATCCAAACTTGTGGATGCTTTTGTATAACCAACATTTGAAGCCCGAGGCAAAAGTTTTGCCTTTTGCTTATCGGCGCAAATTGGCTTTGGTGCCGCAAAGATTGGAAAAAGAATTTGCCAAAATCTTTAGGCAACTCAGCCGCCGTGAACGCAAGTTGTCTATGCAGGTGTTGTGGTTGGCTTTGTTTTCTTTAAGCTCATTTTTAATTACGCCCGGGCTTGATAATTTCAGCGCGCTGAATAAAGAAAATTTGTGCAAATTATTGCTTAATACATATCTTGGCGGATTGGCGGTTTTGAAAAGGGTGTAGCATGATTGAGAGGCTTTATTATAAAATTACGGCGTTTTTAGACAGCCCTTTTTTGTTGCAGACTTTTTTTAATAATCGCTTTTTCTTGATTTTGCTGGTGGTGATGCTTATGCGCATGAAATATGCCACTTATCGCAGTATGTGGTTGAGCGCTTTGGTGAATATTCCCGGAACTTTTTTGCATGAGCTGATGCATTTTTTGGTCGGGGGATTTTTAAATGCCCGCCCGTGTAATTTTACCATTTTTCCACGCCGCGATTTAAACGGAAATTATGTTATGGGCAGTGTCGGCTTTCGTAATGTGACTTTTTATAATGCCGTGCCGGCCGCTTTGGCGCCTTTGTTGCTGTTGCCGCTCGGTTTTTATATTAACCGTTATATTTTGCCGATAATGCCGGCGACTTTACTTAATTATGCGCTTTATATTTTGGCGCAGACAATTATTATTGAAAATGCCATTCCGTCGCGAACAGACTTTAAGGTCGCGGGAATGTATTTCAGCGGCGTGTTGCTTTACAGCGTGTTGTTGGTTGCCGTTTTGTTGGCTTTATAATTAATTGTTTTCCAAAACTGCTACAATTTCTTCCGTTACTTTTTTGGCATCGCCATAAAGCATAATGGTGTTGTCGGCATAAAACAGCGGGTTTTCAACGCCGGAATAGCCGCTGGCCAGTGAGCGTTTGACAAAGAACACGGTTTTGGCTTTTTCAACCTCTAAAATCGGCATACCGTATATCGGCGAATCGGGGTTGGTTTTGGCTACCGGATTGGTTACGTCATTGGCGCCGATGACAAAAGCGACGTCGGCCGTGGCAAATTCGCGGTTGATTTCTTCTAACTCAAAAACCTCTTCATAAGGGACATTAGCTTCAGCCAGCAAAACATTCATATGTCCCGGCATGCGTCCGGCAACCGGATGAATGGCATATTTTACCTCAACGCCATATTTGTTGTGCAAGTCATCGGCCATTTCTTTTAAGACATGTTGCGCTTGAGCCACGGCCATGCCGTAGCCCGGAACAATAATTACTTTGTCGGCGTTTTCCATAATAAAGGCGGCGTCGGCCGGGCTTCCGGCTTTGGCTTGACGGTCTTCAAGGGATGTGGTTTGCGCTGTTTGGGCTTTGGTGCCAAAACCGCCGAGCATAACATTTTTAAGCGAGCGGTTCATGGCTTTGGTCATGATATAAGACAAAATGGCGCCGCTGGCTCCGACCAAAGAACCGACGGTTATCAGCAAAATATTATTTAAGGCAAAACCGATGCCGACGGCTGCCAAACCGGAATAGGCATTTAAAACCGAGATAACAACCGGCATGTCGGCTCCGCCGATTGGCAAGACCAATAAAAAGCCCAAAAGAATCGACAAGGCCGCCAAAGCGTAAAACAGGTCTTTATTACCAAAGATTACAAAGCAGGCGCAGAGCGCAATTACGGCGAGCCCCAATAATAAGTTCAGCGTTTGTTGCAGCGGAAAAACCAATGCTTTGGGCGAGATAAGCCCTTGGAGCTTGGCAAAGGCAATTACCGAGCCGGAAAAAGCCAAAGCGCCGATAATCAACCCTAAAGAGGTTTCAAGATAGCTGTCAGCGCCTGAAATTATTTCGGCCACGGCAATAAAAACCGATGACAAACCGCCCAAGCCGTTGAAAGCGGCAACCATTTGCGGCAGAGATGTCATCTTTACCTTAAGCGCCGGAAAAGTTCCTAAAATACCGCCCAACAAGATAGCCGCCAAAACCCAAAGATATTCATGAACCAAGGGTGAAAAAAGCGTGGCGGCAACGGCAATAACCATGCCCAAGATGCCGAGCAGATTGCCGCGGCGCGCGGTTTCGGGAGAGGCAAGTCCGCGGATTGAAAAGATAAACAAAATACTTGAAAGCAGATAGGCAAAAGCCAGATGAGAATTGGGCATTATTTTTTCTCCTTTTGCGCTTTTTTCTTAAACATCATGAGCATGCGTTGTGAAACGGCAAAGCCGCCGAAAATATTTATGGCTGCCAGAACGACCGCGCCTAATCCCCAAATTTTGGCGGCGTTCATTTCGCTGATGCCGGCGGTGATTAAGGCGCCGATAATCACAATGCCGGAGATGGCGTTGGACACACTCATTAAAGGAGAGTGCAGGGCGGGAGTAACCCCCCAAACCACAAAATAACCGACAAAAGCGGCTAAAACAAAAACCGTCATTAATATCCAAAAATCCATGGCATTATTCCTTTTTCATAATTTGGCCGTCTTTGCAGATGCAGGTTGCTTTAATTAAGGCATCGGCAAAGTCAAAGCTGATTTTTTGTTGCTCTTTATGATACATGGGAGCCAGAAAATTATATAAATTATTGGCAAAAAGACGGCTCGCAGATTGTGGCAGTTCGGCAGCCAGATTGCTGTTGCCCTGAATGATGATGCCGTCTTTTTCAATGGTTTGGCCGTCAATGGCTCCTTCAACATTGCCGCCGCTGTCTGTTGCCATGTCAATTATTACGCCGCCTTTGGACATTAAGGATAACATTTCGGCACTGATTAAGCGCGGGGCGGCTTTGCCGGGGATTTGCGCCGTGGTAATGACAATGTCGGTTTTTTTGAGCTGTTCGGCCACGGCGGCGGTTTGACGTTTTTGATAATCGGCAGAAGTTTCTTTGGCATAGCCGGAGGCGGTTTCAAGCTCGGCATCGGTTTCAACTTGCAAAAATTTGCCGCCCAAAGATTCCACTTGTTCTTTAACCGCCGGTCTGACATCTGAAGCAAAGACTTGAGCGCCAAGCCTCTTGGCGGTGGCAATGGCTTGTAATCCGGCAACGCCTGCGCCCAAAACCAGCACTTTTGCCGGGGCGATGGTGCCGGCCGCGGTCATCATCATGGGAACGGCTTTACCCAAGAGATTGACCGCATTTAAAACCGCTTTATAGCCGGCTAAGTTGTTTTGTGAAGACAAAATATCCATTGTCTGTGCCCGTGAGATTCTGGGTAGAAGGTCAAGCGAAAAACAGGTGAGCTTAAGTTTGGCATAGTCAACAATTTTTTCAGGTTTTGACAGAGCCTTAAAATCGGCAATCAGTATTTGCCCGGGGTGAAAATAAGCAAATTCCTCAGGCTCGGGGGCGCAAATTTTTAAGATGATATCAGCTTTTTGGTAAACCTCTTGGGCAGAAGAAATAATTTCGGCACCGGCTTCTTGATATGCCTCATTGGTAAAACCGGCTTTAATTCCGGCGTCTTTTTCAAGCAAAACCGTTGCGCCCCAAGCCGTCATCTTTTTGATTGTTTCCGGTGTGGCGGCAACTCTGGTTTCTTTGGCACGGATTTCTTTTGTAATACCGATAATCATATTTTTCCTCATTAACGCTTTGTTTGAGATTTTTATAATATAATAAATAAAATCTGAAAATCATAGAGGTAATTTATGAAAATATATTGGCAGTTATTTTGGACGTTTTTTAAAATCGGCCTGTTTACCTTTGGCGGCGGTTATGCCATGCTGCCTTTGTTGCGTGATGAGGTCGTGCGCAAACGCGCTTGGGCCAAAGATGATGATTTGATGGATTATTATTCGCTCGGGCAATGCACGCCGGGGATTATCTCCATTAATGTTGCCACCTTTGTCGGCTATAATTTGGCAAAAAAATGCGGGGCCGTTGCCGCTACTTTGGGCATCGTCACCCCTTCGGTGATTGTGATTACGTTAATCGCCGCCGTCTTAAATCAGTTTATGGAAAATGCTTATGTTACCCACGCTTTTGAAGGTATCAGATTGGTGGTTGTGGCTTTGATTGCCGATATGCTGCTTGAGCTTGGTAAAAAAAATATTTGTGATTATAAAAGCGGCGGTATTTTTGCGGCGGCATTAATCTTGACTATATTCGGCGGTTGGTCACCGGCCATGGTGGTTTTGGCCGCGCTTGCTCTGGGGCTGATACCTTTTCGGAGAATGATTAAATGACATATTTGTTGTTGTTTGCCGAGTTTTTCAAAATCGGCTTATTGGCTGTCGGCGGCGGTTTGGTGACTTTGCCTTTTCTTTTTGATTTGGCAGAAAAATATCCTTGGTTTGATGTTAAAACGCTGACCGATATGGTGGCAATTTCCGAATCGACCCCCGGACCTTTAGGGGTGAATATGGCGACTTATGCCGGCTTCAGCGCAGCGGGAATCGGCGGCGGAATCGTCGCTACTTTGGGCTTGGTTTTGCCCTCTTTGCTGATTATTGTGCTTTTGGCAAAAGTTTTGCAAAAATATCGGAATCATCCGCTGTTACAAAGAATTTTTTATTTTATTCGGCCGGCAGTGGTGGCCTTGATTTTGGCGGCCGGTTGGCAGTTGGCAAAACTGGCTGTCTTTGATGTTAAAACGGCGTTTATTTGTGTTTTGATGTTTGCTGCTATTCATTATTTTAAGCGTAGCCCGATTTTGTATATTTGTCTTGGGGCGGTTTTGGGAATCGTCTTAAAACTCTAAAATAAAAAGCCCCGTTTTCGGGGCTTTTGCTTTGCTGAAATGCTTGTGCTTAAATATCCAGAGCTTTTTTGTATACATCCAACAGATATTCTTGCTCGTCACGGTCAGCGGCGTTCATCTTGCGCAATTTGAGAATCGCACGCATGATTTTTACGTCAAAGCCGGCAGATTTAGCTTCGGCAAAAACATCGCGAATGTCTGAGGCAATGGCCGATTTCTCTTCTTCCAAACGTTCAATACGTTCAATTAAAGAACGCAGGCGGTCAGCGGCAATTCCGCCGACTTCATTTTTTTCTTCTTCGCTCATTTTTATCTCCTCTTTCAAAATGGCAGTTGCAATGAAAATAACAAAACAGGTTTTTTTTTCAAGCGTTATTTAGTTATTAACTTATTGCGACTATATATAACTTATAAAAGGTTTAACTTTAAAGAGGTGGATTCATGCCGCAACAAACACATACCAATATTTTGGCAACACTCGGACCTTCTTCGGCAAGTCGTGAACAAATTGAAAAATTGATTGACGCCGGCGCTGATGCTTTCAGAATTAATTTTAGCCACGGAACTCATGAAGAACACAAAGAAAGAGTGGCCATTATTCGCAAGCTTGAAAAAGAAAAAGGCCGCTATATTTCAATCTTGGCCGATTTGCAGGGGCCGAAACTCAGAGTAGGTGATTTTATTAAAAAAGAAGTTTATCTGCGCGAGGGGGCCAGTTTTATTTTGGATATGGATAAAGCCCCCGGTGATGAAACCCGTGTCTGCCTGCCGCATAAAGAAATTTTTCAGGTCATTAATCCCGGGGACAGATTGCTGCTCAATGACGGCAATATCGTTCTTTTGGTTGAAGAAAATAATGACCATTGGGCCAGAACCACGGTGGTGGTCGGTGGCTATTTGTCTTCTCATAAAGGGGTAAACTTGCCCAATGTGCAATTGCCGATTTCTGCCATTACGGAAAAAGACCGTGATGACCTCCAGTTTGCTCTTAAACTCGGTGTCGACTGGATTGGTTTGTCTTTTGTGCAAACCGCAGATGATGTGCGCGAGGCCAAAAAACTCATCGGCGATAAGGCCAAACTTATTTCTAAACTTGAAAAACCGAGCGCGATTGATG
>CALXWF010000100.1 GCA_944392285.1 uncultured Alphaproteobacteria bacterium | reverse complement strand
AAATTGCTCTAATAGATAATTGTACAAGATTTAAAGCTCGGATAGCGTGCGTGAATAATAGGATTTAAGGAAGCCGGAGCGTGAGCGTACATAGAAGTACGTGACCGGTCCGGCTTTCCGCAAAATCTGTATTAGTCACCAGCTAGACGAGCTTTAAAGCGTCGAGGGCGCCCTGCAATATATAAGCCGCTGCGCCGGCATCGAGGACTTTTTTGCGTTTTTGCCGTGAGAGGTCTGCCTCTTTGATTAAAAAATTTTCTACGGCAGAAGAAGAAAGCCGCTCATCCCAAAATAAAATCGGCAAATTAAGACGCGCAGAAATTTTGGCGGCAAAAGCGCGCACTTCTTTGGCGATTTCCCCTTCTTCGCCGTTCATTTGCAAAGGCAAACCAAAGACAATGCCGCCGACTTCTTTTTCTTCAATAATACGGCAGATTTCGGCAAAATCTTTGTCCCAACTGCTGCGATAGATAATTTTATAAGAGGTTGCCACCATCTGCAACAAATCAGACACGGCCACGCCCAAACGCTTTGAGCCATAGTCAAACCCCAAAAGCGCGGAATGTGGTTTAAGTTGTTGTTTAAATTCTTGCAGCGTCATAAAATTTATCCTTTTTGGATTATTGATAAAACTTGTACAACAGATTATCAAGAAAACAAAAAATTACAATTTTAAAATTATTGGTTATAGAACTTGCTAATTGATTTTTAACCAACTATCTGTAATATCATGATGAAAAAAACAGCTCTTGAGGTGAAAAATGAAATTAAAATATCTTTTGGCCATGGTTTTATGCTTATTTTCCGGCACGGCGCGCGCCGAGTTGCAAATTGATGTTAACGGAGCCATGCGTGACCCGTTGCCTTTGGCTTTTCCGGAAATGATACATGAGGGTTTTTGGGTCGGCCAATATGCCAAAAGAATCAGAAATGTCGTTATTGCGGATTTGGAGCGCTCAGGCCTGTTTCGGATTATTCCCGAAAACAGCTATATTCAAGAGCTGAACTCTATTAATCAAGAACCGAGCTTTGTAGATTGGAAAGCCATAAACGCCCATGCCTTGGTTCAAAGCGCCATCAGTGAAATTGATGAGCAACACCTCAAGGTGGAATTTCGCCTTTGGGATGTTTTTGCCGAGAACCAACTTAAAGGACAGTCTTTTACCACCACCAAAGACAACTGGCGCCGTGTGGCTCATGTGATTGCCGATGCGATTTATGAGCGTCTGACGGGAGAAAAGGGTTATTTTGACACCCGTATTGTTTATGTTTCAGAAACCGGACCGGCAACCAGACGCATTAAACGTTTGGCCATTATGGACCAAGACGGCGAAAACCACAAATTTTTGACCTCGGGTGCCTCCATGGCCTTAACACCGAGATTTTCACCAAACTTACAAAAAATCACTTATATGTCTTATGCCGGCACCAGCCCGAGAGTATATATATTGGATTTGGAAACCGGCAGACAAGAGCTATTGGGCAACTTCCCCGGCATGACCTTTGCCCCGCGTTTTTCGCCGGACAGCAAAAAAGTATTATTAAGTTTTGCCTCAGGGGGTAACACTGATATCTATGAGATGGATTTAGACAAACGCACCAGCAAACAACTGACCAAACATCCGGCCATTGACACCTCGCCGAGTTATTCTCCCGACGGCTCACAAATTGTCTTTAACTCGGACCGCGGCGGCAATCAGCAGTTATATGTGATGAATGCGGACGGCAGTGATGTTCATCGTATCAGCTTTGGGGCCGGACGCTATGCCACGCCTGTTTGGTCACCGCGCGGCGACTATATTGCTTTTACCAAAATGGCCAATGGTCGGTTTTATATCGGTGTAATGTTCCCAGACGGCAGCGGCGAACGTGTTTTGGCCGAAGGTTATTTGGTTGAAGGGCCGACTTGGTCGCCCAATGGCCGTGTATTAATGTATTTTCGCCAAGAAAAAGGCAACCGCCGCGGCAATGCACCGGTCAAACTTTATTCCATTGACCTGACCGGCTATAATGAGCGACTGATTGTCACCCCGGCCGATGCCTCAGACCCGGCTTGGTCACCGTTATTGCCATAAAATGAAAGCCCCGCACGGGGCTTTTATTTTATTCCTCATCAACCAATGTGATTTTGATTTTCTTTTGATAAAAGGCACAAAGCTTGAAGAAATTATGGATTTCCGTGCTGATGCCTCTTTCCATGTTGTCTATCAATCCGTGAGGTAAATGAGAACGTAGGGCAACTTTACAAAGTTTTTGGCGTTGGTTGCGGCGCTCAAGCCACAGCGCTTGGCCGAGTTCTTTAAAAAATATGGTTTTGATGTGAGATTTGGTAATTTCCGTCATTTTCAACTCCTCAAAAAGTTTTGCTTAAAACAAAACCACCCTTTATAAAAAAGGGTGGAGGAGTTCGAAACTGCGTAAGAACAGTGTGCTTATTCGTCCGCCAAAAGCGGCTTATATCGCACCATCCTCCATTGAAGGAGGTTTATATTTTCTTACGAGGAGTTTCGACACTCCGCCAAAAGGGCAACCACCCCTTTCGGCAGAAAAGATTATAGAGAGATTTTGCAAATTTGCAACGGGGAAAAATTTTTGAGCGTACAAATTAGTACGTGACTAAAATTTTTACCCCGAAGTTTTTGTATTAGGCGCCCACAGAGCAGGATTTTTTAATCGCCGATACGCAAAGCCTCAATAAACGCCGTCTGGGGGACTTCAACCTTGCCGAACTGGCGCATACGTTGCTTACCTTTCTTTTGCTTATCCAAAAGTTTGCGTTTGCGGGTGATATCGCCGCCATAACATTTGGCCGTAACATCTTTGCGCAAAGCGGAGATTGTTTCTCGCGCAACCACACGCCCGCCGATAGCCGCTTGTATCGGAATTTTGAATAAATGTCTGGGGATGAGGTCTTTTAAGCGCTCACAAATTTGCCGCCCGCGAGATTCCGCCTCACTGCGATGACATAAAAAGGCCAAAGCATCAACCGGCTCTTCATTAATCAAAATCTGTACTTTAACCAAATCAGACTGCCGATAAGCGCCGAGCTCATAGTCAAAGCTGGCATAACCGCTGGTAATGGACTTAAGCCGGTCATAGAAGTCAAAAACAATTTCATTAAGCGGAATATTATAAACCACCATGGCGCGCGCACCGACATAAGTCAGCTCAACTTGTTCGCCGCGGCGTTCGGTACAAAGTTTGAGAACGGAACCCAAATATTCATCAGGTACCAAAATTGTTGCTTTAACCCAAGGTTCTTCAATAGAAGAAACCGTGCTCAAATCAGGCATATCTGCCGGATTATGCAGGGTAATCTGCCGACCGTCGGTCATATTGATTTTATAGGCAACCGAGGGAGCTGTCGTAATCAAATCCAGGTCAAACTCGCGCCCCAACCGCTCTTGAATAATTTCCATATGCAAAAGCCCCAAGAAACCGCAACGAAAACCGAGCCCGAGCGCAGCCGAGTTCTCATTTTGAAAAACAATGCTGGCATCATTAAGTTTGAGTTTAGCCAAAGCATCTTTAAGGCTTTCATACTGGCTGCTGTCAACCGGAAAGATAGAACAAAAAACCACCGGAATAGAAGGCTTAAAACCATGAAGCGGTGTGTCACAAGGGTTTTTATTATCCGTAATGGTATCGCCGACATGACAATCGCTAACGCTTTTAATGCTGGCGGTAATAAACCCGACTTCTCCGGGACCCAAGGCCTCAACATCTTGCATTTTTGGGGTAAAGACGCCGACTTTTTCAACCTGATAAACCGCATTATTGCTCATCATGCGGATTTGCATTTTCTTTTTAAGCGTGCCGTCTTTAACCCGCACCAAAATAATGACCCCAAGATAAGAATCATACCAACTGTCAATCAACAAAGCCTTAAGCGGTGCTTCGCTTTCTCCTTTCGGGGCGGGCAAACGGGTAACGATAGCCTCTAACAAATTATCAACACCAAAACCTGTTTTACCTGAGGTTTCCACCGCATCTGAGGCATCAAGCCCGATAACATCTTCAATTTGTTTTTTAATTTTTTCAGGGTCAGCGGAAGGCAGATCAACTTTATTTAACACCGGAATAATCTCATGATTATTATCTATGGCCAAGTAGACATTGGCCAGCGTTTGTGCCTCAACCCCTTGGGTGGCATCTACCACCAAGATAGACCCTTCGCAAGAGGCCAAGGAACGAGAAACCTCATAAGAAAAATCCACATGTCCGGGGGTATCCATCAGATTAAGCTGATAGGTTTTGCCGTCTTTGGCCGTATAGTTCAAGCGCACGGTCTGAGCCTTAATGGTAATACCTCTTTCCCGTTCAATATCCATAGAATCCAGCACTTGCTCTTGCATTTCGCGTTGTTGCAAGCCGCCGCAACGCTCGATTAATCTGTCAGCAAGGGTAGATTTCCCATGGTCGATATGGGCGATAATGGCAAAATTTCTAATCAAACTCAAATCTGTTGTCATTGCTCTCTCATGCAAATTTTTTAATATTTATGCTATAAATAAATTAAAAATTAAGATTAAGCAACATATATTCATTGCACTGACCAATAAAAAAAGCTATACTTAAGATAAAATACAAAGGAGGCCGCCATGAAAAAAATGATAGACATTGATTTTGGGTCAAGCCGTTATGATGAGCTGGTTGAGCTACGCTATAAGATTTTGCTTGAACCGCTGGGCCTCAAATTTTTAGACGCACACCGCGACAAAGAAGTTAATTATCTGCACATCGGCTGCATTGAGAGCTTGGACGACCGTTTGGTCGGCGGGCTGATTTTGGCTCCGGTAGACAATGAGGAGATTCGCCTGATGCAGGTTGCGGTTGACACCAAATATCAGCATGAAGGCGTCGGCAAAGAAATGGTCAAATACGCCGAAAAACGCGCCAAGGAAGCCGGTTTTTCAAAAATTGTCATGCATGCCATGCTCTCGGTGGTTAATTTTTATGAAAAACTCGGCTACAAACAAGAAGGCGATATTTTTGAAGAAAAAGGCATTACCTTTGCCAAAATGGTTAAAGAATTGCATTAAACCAAAAAACAACCAAATTTTGAAGATGTAACGCACAAAAAAATATCCTCCGGGCCGAACGGAGGATATTCTCATATATATATGGAGTTAACAGTTATGAAATTATAGTAATATTACCGGCAGCAATCCGCCCCCGATCATCATAAACATCATAGCTGACCTTCTGTCCGTCTGTCAGGCGGCGCAAACCGGTTTTTTCCAAAGCGGTAATATGAACAAAGACATCTTTATCACCGCTTTCGGGCTGGATAAAACCATATCCCTTTTTGCTATTAAACCATTTAACAGTACCTTTTAACATTTCATAATCCTCTAAAAACTTATTTCGATAACATGATTTACGGACAAAACCATGCAGCCTGCCGAGACAAACGCATTCCCGATTCTTCCCTGAATCACGTAAAAAGATATAATCACCGATTCTGCTATTTAAAGGGGTTATCGTACAAAAAAACAAGATTATTGACAAAAATTTGTTTTTATATTAAGCCTTGAGGCAAAATTTATATTATTAACCAAAAAAAATTATTATGAAGGAACAAAGAGAAAGACAACTTTTTGCCGAAGTGGCAGATTGTTTTAACAAAAAGTACAAAAACAACATGTACTTTTCCATGCCTGAAGAAGATATTGAAAGTGCCGCAATTGAACTGGCAGACGATATCACTCTTAAAATTCAGCTTAGCTCAGGGCGCAATAAAAAAGCTGCTGTACTCGCTGACAAAGACCTTTGCTATCGCCTCAAAAAAGAGCTTGGCGGCAAGGTTATACGCAAAAATCGCCTATCTGTTTATTATGTTTGGATAGGCATTAACAGCGGCGGCCGCGTCAATGAAATTATAAACCTGTATATTGCAGAAGAAATGGCCTTCCGCCAGAGCTTGAAAAAAGAACTGGCAAAATAGATTAACATCAAAAAAAACCCCCGAATTTTTGTTTCGGGGGTTTTGCTTTAAGGCTATCTTTCAAGTTTTTTATAACGTATCCGATGCGGATTGCAAGCATCGTCCCCAAGGCGGCGACGCTTGTCTTTTTCATATTCTTCAAAGTTACCCTCAAACCACTCAACATGGCCCTCATCTTCATAGGCCAAAATATGCGTGGCCAAACGGTCTAAGAACCATCTGTCGTGAGAGGTCACCAACACACATCCCGGATAGTTCATAATACCCTCTTCAAGCGAGCGCAAAGTATCAACGTCCAAATCATTGGTCGGCTCGTCAAGCAAAATAACATTAGCGCCTTTTTTCAGCATTTTGGCCAAATGCACGCGGTTACGCTCACCGCCTGAAAGTTGGCCGACTTTTTTCTGCTGATCACCGCCTTTAAAGTTAAACTGACCGACATAAGCGCGAGAAGGCATTTCTTTTTTACCAAGCTGAATAATGTCCAAACCGTCAGAAATTTCTTCCCACACGGTTTTATCTGGGTTCAAATTATCACGCGATTGATCAACATAGCCCAAATCAACGGTATCACCGATTCGAATCTCGCCGCTGTCGGGTTTTTCTTGCCCCGTAATCATCCGAAACAGCGTGGTTTTTCCGGCACCATTAGGCCCGATAATACCGACAATGGCTCCCTTGGGAATTTTAAATGAAAGATTATCAATCAAAACTCTGTCCCCAAAGGCTTTGCTTATGTTTTTGGCCTCAATTACCAAATCACCCAAACGCTCGGTCATGGGAATATTAATATGTGCTTGCGTAATTTTATCTTTGGTCGCGGCATTAAGCAACTCGTCATAAGCATTAATACGTGCCTTAGACTTTGCCTGACGTGCTTTCGGATTTTTCTGAATCCACTCCAATTCATTGGCCAAAGTCTTTTGTCTGGCTGTTTCTTCTCTGGCCTCTTGTTCCAAACGTTTTTGCTTTTGTTCCAACCAAGAAGAGTAATTTCCTTCATAAGGAATCCCCTGCCCGCGGTCAAGTTCAAGAATCCAGCCGGTAACATTATCCAAGAAATAGCGGTCATGGGTAACCATAACAACCGTTCCTTTATAATCTTTCAAATGCTGCTCCAACCAAGCAACAGATTCGGCATCCAAATGGTTGGTCGGCTCGTCTAAAAGCAACATATCGGGTTTTTGTAACAACAAACGACACAAAGCCACCCGACGTTTTTCACCACCCGAGAGCTTTGTCACATCGGCATCTGCCGGCGGACAACGCAAAGCATCCATGGCAATGGCAATGGTTCTTTCCAAGTCCCAACCGTTGCAGGCGTCAATTTTTTCTTGAAGCTCGGCCTGCTCATTAATCAAAGCATCCATTTCTTCATCGCTCATCGGCTCGGCAAACTTGGCTGAAACTTCTTCAAACTTTTTAAGCAAATCGCGTGTTTCGCCAAGCCCGTCCATAACATTTTCCATCACGGTTTTAGAGGGGTCAAGTTTCGGCTCTTGTTCCAAATAGCCGATTTTTACACCTTCGGCGGCCCAAGCCTCACCATTAAATTCTTTATCAACGCCGGCCATAATCTTAAGCAAGGTTGACTTACCGGCACCGTTCACACCCAAAACGCCGATTTTTGCGCCGGGCAGAAAAGACAAAGTAATTCCCTTAAACAGCTCTTTGCCACCGGGAAAAACTTTGCTCAAATTTTGCATGACATAGATATACTGATAAGCAGCCATAATATTTCCAACTCCTCAAATTCAAACTTTTTGGCAGTATACTGAAAAAAGACGGATTTGCAACCTATTTAAAAAGTTACCGACGTTTTAGATGTCCGACACTGCTTTGGCCGCCCGCGGCACGCAAATTTCTAAGTTTTGCTCGCGAGTCGTCAGCTTCTTGCGGGGCATTGACGGCGGCAATGGTGGCATCTTGCACCTTAACATCTATAATTTTGCCGTTACCGCTGCCGTTATAAATCGCCTGCAGGTTTTCGCGGATTTTATCATCTTTTTTATAAATCATGCGGGCATCATAAGGAAAACGCGGCGTAATGACCTTGCCGTCAGGCATTTTGAGGGTGCCGTCTTCATAAAGCACGGTCTTAAAAATTTCTTGGCGGTCAAAACGTCTGTTAATGAGCGTACATTCATAAAAACCGTCCATTTGTTTAGAAATATAAGCATTGGCTTTGGCTTCATTATAGGCATAAACAGCCTCATTACGCAGCTTTTCGCTCGGGGCTTTTGAGAGCATAATGGCGCGGGCCAAAAGCTCAAAATCATCATATTTTGAAGCACCGCAAGCCAAGCCCTGACCGGAAACCGCCCCCAAAGCCTTAACCTCATCCATATAACTCATCTGCGCCACCGCCGGACTTGCCATGCCCAAAGCCACAACCAAAAACCAAAGTTTTTTAATCATCAAAAAACGCTCCTTTTTCTTGCCGCCTTATTATAATAGAAAAAAATTTCTATACAAGTTTATAATTTTAAGGTTGACAAAAGACAAGATTTAGAATAAGTTGCGCTCAAACTGATTGTAAAGGGAAGAAAAATGAAAGTTTACAGTTCATTAAAAACTAAAAAAATTCGCGATAAGGACTGCAAAGTAGTTCGTCGTAAAGGTCGCGTTTATGTCATCAATAAAAAGAACCCCAAATTAAAAGCACGTCAAGGTTAATTTGTTGATAAAATTTTTAGAATCAAAATAAAACCCGCTGGATTTAAGCGGGTTTTTATTTTGCGTTTTTTAATTTTTATTGATAAACCGTTTCGCTGGCTTCAAGAGCCGAGGCGTCGGGCGTATCAACCTCTGTCATTTCATCCACCACAACCGCCGGCATTGCGGCATCTGTCGGTTGATTTGGCTGAGCGGGAACCTGTTGCGGCACGGGCGCAACCTCAACATTTCCTTCTTGTGACATATCTGCAGGCATCGGAGCCTGCGGCTGAGCAGTCGGCTGTGTCATAACCTGATAATCTTCTTCAATCATCAACAAATTATCAGAGTCAGGATTTCCGACCACGGCTGAGGCTTGGTTTTGGGCTTTGGCAAAGTTGTTACAGGCAAAGGCCACCAATGCGCATGCAAAAACAATCAATATCTGTTTCATATCAAACCCCTTTGACTAAATTAAAACGACAAACTTGATATAGTCAGGTCAAACAAATATTCAACCACATCATCTGCCAAAAAATATATATGCCCGAAGCAATTCGCTGTTGACGAAATTTTTGTATCTGTTATTAATTATCTGCTTAAGGAAATAAGAATAAGAACAACGGAGAAAAAGATTGATTTTTGATAAAAAAGCCATCATCTGGGACTTAGACAACACCTTATATCGCATCACGCCCGAATATTCAGACGTTTTAGACGGCGTTATGGCCAAAGTTCTGGTTAAGGATCTTGGGGTCAAACTTGACTATGAAACAGCCAAGAAAAAGGTTAAAGAATCCTATGCCCAATACCGCGACGGCGGCGAGCTTTTTTATAAAGAACACGGCGTTGATGCCAAAACTTTTTATGACGCCTATCACAACAATGTTCCCGTAGAGCTGATAGAGCCTTTTGTCGGCCTGCCCGAGCGTCTGGCATCTCTGCCGGTTGAGCAATTTATCTTTACTTATTCCAGCCGCTCCTTAGCTGAAAAGATTTTGAAAAAAATCGATCTTTACGAGTTGTTTAAAGGGCGTTTCTACTCGGTAGAAGATTTTAACACGCTCAAAAAGAACGAAAGCGCCGATGTTTATTTGCAGCTTTGCGAAGCAATCGGGTTTGCCCCCAAAGACTGCATTTTTGTTGATGACAGCTACAGCAACCTCAAATATCCCAAAGAAATCGGCATGACCACGGTGCGCATTTTTTATCGGGAAAATTCTGCCAAAGACATAGAATATATTGACGCAGCCTTCAAAGGCATTAACGGCTTTTTAGATGAAGTTGCTTTCAAGACGGCGGCTGACTAATTTTTCTTACAAAGTCGGCCTTCCATCTCATAATTTGTATGATTATCGAGTTTGCTTTGCTCTAGCAAAAGCTCGGTTTTAAATAAACTAACCAAAGGCTCAAGTTTTTGCGCATATTCTTGGGTCAAATCGATTGTGGCCTGTTCAATGGCATCAACCTTTTTTACCTCGCGCGGATAAATACTTTGGCCGATACGCTGTGTGGCATCATGAAACATCGGCAAAAAATAATCCAAAGCCGCTTTATTAATTTGTTGATGCGTTTGTTCATGCCGCACCACCAAATTATATTCGCAACTATGAGGTTTCAACCCTTTATCAACATAAATAACCGGATTTTGATAACCGATAAAGACATCCACACTTGAGGGAACCACACAAATTTTGCCGTTAGCGAGTTCATGTGACAATGTATTAAGCGAAATCTCCCAAGCCACCTCAACCACAGCCAAACCGGCAGCGAACACGCCTTGTTCGACAATACCGAATTTTTTGCCCAACCCCGTCAACTGCGCCCGATTGCGGCCAAAGTCATATTGCAGCTTGCCATAAGAAGTATAAATATTCACCTCCGGCGTAGCAACAATCTCTTGACAATCAGCAGCCTGCAAAAAAGTTGCATCCGGCTCAAAGGTGAGCTTCGGCTTGGGGTTTCCTTTATCATAGACATAGTTAATACTGGCCTTTTGGGCTAAAGCCTCAAAAGCCCCCACCAACAAAAAGGCACAAATACCTGCTGTCAACAAAACTTTTTTCATAAGGCAAGTGTAAAACAAACTTCTTAAAAATTATTAACCGAATTGAAAGTTTTTATTTCTAAACTTAAAACAATAAGGCAGGAGAAAAAAATGAAAAAGATTTTTGCAGCTTTGGCAGCTATTGCCGTTATTTGCGCCTCTGTAGCTTGGGCGCAGACCGGCGGTTATGTACGCAAAAAAATAGAACCGAATTTTTTCATTCCCAAATCAGCCCAACCAAAGCCGGAAAAACTGCCGATGCCCTATTACAAACAGCCGGTAATTCCCGCAGAAGAAACAACAGCCCCCGCACCGCAAGAACAACCCCTGCCGGTTGTTGAACAAACACCGAATACGGCACCGACAACCGCCGCCAAGGCTCCCGCGCCGGTTGTTGCACCGACACCGGCTGAAAAAAGCGTTGTCCAAAATCTTTCGGACACACCGGAATACCAACGCAAATATCAAGAATATTTACAAGACCTTGAATATATTGCCGCCACCGGCGAACGTCCGTCTAACGCCAATCTGGACAACGACCTTAAGCAGATGAACAGCAACGAACGCATTAAACTTGACCAAAAATTTAATGCCAAACGCAATGTCAAAGCCGAGTTCGAAAAGACCCTCAATCAGATTTTGGCAAAATAATTTTGCAAAAAGAGGGTATAAATTTTTTGCAATGCCTCAATATCTTGAAGTTTGGCGCGCTCATTGGTTTTATGAATGCTTTCGCTGATAAGCCCAAACTCAACAACCTGACAATAGTTTTTTACAAAACGAGCGTCAGATGTTCCGCCGCCGGTAGAATATTCCGGCGTCAGGCCGCAAACCTCACGAATGGCTTCAACCAATATCTCACAAGCACCGCCTTTGGCACTTAAGAAAGATTCACCGAAAATTTTTGGTTCAATCACAAACTCACCTTCGGCACGAGCGGCCTCTTGGCGCAATTTTTCAATCAAAGACGTACCGCTGTGCTCGCTGTTAAAACGCACATCCAAACCGGCCACGGCTTCTGAGGGAATAACGTTTGAAGCCGGATTTTTAACATCTATGGTGGTCAAAGCCATGGTTGACGGCTCAAAAAAAGCATTACCTTTGTCTAAAGGTTTGGCAAGCAAATTATGCAAAAAATTAACCAAATTGCTGACCGGATTAACCGCCAACTGCGGATAAGCCGTATGTCCGGCCACCCCTTTTGAGATAATTTTGAAAAAAACATCACCGCGGCGACCGATTTTAAGCGCTTCTCCCAATTTGTGCGGATTAGAAGGCTCGCCGACAATGGCAAAATCATATTTCTCACCTTTAGCGGCCGTATATTCAAGCAGACGCTCCGTTCCGTCGACAATGGTTTCTTCTTCATCGCCGGAAATCAGCAAACTTATCGCGCCCTTAAAACTGCCTTGCTGCAAAAACTCTTTAACCGCCGCAACAAAACAAGCAATACCGCCTTTCATGTCTGAAATTCCGCGTCCGTAAAGATATTCGCCGTCATCTTCTCCCGCATAAGGCGGAAAATTCCAAAGGCTCAAATCACCGGCGGGAACAACATCCATATGCCCGTTAAACAGCAAATGCGGCTCACCTTGGCCGATTTTGGCCCACAAATTATCAACTTTTTGACCATTTTTGGCGCTAAAGCTGATTATCTCGGCCTCAAACCCAAGCTCTTGCAAATAAGCCTGCAAATAAAGCAAAGCCTCGCGATTATTGTTATTATCACTTTGAAATTGAACCAATTTTTTGCATAAATTTATGGCATCGGACATAATTTTTCCCTCTTAAAAAACTAAAATAATTTTAGGTAAATAATTTTATTTGACAATAAAAATTTTTCCTTTAGCATAAGATAAGATTGTTTTTTTACGGGAAAATAAAATGTTTTTACGGATTTCTAAAATTCTGTTCCGAGGTAACCGCCGCCACAACTTGCGACGATGATTTTTATTATGCTCAAGGGAGCTTCCCTAAAAATAAAAAAACGGTTGCAAGATTTGACTTTAGTTCAAATCTTTTTTTTTGAGGATTTTAGAAGTGACAAATAACAAATTAGAATTAAGAAAACTGGACATTAACGACCTTGATAACCTGATAGCTTTGCAAAACAAAATTATCAGCGGTTTTCATCCGGACGAACAACATTTTATTTTGCACCGCACCAGAGAAGACTTTGCCAAAGCCCTAAATAGCAATACTGCTCATGTTTTTGGGCTGTTTGACGGCAACAAGTTGGTTTCGCAATCTATCTTAAGCCTGCCTGCAGACGACCAAAAGCGTGAACTGCCGGAATATGCCTCTAATTATAAAAATTCTGAAATTGCGGTTTTCAAGGCGGTTTTGGTAGACAAAGATTATCGGGGCCAAGGGCTGATGAAAAGAATGTTAAAAACCAGGGAAGAAGTTGCCAGATTCCACGGACGCAAAATTGCCATTACGCAAATTGCCGCCGATAATCCGGCCAGCTGGGTAAATGCCTTGCAATACGGAATGCAAATTACCAAAGTCGGTTATGACCCGGAAGACGGCGCCAAAGTAATTTATTTGCAAAAAGCCCTTTATCAAAGTGAAAGTTTGAACATTGACATTGATAAATCACAAAAACTTGCCTTAGGCAGTGATGTTCATGCCAATGTGCCGATTTTGTTTAACAAAATGCAAAAGATGTCGCAATGCGGGTTAATCGGCACCGCCTGGGATAAAGAAAGAAACGCCATTTTATGGCATCCGCTGAAAGAAGAAAAACAACAAAGCAAAATCCAAATCAACCAAGTAATTTCCAAGAGGGCTTATGGTTTCTAAAATTACATTACCGAAAAATTTATGCTCCGAACAAGTCTTATTGGAACAACGCAATCATCAATATGATGAAGCCTTGTTTGCCTTAATTGACGGCTCACGAGAATTTTTACGTCGCTATTTGTTTTGGGTAGACAGCGTCACCGATATTGAAAGCGTGGCCAAAACCACAGACCGTTTTTTAGCCAATTGGCAAAAACAAGACAGCTATGAATATGTCTACCTTGACCCTCAAAGCCGCAAATTAGTCGGGGCCGGCGGTATTCATACCATAGATTATGACAACAGCTGTGCCGCATTTGGTTATTATCTGGATAAAAACAGCACCGGCCACGGCTATGCCTCAGGCTTTGTTAAGCTGGTTGAAGAGACTTTGTTTGCCGCAGGCATCCACCGCTTGGAAATTCGCTGTGAAAAAGATAATTTGGCTTCGGCGGCCGTAGCCAAACGTTGCGGCTACCAATATGAAGGCTGCCGTCGCGACGGATTATTTGCCTATGGCACTTATCGTGATGAACTTATCTTTGCCAAACTAAACCCTAAGGGATAGTTTTACCTCGAAATCTCTATATTAGGCGTCCTGAGCGGAATTTTGCCAAAAAGTTCGGATAGCGTGCGTGAATAATAAGATTTAAGGGCAAAAGTACCGCAGCGTACATAGAAGTACGTGACCGGTCCGGCTTTCCGCAAAATCTGTATTAGTTGCCCGTTATACAAGCTTTTATAAAATTCCGATATATGAGGCGTATAATAAGAAACGAGGGGAAAATTTTTTGAGCGTACAAACTAGTACGTGACTAAAAATTTTACCCCGATGTTTCTGTATTAGACGACCATAGAGCGGGATTTTTACATGACTTGGCCGGACATCGGATTAAACCTCAACAACATCTCTTTCCAAATATCATAGCGATCGGCATATTTTTCGGGAAAGATTTTGTAGACATCAGAGCAGATGTATACGGCTCGACGCGCACTGTCGGCAACTGAACGGAAATGAGCGTCACTGTTGTAGCGGTCATTGTCTAAAATTTTAACTTCGCGGATACTGCCGTCCGAGCCTAAGACAACACGAATGCTGACAACCATATCTTGAATCCCCATGGCGCCGGGGTCCAGATTCCAACAAGCACGCAGGCGACCGGCTATGGCATCTGTTTCTGAGATTGACAGCTCGCTGAAATAAGAGCCGCCTACCCCGCCTTCAACCCCCATATTATTAACGCTTGTCCCTTCTTTGATGGTGGCTTCGGCATCTGTTTCGCCCAAATTTTTCTCCAAAGCATCAACCGAGGCTAACAAACTTTTAAGCGGGTTAACCAAAGTCGGAGACTTTTTGTCTTTAGGTTTTTCAGCCTTTTTCGGAGCTTTTGCTTGCGGCTTGGGTTTTGGTTTTTCAAGCTTTTGTTTGGGAAGAGCCGTTTTTTTGGGCTGCGGCGCCACTAAAAAGTCTTTTTTGGGCGGCGTGGGTGCAGCTTCTTCTTTAGCGGGCTCGACAGTATCTTTTTTAAGAGGTTTGCTTTCAGGAACCGGCGGCGCCTTTTTATCTTCTTGCGTATATTTTTCTTCAACCTTGCGTTTAATGGTACTGGCTTTTTTGTCTTCCTTACCAAACTTGGCTTTAGCCGGCAGATTCGTCATCTCTGAAATTTTGACCTGATTCAAATCAACAATAATCGGCACTTGAGAGATAACCGGTTTATGAAACCATGAGAAAGGCAAGTCGATAATAATCAACAAAAAAACGACCACGTGTAAGGCCAAAGATTTATACAAGGCTTCTTTCATCGGCTATTTTTTCTTCCTGTTAAGAGGTTTGGCCTCGGTTTTAAGACCGACTTTATCAAAATTAGCCTCTTTAAGCAAAGCCATCAGTCCGATAACTCTGCCGTATTGAGCATCTTTATCGGCAGAAATCGTCACGCTGACTTCTTGGTTATTGGCGCGAATGGCATTTAATTTTTCAACAATTTTTTCGGCCGGAATTTCGGTTTCGCCGATATAAAAATAGCCTTCTTTATCAACACTTATGTTAATTGAGGTCTCTTCTCCGGTCAGAGCTTTTCCGCCGACTTTGGGCAAGTCAAGCGCAATACCCGAGGTCATGAGCGGCGCCGCCACCATAAACACCACCAACAACACCATCATAACATCCATCAAATTGGTCATGTTAATTTCGGCATTGCGGCGGCTGAATCTTTGTGAACGTCGCGGCGTTTGCATATTAAAAGCCATAATTATTCTCCTGCCATATCAGCTTTAATGGCCGTATCATCAATTTCACGCGAGAGAATGGTTGAAAACTCACCCATAAAATTCTCCAGCTTTTTGGCATAACGATCAATATCGGAAGAAATTTTGTTATAAGCGACCACGGCCGGAATGGCGGCAATCAAGCCGAAAGCCGTTGTAAACAAAGCCTCGGCAATACCGGGAGCCATAGCCGATAATGAATTGCTCTGCGTGGTGGCAATGGCATTAAAAGAGTTAATAATACCCCAAACCGTTCCAAACAAACCGACCAACGGCGCAACCGAACCTGTTGAGG
Source organism: uncultured Alphaproteobacteria bacterium (assembly GCA_944392285.1). Taxonomy (GTDB): domain Bacteria; phylum Pseudomonadota; class Alphaproteobacteria; order RF32; family CAG-239; genus CALXWF01. The sequence continues at coordinate 3,132 of CALXWF010000100.1, read as the reverse complement.
CCAAAAAGCCCATGCGCGTATCAAGCTCATCAACCTCTTTATCCATAGATACCATCATGGCTTTTTCGATTCGCTGTTGCAAAGACACCCCGCGGAATGCTCTGTCGGTTTTTGACTTTAAGATATTGGTGCGTTTCCACTCTTTCATGGCGGCAACAAACATCGCCGACATCGGATCGCGCGGACGGTTGCCGATATTTTCATACAAACGGTCTAAAGAGCCGCCGGACCAAAACTTTTCTTCAAATTGGCGGGATAATTGTTTGACCTGGCGTAGAGTGCCGAATTTTTCAATAATAATGGCCCAAGACCAAACCGAAGCGGCAATCAACCCAATCATCACCACTTTGGTCACCAAATCAGAGGCCCAAACCAAGTCCCACATAGACATTCCGCCGGCAGCGGAAGTTACATCTGCCAAAGTTTGCGTATCCATATTTTTACATTCCTTTTTTGCATAAAAAATTATCTGAATTTTTGCTCACGCTAGCACAAATTCTTAAAGATTTAATTAAATTTACATAAGTTTTTGAATAGCTTGTGCCAAATTTTCGGGCAGACGAACCGGCCGTTTTTTCTTCAAGCTCAAATGTGCCACCTGCACTTTGAGGCTGACGAGCAACTCATCATCACGCCAAATTTCTTGTGCCATGACGGCTGAAGCACCTTTAAGCTCAACCACCTGACAAGTGACAACCAAAGCATCATCCAAAACCGCCGGCCGATGATAGTCGATCTCCAAATGTTTGACGGCAAAACCAAAAGCATCATCAGCTTCCAAAGCATCTTGCTGGCGGCAACCGAGACTTCTGATAAACTCTGTTCTGGCGCGTTCGGCAAATTTCAGATAATTGGCATAATAGACAATTCCGCCGGCATCCGTATCTTCATAATAAACCCGAACCGGAAAGGCAAAAACTTTTCCCTGCATTTTACCGGCAGGCGCTAAAACTTCATACATTAAAATTACTCCTGAAATAAATCTTCCTGATATTGTTTAACATTTTTGCGCATTTTGGGCACACCGAGATATTCGCAACCCAAGTCTGAAATAACACGGCCGCGCGGTGTCCGCTGCAAGAAACCGAGTTTGAGCAAAAACGGTTCAATCACTTCTTCAATGGTGTCACGTTCTTCTGAAAGAGCTGCCGCCAAAGTATCGGCACCGACCGGCCCGCCGCCGTAGTTTTGAACAATACAATTAAGATAACGGCGGTCAAAGGCATCCAACCCGTATTTATCGACATTCAAACGACGCAAGGCATTATCTGCCAACTGATTATCAATTTGTGCCACATCGGCAATCATACCGAAATCACGCACGCGCCGCAGCAGGCGACCGGCCACGCGCGGTGTGCCGCGAGAACGTTTGGCAATTTCCAAAGCGCCGTCGTCAGATAAGGGCATTCCAAGCAAATTTGCGCCTCTGACAACAATTTTTTTCAACTCTTCGGGAGAGTAAAAATCTAACCGCAGAGGAATGCCGAAACGCTCACGCAACGGCGTTGACAGCATACCCGAACGCGTGGTCGCGCCAACCAAAGTAAAAGGTTGCAAATCAATCCTGACCGAACGCGCGGAAGGCCCTTCGCCGATAATCAAATCAAGCTGAAAATCTTCCATGGCCGAATAAAGGACTTCTTCAATTGCCGGATTCAAGCGGTGAATTTCATCAATAAACAGAACATCATTGCGTTCCAAATTTGTAAGAATAGCGGCCAAATCACCTGATTTTGAAATCATCGGTGCAGAAGTGGCACGAAAGCCGACACCGAGTTCTTTAGCCACGATAGAAGCCAAAGTAGTTTTACCCAACCCCGGCGGACCAAATAACAACACATGATCAAGAGCTTCGCCTCTTTTTTTGGCAGCCTCAATAAACACCTTTAGGTTGGCGCATACCTCTCTTTGTCCGACAAAATCAGCAAGCGAGGTCGGGCGCAGACTGACCGGCGCATTGGCTTGAGCTTCGTCTTCGGGCATTTTTTTGGGACTGACAAGTCTTTCTTCTTCCATAAAATTTTAGTCCTTTACAGCAAATTCTTTCAAAGCATTTTTAATCAGAAAAGCCACATCGGCATCCGGATTTTCCACTGCCACTTTATTAACGGCACGATAAGCCTCCAAGCGCTGATACCCAAGATTAACCAAAGCCGAAATGGCATCTTCGATTTTCATGGGGTTTTCATCACGACCGACAAGACTGTCGGCATAACTTTGAGCTTCTTGTTCGGGGGTAAGATTCATATCAACTTCCTTCGCAAATTCTGTAACCGGAATCGTCACGATTTTGTCTTTCAACTCGGTAATCAAGCGAGCCGCAAGTTTGGGGCCGACTCCGTTCGCCCTGGTAAAGGAATTTTTATCTTGAGCCGATACTGCCTGCGCAATCTGCATCGGCGTTAAAGCCGACAAGATACTGAGGCAGACTTTTGCTCCGACCCCCTGTACTTTTGTTAAGGTATTAAACCACTCTTTTTCCAGTGGGTCAAAAAAGCCATACAAAGAGATACTGTCTTCTCTGACAATGGTCTCAATCAAAAGGCTGACTTCGATTCCTTTGTTGAGTTTGGCCAAAGTTTTAACCGAAGCCGAAACCAAATAACCGACACCGTTGACATCAATAATACAAAAATCTTCTCCGATGGTGTCAATAATTCCTCTGAGTTTTGCAATCATTATACTTTCTCACTCCCGTTTGAAAGTATAATTTAACCGTATATATAAGATTCAGCAAGGAAATTTTAAGAGTTATAATATCTTACGGACAAGATTTTATCTGTAAAACGAATAGGCAGATATATAAGGTTAGTAATAAGAAATGAGGGGAAAATTTTTTGAGCGTACAAATGAGTACGTGACTAAAAATTTCCCCCGATATTTCTGTATTAATAACCCCCATTTGAATAGCTTGATATGTGTGGCGTATAATAAGATTTAAGGATAAAAGTATATTATCTGTAAAACGAATAGGCCGATATATGAGGTTAGTAATAAGAAATGAGGGGAAAATTTTTTGAGCGTACAAATAAGTACGTGACTAAAAATTTTCCCCGATATTTCTGTATTAATAACCCACATTTGAATAGCTTGATATGCGTGGCGTATAATAAGATTTAAGGATAAAAGTAC
>CALXWF010000099.1 GCA_944392285.1 uncultured Alphaproteobacteria bacterium | reverse complement strand
AATCAAAGATATCATTGTCTTCGCTTTGGCTCTCATTTTGGTCGGCAGGTTTATTCTCCGCGGAGGGGATATCCAAGCTGCTCAAATCCCAATTTTGCGTGTCTGTATCAAAAGCGGGAGCTTCGCGGCTCAAAATTTCGCTTTTATCTTTTTTCTTCTTTTTCTTCTTTTTCTTTTTTGTGGAAACCGGCTCCTCGGCAGCAGTCTGAATATCGCTCATGTCATTTTCCGAAAGTTCATCTTCGGCCAGCGGAGGCTGCGCTTTGGGTTGGACAATTGGGTCAGCAAGTGGCGCCGTGGTCACTGTTTGATAAACCGGCACGGCAATTGTTTTGGCGGCCTGTGCTTCCAAAAACTTCAAATTTTCTTCATGAAAACCTTTCAGCGCTTCGACAATGGTCTTTGTCGAAATCTGCTGACTCTCTTTCAAGGCTAACCCGATAATTGAGGTGAGCTCTTTTGTTTGATTTTGTGCCACTTCGCGAAAAATTTCAGATTGCGCTTTCACAATACCGCCGACCAAATCTTCCAAAGGCGGAAAATTCGGCGCCGTATTAATTTGAATATTATTAGCATTATTATTGCTGGCACTGCTTTGGCTTTGCATATTATTTTGCATCAAAAGTTTAGCCATTTCTTTTTGCGATTCGCCGATAGCTTTAATAATTGCCTCGCTGTTATCTATAATTTTAACATTATCGCTTGTCGTCGCGGTCGAAACCGGCATATGAGCGGCCATATTGTCCTGATGTTCCAAAAACATTTTAGCCATCTGCATTTGTGAATCGGTAATGGCTTTGGTGACGGCTTCCGTAATTTCGGCGCTGACCATTTTTTCGGGGTTGGCCAGTTTTGAGTTATAAAATTGCAAAAACATTTTAGCCATTTGCAGCTGAGAATCCTTAATAGCTTTCGTCAGCGTAGCAATATCCTCACTTTGTCCTTGAACGGAAACAACTTGAGGGGCAGCTTCCGGGGAAGCGGTGCCCGCTCCCGCAACAGGTCTGTTTGTCGTCAACAGAGAGGCGATTCTTTCTTGAGACGCGTTAATGGCCTTGACCAATTCAACATATTCTTGCCGATGATTGTCATCAGAATGTTGAATGGCTGCAGACAAAGCTTTGGCAATCTCTTGAGCAAAGGCGGCGTCAGCCACGATTTTAGACGGGGCAGCAACTCCGACGGCGGGAGCCGCGGTCATTATCGGGGCTTGAGCCTGCATTTGGGCGGCAGCTTGTACCTGAGCTTCGGCTAAAGCCGTTGCCAAAATTTTTGCTTGAGAAAGTTCTTCTTTTGAGGCGCCGGTTGTTGCAGAAGACGGCAAAACATTTTCATGACTGATGCCGGCCTTTTTCTCCAGATTATTAACATATTCCTGTAAAGTAGAACCGCCCGGCAAATTAGCAAACATACCGCGAATTTCGGCCGGCAACTCTAAAAGTTTTTGGTTAAAAGAGGCTTTTCTGGCATCATCAAAAATATGCAATTGGCGAAAGATGTTTAAATATCTTTGGGCAATAACAATAGGTTCCTCGCCTTTGTTTTTCTCGGCCGGATTAAAATACCCTTTAATATTTTCTGTCGTTTCAACCAAATAAACAACCCCGAATCTATTGAGCAATTGCTCAGAGTCCATGCATATTAAGGATATTAAGGGATAATATATAAATTTCAGGTTAACAAAATTGCAAAAAAGCAAGATTTTTAGCGCATAAAAAAAGCCTCGCAAAAGCGAGGCTGTATGAAGGTAAAAAATCTATAAATAGATGGCAACCACCTTATGAATTTTATTCAAATCATTATTATTGATTTCGATTTTTTCATCCGGATTCCATCTCATGCCGTAAAGTCTGCCGTTATCATCTTCACGCACACTGATAACCATGGCTTCGGTTTCACTAACATAATAAACGGCAATATCACCGACACTGACCACATCTTGCGGGTCAACAAACAAAACTGAACGTGTCGGCAACAGGCTTCCCAAACTTCTGGTGCACAAATTAAGAGCATAAGCCTCTTTTTTGCCTGACAGAATGGAAGGACGCAGAACTTTTTTGGTCTCTTGTTCAAAATCAACCAAAATATTTCCGTTGTTTCCGGCCAAGCCGAAGACCGAAATTTTCACATTTTCGGGATTCGCCGTACCAAAAGAAGAAATAGCGCCGCGCGGTGTAGACAAGAGTTTATACTTGGCATCGTTGCGTTGAATAATTTCTTCAAGCATACCTTTGTCTTCAAGGCCTTTAATCGCCTCACGCAAGGCCTCGGGTTCCATGCTAAGCGCTTTAGAAATATTTTTAAATTCTTTATCTGAAACTTCGCGTTGCCCCATCTCAATACGATGATAAACCGAAAGAGTCATATCTGCGCTTTCGGCAACTTCAATAAGGGTCAGATTCTTTTCGTTTCTGATTTGTCTTAAACCGGCACCCAAAGTTTTAAGACCGGTTTTTTCATTAATCTTATTGCGTCTTTCTTGCTCACGGCGCCAAGCCTGAACAATTTCCTGCTGAGAATTTTGTTCGTTAACAAACAAATCCTGCAACGTACAATCCAAAAATTCGGCCACGCGAACCAATTGTTCCTGATCAACGCGGCGATACCCTTTCTCAATTTTTGAAATAGCCGAAAGGCTGACGCCCAAATGGTCGGCAAGCTCTTGCATGGAGCGGCCGCGCAAACGTCTGTACATTCTAATTTGGTTCGGGAAAATAATCTCTTCCATTTTAGCAAGACCCCTTATAATACAACTTAAAACACATCATAAATCAGATTAAGCTCATCTTACTTAAAGTTTGAGATTAATCAAGAAAATTAGTACAAAAAAAGACAATTTGTGTACAAATTATTTGGAAAATTCTTTAAGCGTAAAGTCCTCTTCGCGCTCTAATCTGACATTTTTTGCGTGAGTGACGGCATCGCCAACCAATTCTTGGTCCATCATAATTTCCCCTTGCGGCACTCGTGAAGACATATTGCCGTAAGCATCAACCGTTTTATGGGCTTTGTAATAGTCGCTGAAGGTAGTTTCTGAAGGTCCGACGGATGAGATTATATTACCGTTAGCATCAACGACAACATCCGACTTATGATTAATAATACCGTCTGTTGCCAAGCGTTTAATGCGCGTATTACCTTTTTTATTGGTGCTTTCAACATTAATTTCGCTGAGCATTCTGCCGCTGCTTCCCTCGGTTAAACGATACCGATAAGTTTGGCCGCCGCGTTTTTCGACAACTTCGGTATAATTGCGCCCTTTATCATCGGTGCCTTTGGTGACCTCAACGTCATCACTGCGTGAAAAATGGTTAATGTCCGAATGCGGAATACTCTGGGCAATAATTGTTTTAATGACGGCGGCTTGTTGTCCTTTGTCCATGCTTTTCATACTGCTTTGCAATTGAGCAATTGCATCTGTGTTATAACTGCCGTCATTGTTGTGCATATTTTTTGCCACGGCAGAATTAATTTTTGGCTCATCGGTATATTGATATTTGCCGTCAACATAATGTGATTTCACGGTCATTACGCTGTCGGAATGGGTTTTTGTTTCCTTAACTCTTCCGGTAATAAAACCTTTGTGCGATTTGTTTTTGTCAATACTGATTGTGCCATCATCGCCCACTGAGTAGCTACGCTCGACGGTTCTGCCGAAAAGAGTTTTATGCTGTGAGCTAACGCCGCCGTCCTCACCCTGTTTTAAGGTAAATTTTCTGCCCCAGCGGTTGGTATAAGTTTTGGTGCCGTCTCCATTATCTTTAGCATTTTTAAACCGGTTATTTAGCCTGTTTGCTGTACGCTCCATATTACGCACATGAGATTTTGATTTAAGCGTATCTTTAACCGCACCGGCAAATTCTTTTCCTTCATTCCACACGGCTTTTCCGGCTTTGGTGGCCGTATTTTTGGCGCCGCTGGCCAAGACACCGCCGATAACCGGTCCCAAAGAAGAAGTAAATCCCCCGCCGCCATATTGTTTGGCAAAGGCGTTAGCTTCTTTCAAAACCGCCCAAGCCAAGAGCAAAATAAATATAACCTTAAGCCAAGCCACGCCGGTCCAACTTAGTTCTGACAAAAGGAGTTCGACATTTCCTTGATTCATAACCTGATCAGAGGTTGCCTTGTCAATACTGTCGGAGAGTGTCTGACGAATGGCTTCTGACAAAATGGCAATAATAACACTTAAGAAAATAAAGTTAAACATTGCCGTCATAAAGGTCTTCCAGATATTTCCTGTATATTTTCTGGTTGCCTTAAAAGCATAAGCGCCGATAGCTGCCGGCAATAAAGCGGAAGCCACGGCTAACTGCAAGACGGAATCAATCAAAAGAAACGGAAAACCGATAAGCAAAATCAAAGCCCCGAGCCAAATCAAAAGCCCTGAAAATAAATAGCCGAAATGCGGAATAAAAAATTCAATAATTGCTTTTTGGCGAAAGCCGACACACATGGCAGAATAGCCGATAGACATCACATCTTGCAAACTGTTTTGCAAAACTTGAATGGTGCAGACAATACTCGTACCCATGGAAGGGGGCAGGCCGCCGTCAGTCAGGATACCGCTGCCGCTTGTGCAGTTGCCTGCTTCGGGGCTAACCACGACTTGCGCCAGTTTGAAGCCGGTATTAAAAATCGGCTCTAATGCCAAAGCAAAAAAGTCTGCCGTATCATTAAGCAAGAAAAACATAATAATCATAAGCAGAAATGCTTGGTTCAAAATAGATTTAATCAACCCTTTGGCATCTTTACTTTCCAAAGAAGATAAAAATGAGATAAGGGTCATCACCACCCAAATACCGGTAAACACGGCTACCACATAGGCCACGGGTTGAGCCAAAGCCTGATAACTTTTCAAAGCGATGGTACTGGCAGTGTTAAAAACAACTTCAAATAATTGGCAAAACCAACAAGTGCGCAGATTTTCTCGGTAATCACTTGGGCGACAAGGCACATCTTCGGCAAAGGCCAAATCCCAGAAACCAAAGACGACAAGAGCCGCTACACCCCAAAACAACAAGTTTTTGCAAGCCCCAAAAGAGAAGATAATGTTGCGGATTTTATGCATCATCATGAATTTCCTCCCTCTTTCTTTTCGGGTTTGTTTTTCATGGCGTCTCCGCCTTTTTTGACGGTTTCTCCGGTTTTCTTGGCGGCTTCCCCGGCTGCCTGAACAGCTTTCCCGGCAGCCTGAGTCGCGGTGCCGGCGGCTATCATGGCGCCGCCGATCACCTGCCCGACAACGGGGATGGCATTGGCAGCCTTACCGGCTGCAGATAAGCCTTTTCCGGCCATTTCAACACCTTTTCCGGCGGCTTTGGTTGCCTGTCCGGCGGCTTTTGCAGTCTGTCCGGCGGCCTTAACGGCAGAAGCTTTGGCATTGCGGATGGAACGCTGCGGATGAGCCGCGACATTTCCGGCTGTTTTTAAAGTTCCTTTTGCCAGTCGTCCGGCCTGATGTGTTGCCACATCTCTGGCATAAGCCAAAGGCTTTCCCGCCTGATGTTGGACCCAAGCTGTCGCCTGAGTTGCAATATGATGCATCGGTGAAGAGCTTCCGAAAATACTGTCTCCGGAGAATTTATCAGCTTGTTTTACAGCATCACCGATAAGTTTAATGGCATAAATATAGCAAAACAGCACAATATAGAAAATAGCACTGGTAATATCAAAGATTTTTTCCACATAATCAACGTCATCATTATCCATTGCTATAAATAGGTTATCGACATTATTAAAAGAGGAGGATACCAAAAATAGTGCCAGCGTTGCCATAATGGCCAAAAAGATAAAGACAAAGGCCGACCGCAAGATAATTGAAAAACAGGTCTTCAATCTTCCTTCGGTTAGTTTGAAGGGCCACAAGCCGACAACAATCGGTAAAGCAATAACGGCAAACCCGATTTTAAAGGCCATATCGAGCAGATAATAGCTGATAGACAAGGTTAATACAAAACCGGCGACCCAAATCAACAAGCCGCAAAACCACAGCCAAAACTTAAACCACCAAACAAAGCCAAATAACCTGAATCCTTGTTCCCAACCAAAGCACATCATGCCGTTGCCAATCGCCATATGAATAGAAACCATATCAGACAACCCTTGAGTTAGGGCCATAATTTTATTAATAACCGCAGCTGAAATAATATCGCTGTTGCCGTTATAAGCGTTTTCTGGGGCTAAATCATCTAATGTATAATTCATAATCGCCATACCAAAATCCGCACCGGCCGATAAAATCGGATTAATAATATAAGTAACGAATGTACTGATACCCGACACAATCACCACATAAGCCACCAATACTTTGAAGCCGAACCCCGCCAATTGATTAATCATATTCGCCGGTTCCGGATTCGTAAGCGAAGACACATTTTTCAACCCAAAAATCATCAGCCAAATCATTGAGCCGACAATCAACACCTTAACACCGGCCTCGCGTGAAACGCTATAAGTTTTAGAACATGCTTTAATAAAAGTTTCCATCAGAGTTTTAATAACTTTGCAAGAATAACAATTTCCCATATATCTTTCTCTGATTTCAGACATCGGCGGACAATTCTTAGATGAATCTCCGCTTGCAGCTCTGCCAATATCTTTAACTCTGGCCCAAAAACTCTTTTGTGTCTGAGGGTCGCCGAGCTCTTCATAGGGGTTGGCATCTGCAGCCAATGCAGGCTGTGTTGTCGCAGGTATCAAGATACAAGACAAAAAGATTCCCGCCGCCGCAATCAGCAACAGCTTTTTGAGGCAGGAAAGAAAGTTTATGTCAACTCGGTTTTTCATCTATTTTCTTCCCGCAAATCTGTTCATCTTTGCCTTAAAGTTATTATATCTGGCTTTGGCGGCCTTAACTTTGTCGGCAGCTTGTTTTACTTGCTTAACTTTCATTAAGGCACTGCCCACGCCCATGGTGACCAAACCGGCAATCCATCCCAACAGCCCTTTGAGCAGTTTCTGGAACTTGGTATCGCCGCTGCCGCCGATAAGAGCGCCGGCAATTTGTCCGGCCACGCCCATAGTCCCCACAATCATAAAAGAGATTAAGAGCAAAGCCAACACCGGCCCGTTAAATTCTTTAAATACCACTTTGGGGTCCATATTTTGGTCAATAATGGTATTATCTTGCAAAATTTGTACAATGGCGAGTAAAGCAATGGCAATCATAATAGATATTGCCATCATATAAGCGGCGGAATTCAGCATGGTTTTAAGTCCTTGCGTCGTCCAACCTTGCGTTTGCTTAAAAGCATAACCCATAATTAACAAAGGCAACAAAACCACAATCATGGTAAAACGAAAGACCGTATCAACCAGATAAAAGACAAAGGTCAGTTTAATAATTGTAAAACAGCACAAAATCAGCAAGCCGACAATGGTTGGCGTAATTCCGGGTGCGCGCAAAACTTGATAAGCCAGATAGTTACCAAAGCTCAGACGCTCATTAACGGCACAAATCATACAGTTCATCATGGTGCGCGGTGCTTCCGGAAATCCGTCGAGTGTTGCTTCGGCGCGCCCGGCCATTTTACAAATAACGGCGGAATCCGGCATTTTCATGCCAAAAAACACATATTCACCCGTACCTTCTCCGACAAAACCGTCGCCTGCGGCTGAAAGAATTGCCGCCCCCAACTCTAAAAAGGCATTATAGATTGGAAAGACAATCATGTTAAGCACGCTGAGCAAGCCTTCGGTCGAGCTGGCCAAAAGCCCGCAAAACATACAAATAAACAGCTGTTTTAACACTTCATTCCACACTTGCCCGGAGTTTTCTTCTGACACCGAGCTGACAAATTTCAAAAGTCTGAAAGCAAACCATATGGCAAAGGCTACCATCATCAGATTTAGGGCACCTGCCGTAATATTTTTATAGGTCTGCATGGCAAGCGTACCCATGGTGTCATAGAGCAGGGTCATTACTTTGTCTTGCCAACAAGCACGCTGTTCTTCGGCAAGTTCTTGTTCGCTTTTTGTGTTTTCGGCATCAACACCTTGGTCGTCACAGCCTGTAAGCATAAACATAACCGGCAGCAGAATGACCAGCAGCCTCAAAATCTTGGTTATGTTTATATACTTAAGCATTAACAACCTCTATTTCATAAATTGATTAAAAAAGGCAACTTTTTCATGGGCATTTTTGATATATCCGTCAAAATCACCGGTGCGTCCGACATTTTGAGGTGTTTTTTCCATCCTAAAGTCAGACATCCTCTTAATAGCTGCCGCATCTTTGTCCAAAATATCTTGATTATACCATTTGCCTTCTTTGCGCAAAAGATCCAATCGATCTCTATGCGAACGGAAAGCGCTGGCTTCATGAATCATTTTGCTTTCTAAGTCAAAGATATTTTGTTCAAGTGACGAACGTTTTTGTTGTAGATTTCTCATTACATCTTCAGCTGCCTTAAGTTCAGCATCTGCTTTTTGACGTTCGTCAGATGAAACATTTTCTTGGTTGCGCAAATTATCAAGAGCATTACGAGCGTCATTAACACGTTTAAGGCCGGCATTAAATTCAGCGTTAAAATCTGACATTTCTTTGAGGCTCTGTGTATGCTCGGCTTTAATTTCATCATAACGTTGATGAGCTCCGGTAATGGCATAACCGGCATTTACCGCAGCATAAAATTGTGTTGGATTATTAATCATTTTAGGAATGTTGCCATTTATTTGCAGAGTTTGAATAATGGTGTCAATATCTTTAACATCCATCTTAACTCCCATGTTTCCCAGGCCACGGCTGATGCTATAGGCCATATAGGTCGGATTCTTTATATCTTCTTGGGTAAATTCAACGCCGGACTTTGATAGGCTTTGCATCAAAGCTTGGGAAGTCTGTTTGGTATCGGCAATGTCAATATTTCCCACATTCATGCCGGCTTCTTTCATGCCGCTTAAAATCTTGCTCATAGAATTTGCATATCCTTCGGCGTTAAGAGAAATGCCCGAGGTTTTAGCCTGTTGTACAATTTTATTAATAGTGTCTTCTGAAGGCTTGGGAATTTCGCTATGTGTGCTGGCACTGCGTCCGCCACTGCTTCCGCCGCTCGTACTACCGCCGCTCGTACTACCGCCACCTGAGCTACCTCCGCTACTGCTACCGCCGCTTCCGCCACCTGAGCCGCCGCTTGTACTGCTGTTACTATTACCGCTCGTGCTACCGCCACCTGAGCCGCCGCC
>CALXWF010000098.1 GCA_944392285.1 uncultured Alphaproteobacteria bacterium | reverse complement strand
CGTTTTCTCCGACTTGTTCCTCAAACCATTCTTTAGCGGGAACAGCGGTTTCCAGAGCCTGATTGGCGACGGCCTTGGCCTGTTCGAGAAACTTAATGCCGGCGTCAATCGCCTCGGAGGCGGTTTTAATGGTTTGCACCCCCTGAGACATTGCATCCAAAAGGGCGGACAAGTCTGCCGCACGATTAGAAAGAGAAGCGGCAGTGTAATAAGCGGAAGGATTATCTATGGCAGAAGACACTTTTAAGCCTGTTGCCAGCCGATTTTGCACAATATCTTGCTGTCTTGCAATGTTTTGCAAGGCAAGCAATGTACTCCTCATCGGCGCTGTTAGGCTTATCTGGCTCATTCTTTCCAATTCCTCATATGGTCTGCTAAAGCAGCGGTCTTTCCGGATTCCAAATATGTCACAGCTGGCAGGGTGTGACTTTTGGAATGACAGAAACTTTTTCTTACCATAGATTTATGATATCATACTCTTTCAGTATAGGCAAAAAAATTAAAAAAACAGTTAACAAAAACGTCAAAGGGATTTCTTTTTTTGGTACTGATTAAACTTATTGATTCTTATAGTTTTGTTCGGTCAGCTCTTTGGCGGTTTCCAGATAATGGGCAGAAGTTTCCGGCGTGCCGACATAACCCAAAGAATAATTTTCTACCACAAAGCCGAAAGGATTTTTTGTAACGTCATCTTTATTGCGAAAAGGGATTCTTTTATAGGCAATGCGCAGATTCGCGCGCCAAATTGTGGTTTGAGGTTTTTCGCTTTCCGGATAATAATCCTGCATCAAAAACTGAGCCTGCCACAAGCCGAGTGTCAAAGGTCTGACCCATTCAACAATAACGCGACGTTGCAAAGATTTGTCACGAAATTGCATAATATTAAACTTCACATCATTATCGGCAAATTTTTTATAAACCTCAGGGGAAGAATACCAATAAAGCGTTTGCCACTGTCCCCAGCGTTCCAAGAGCTCATCATAGTCATCGGTAATGGTATGGCGCAACAAAATATAATTGGTAATATGTTGCTCGGCAACCAAGTCCGTAACCGGCACGATTCTCTCGTCCGGCTGGGTTTGTTCCAGTTGGCTGAAATATTTATTGATTTGCAACAGTTTCGGATAAACGGTTCTTTGCGGCAGCATCAAATATAAGGTGCTGGCAAGCATCATATTAAAACAAATACTGAGGCAGGCCAAAATCACAAGCAAGCGTGAAGCCCACAAATAACGTCTTTCCGGCATAGCGGCCACGTGCACTTGCTCGGGATATTTTCCGAGTTTGTCGGGACTTTGCTTTTCGCGATATTTAAAGATTGTATTAAATATTTCAATCATGCAAACAACTCTGCAACTAAAAACAAAAGACGTTACCTAAATAATTTTATACATGATTGTTGAATAAAAGCAAATAAATACTATCCATCTTAGAAATATTGTTATAATTTGTATAACATCTGGATGTATACAAAGGATAAACCATGAAGAAAATATTGGTGTTTTTGGCAGCCGCCGCTTTGACTGCCTGCATGATGAAAACAGAGCTGACGGGGGTTCCCGAACCTGTTTCTTACACAGATTGGGACCGAGCGATTCGCGTAGATGTCGATATGCAAAACATGTATTCGACCATGCCCCGCAAAATTGAAAAACCCATAGACATGTATATGGCCATGGCTTTGGCATTAAAATATAACTACACAAGGCGTGTTGTCAGTTATGAGCAAAGCCTGATTGCAGCGGGTAAATCTCCGGTTAGCAAATTGCCGCAACTTATGGACCAAGCCGGGTATTTAAACAGCACCGGTAATGCCGCCGCCAATTCTGAGCTGAAAGTGGCTTGGAACTTGTTGGATATGAGTACGGTTTATTATCAAAGTTTGGATCAGCAATATAAAAACACCTTAGCGGTTGAACAAAGCCGCAAAGTCATTCACAACATTTTGCAAGAGACCCGCGTCTTATATTGGAAGGCGTTAAGTGCACAAAAACTTCTGCCGGTTATGGATTCTATGATAGAGTTTATGACCCTTGAGGTTGATGAAATCAACGCCCGCACCAAAGAGTTGGCGCAAAGCGGTCAAAGCCTCTCGCGTGAGGATTTGGTCAAAAAAAGAAAATATATGGAATCTGTTAAGAGCTTGTCGCTTCTCAAACGCGATATGGAAACGGCAGAAGTCAAGCTTTCGGCTTTGCTCGGGTTCCATCCGTCAACCGAGTTTAAGTTAGTCGGGCCTGAATACGGCAATTTCTCTCTGCCGGAGATGAAAAGCAATCTGGCGCAGTTAGAATGGTTGGCCTTAACCAACCGTCCTGAGCTTCGGATTCGCGACTTAGCCACCAATGCAAAAGAGATAAAAGCCTCATTCCGTGAGTTTAGCGACCCCGGAATTAACCAATATAAAAATGACCCGCAATATTATAACCGTATCTGGGCTAAAAAAGCCAAAGAAATTGGTATTACGGTGTTTGAAGAAGGACGCAATCCCAACCAAAGCGACATGGAATCCTTGCGTCGCCAGCGGATGACCAATTTGGTCTTGAGTCAGGTTTATGTTGCTTGGGCCGGTTATATGAGCGATTTGGAAGATTATCAAATTGCGCATGAAATTGCCAATGTCTCTGAGGATATTGCCGAAGATACCACCATGATAGACGGCAGCAAAGCTGAAAAGAGCCAGTTAGAGGCTGCCCGCGCCATTGAAGATGAGGCCAAAGCCTACATGGCCTATACGGCACTTCAGGATTCGCTCGGCAATTTATATGCGGCTCTCGGCTTAGACGCGATTCCTTATTATATGTTAAGCGAAAAACCCTCCAAGATTGCGCTTTACTTGAATGAAGAATTTGAAAAATGGCGTGAAGGCAAGTTCTTGCCGGACAACCGCCCGTATTTGTTAGATGTTCCGGCCAAACGTCCGCCGGTTAATTTGACCGACTCGCAGCGCGTACCTGATGTTAAGGTTGAGACTGGTGAAAGAATCAATATCGTCATTCCGCGTGAGGCTTTCGGCAAAATAGAGCTGAACGGCAAAATTACGACCAAAGCCGGTCTGATAGACGATTCTCCTTTGCCCTCATGGCTGCAATATGATGAAAACACCATGACCTTTACCGGTCTTGGCATGCCGGCCACTAATGGAGATTATCATATTAAAGTATATGTCAGCGACGAGTCCGGCAATGTCGGATACATCACCTTCACCATCAGTGTTGTAGATGTTTATGTTCCTTCGCTGAATGTTAAGGGCTTGGTTCCCGGACGCAAGGCAACGGTTCTCAAACGTTGTATCGGTCCGCAATGTACCGATGACTATATTGAAGAAACCGTCATCGGCGAAGAAGTCGTCACCGAACCCGGACGTTAAATCTTCAAAAATGATTAAAAAAACAGAGTCGTTTTCCAAAACGACTCTGTTTTTTTATCTGTGGAGAAACTTGTGGATTTTAACCTTTGTTAACGTGAGGATAAGCTGTTGAAATTTAACAATATTTTTCTTGTTAATTTTTATTAATAAAATAATCAACAGTGCCAAAAAATATTTATCCAACAAATTGAGCTAGTTAGCATTGTCAAGCCATAAAATCTAAATTTTGGCTGTTGAGATTCCTCTTTATATTTCGCAATATGAGCCAAGAGGCATTGCTAAATTTTTTTTAGAAAAAAGCCGTTGAAAATCAATAAGAAAAAATAATTATAAAAAAGATGTGCATACAATATGTTGTTGTCTTTACTTTTTGTTAACACAAGATATGGTATGTATCATATCGAAACGATAGCAAATAACAACAAGGTCAAAAACAAAATTTAAGAAAGATATCAGGATATGTCAGAGACTACAAACTATACGATGCCAAAAGTTGCAAATGAAGATATGCCTTTCTCCAACATTACCAAAAGAGACGGCACTTTGGCGCCGTTTGACAGCAGCAGAATTTTTAATGCCATTAACAAGGCCGGTACCACGACCGGAGAGTTCGGTGAGGAAGAAAGTTGGCTGTTGACGGCACAAGTATTAAAAGTATTAAAACACAAATTTGCTGAAGCCCTGCCGTCAATTGAGCAGATACAAGATGTTGTGGAACAGGTTTTAATTTCTGCCAACTACTTTGCCACGGCCAAGGCCTATATCCTGTATCG
>CALXWF010000097.1 GCA_944392285.1 uncultured Alphaproteobacteria bacterium | reverse complement strand
TTATGATTTTTATTTTGATTATGATGCCATTGCCGAGGCTTGGGTGGCAGGGGCTCTTAAAAAAGGAGCTTAAACTTATGTGGTATAGCAAAAAACTTTTGGCAAATGCACTGCGGCCGGGGACGGTGATATTGAATCAGTCCGGCGGTGAAATAGGTTCTATTGAATTAAAATCAGGCGTTTATCGTGTCAGATGTGTCGGTTCCGGTGGTTATGGCGGCGGAAGAAATTCGTCACTTTCTTATGCCGGCGGCGGTGGCGATAGCGGTGCGTTGCTGGTTATTGATGTTTATTTGCCCAAGGGAACATATTTTTATTATGGGGCAAATTCTGTTTCCGGTTCAGGAGAGTTTATGTCAGACGGTGCATGGCTTTCTCCGCAGCAGACTTTTGATGGGCAAACATGTATCTGTCATGCCGGAGGCGGTGAAAAACCGGGAAATACCGGTGGCGGCGGTGTCGGAGGTAGTGATTTCGTGGTTAATAATATTTACGGATATGTAAATATTATAAGTCAAGTTAACGGAAATTCAGGCGCTAAAGGTACTTTTAATCCTTCACATGGCGGTGAGGGCGGTGCCTCTGTTGATGTTGACGGTATTTCCGGCAAAGGAGGAAATGGCACAAATCAATCAGGCACGTCACAAGGTGACCCCGGAAATTCCGGCAGAATAGAAATCGTGTATTTGGGCAGTAATGTTCAACAATAGGAGAAAATTTATGCAATATGTAAAATTTATTTCAGAAACTAAAATTGAGCCGGCGCCGCAAAATACGACGTTGGTGTCTAATTATAATCAAAATGTCGAAAAGCTGACGGCTGACGGCTATAAACCTTTAACTGAGGCCGTTCAACCGCTTGACGGCAAAAGGTATAAAACACTTTATCGGCAGACAGATACGGCGGTGGAGGCTTATGTGGTTGAAAATCCGTATACGCCGGAAGAAATTGATGCATTGCGCGCGCAAGCTTATCGCATGGAAACCGATGGTTTGGAAGCCGAGTTGGCCTATAAAACCAGAAAAGATTATCCGGCTGAGGTCTTGAGCGAAATCACCGCGTTGATTGAAACTAAGCGTGCTGCCATCCGCGCCCATTATCCGAAGGAGGAAGAAGAATGAGCCTTATTATTGCATTGTTTTTTGGTGTGCTTTGCGCCTTAAATTACCGCCGTATCGGCGGTTTTTATTTGGGCGGCAAAGCCAAAGAAAATGCTTGGTATAACTCTCGCGGGGTGACGGTTTTTTGCGGCTTGGTTTTGTATTTTTTCCTTTTTTGGAACGGGCAAAAAGATGTCGTTTCCGTGTTGCTTGCAGTGGTACAAAGCGGGTTTTGGGTCTGCGCCTTTCGCTTGGTCGGCTATGATTCTTATTTGGATTTGGGTGACCATGTCTATAAAGATGATGAAAAATTGGCCCCTTTGATGCAAAAACTCTTTAAGACGCAGTGGTTCGGCAGTTTTGTTTATGACTTTGTCGGACTTTTGCTGCGCTTTTTATTGCCGGCATTGCTTATGGCTTTCTTCAGACAATCAATGTGGATTGTGCTGCTTGGTATTTTGCCGGCATTTGTTTATTTGTTTTGTCGGGAGTTTGACAAGCGGTGTCCGGAGCTGTTTGATTGTCTTAGGACCTCAAGCAAAGCCCAAGAACTTGAAGACCCCTCGGTTTGCAGGTTTTTGCAAAAAGACAAAGATTTGGCCGAGCTGGTTATCGGCTTTTTATGCGGGGTCATATTTTATTTAACAAAGTGAGTGAAGGCGGTTTTTTAACCGCCTTTTTTTTAGGAATAAACCAATGAATCAAAAAGATGATATTGATGTTTTGGCACGCACAATCTATGGCGAAGCCAGAGGAGAAAGCCGTCTTGGCCGGATTGGCGTGGCGGCGGTGGTTATGAATCGGGTCAATAAAAAGGTGCAGGCCGGTTATGTGACAATCAGCGGGCTTAAAATCCCCAGTGTGGCGGCAACTTGTTTGAAGCCTTATCAGTTTTCCTGTTGGCTGAAAAGTGACCCAAACCGCGAAAAAATTACAACCGTTTCCGCCAAAGATGCGGTTTTTGCCGAGTGTTTGGAAATTGCACAGGCGGCGGTTAACGGCAAGCTTTCAGACCCGACAAACGGCGCCACGCATTATTATAATCCAAAATTATGCACGGCCGCCTGGGCTAAAGGTAAGAAACCTTGCGCCAAAATCGGCACGCATTTGTTTTTTAATGATATAGATTAAAGGAGAAAACAGATGCAGCGATTTTCGGATTTTGTGCGGGCCGTGTCAGATGTGGCGCTGATAAGCCTGTGCTTCGGCTCGCTGTCGGCTTTGATTGAACCTTATCGCTCTAAAATCGAATGTTTTAGAGGAATCGCCGCCGCGGTTACTTTGGGGATTATTGCCAATCAGCTGATTGAAGATTTTAATTTTAGCTCAAACTTGCGCAGCGGGATTGTCAGTGCGGTGGCTTATTGTGCCAGATATATCACCCCATTGGTCGGTCCTTTTATCAGAAAATTGTCATTTTTGTTCTTAAGACGTTTGGCAAAAAAACAAGGAGGCGGAAATGATATATAAATTCGGACGTTTGTTTATCGGTTTGCTGATTGCGGCCGGTATTGTTTGGTATAACAATCGCCAGATTGAAGAGCGGGTTAATGCCGAATGTCAGGCAAAACATTTGGCCTTTGAGGTTCAGGAAATCAGACAAAAAGAGGAGGTCAGAAAAAATGTCGTTTATCAAAAAGCTGAAATTTGGAGCGCGGCTGCTTTGTCTGCTGATGCTGTGCAACAGTTGTTCGACAACAATATCTTATGAAAATTGTCCGGTTTGGCCGGTCGGCGGCAAGCCTGTCGGTGATGTTTTTCGAAAACTTGACCCTTCTGACAAAGCGGTGATGACCGAGTGGGCCTCCAGACTGGATAAACTCCGGCGCGAGCTGGAATTATGCCGACAGTAGTGAGGCCTTTTTTATGCTGTCAGGGTCAGTTCTTCTTCAGCAGAACCTGCGGTCAAATTATAGGTATCGCGGGCAATCATCAGTTCTTCATTAGTCGGAATAACCAAAACGGCAAGTTTAGAATCAGCCGTTGAGATAATGGCGGCTTCCCCGCGGCGGCGGTTGGCTTCATCATTTAAGTTTAAGCCAAGATAAGCCAAGCGATCACAAATCTTTTTGCGCAGGAAAGAGGAGTTTTCTCCGGCGCCGGCCGTGAATATCAGGGCATCTATCCCACCCAAAACGGCAATAAAAGCACCGATGTATTTTAAAATCCCGTGGACCAAAACATCAACGGCGGTTATGGCTTTTTCGTCGCCGGCAAGATAGCGGGCTTCAATATCGCGCAAATCACTATAGCCGCCGGAAAGCCCATATAAACCGCTTTCTTTGTTTAACATGGCATTAACTTCGTCGGCGGTTTTGTTTTGGGTTTTCATGATGTGTAACGGAATGTAGGGGTCAATATCGCCGCTGCGGGTTCCCATCAAAATTCCCGAAGTCGGGGTAAAGCCCATGGAAGTGTCAACACTTTTGCCGTTATCAATGGCTGTGATAGAGGCACCGCCGCCCAAGTGGCAGCTGATAAATTTGCCGCTATGCCCCAAAAGTTTTGCCGCCTCTTGGGCAACATATTTGTGTGATGTGCCGTGATAGCCATAGCGGCGAATATGATGTTTTTCATATTGCTCAGAGGGAATGGCATATAAATAGGCCTCTTTGGGCATGGTTTGATGAAAAGCCGAATCAAAGGTGGCTACTTGCGTAATTTGCGGCAAAAGCGCGCTGACGGCCTCAATGCCCAAGACAAAGGCTTTGCCGTGCAGGGGCAAAAAGTCTACCGTGTCATAGATTTTGCTCATCACGTCTTTATCAATAATCACGGATTTATCAAAATATTCTCCGCCAAGACCCAAGCGATGTCCGACAGCCGTGATTTCGTCAAGAGATTTGACGGCGCCGTCTAACAGAGCCTGTATAATGATTTTAAGAGCGGCTTCATGGTTTGAGAGTGCTTGCTTGAAGACTTGTTTGTCTTTGCCCCGAATGGAAATTGTTAATAAAGAATCTTCAAGGCCGATGCGTTCGGCCAAGCCTTTGGCGATAACCTCATAAGTGTTGGCTGAGGCTTCAAAAAGCTGAAATTTAACAGATGTTGATCCGGAGTTGATTACTAAAATTTTTGTCATGACAAACCTACTCTTTTGTTATGGCGAAACTTGGGCGAGTATAGCTAAATTTTTAGAAAAATCAATATTTTTTGCGCCGATGCCCGCCGTACCCCTTGCCCAATATGCGGCCAATGCTTTTAATCTCGGCCAAAACCGTGGTCAAACTGTCAGGGCCGTTGTCTTGTGTTTTGGCTTTGTTAGGATAAAGCTCATAGAGCTTGCGGCACTCAAAATTTGTGATATTGGGCATAATGACATTTGCACCGCTTTGCAGGGCGATGAGGCGGCCTTGCGGGCGTAGGGTTTCCATGGCGGTGGTGGCGGGAATGTTAATGTCGGGCAGCAAAAGTCTGGTGATTGCCATAACTTTTAAGGCCAGCTCAAAGGCGCGGCCCTCACAAGCGGCCAAAGGGGTGTCGGGGTGCGGAATAAACGGACCGATGCCGCACATATCCACGTCTAGCTCCTTAAAAAAGAGAATATCATCAGCCAGAGAAGACAGGCTTTGTTCCGGCAGACCGACCATGACGCCTGAGCCAACCTCATAGCCAAGCTCTTTTAAGTCTTGCAGACAGCGGCGGCGGTTGTGCCAGCTCATGCCGGGGTCAAGGCGGTGATACAGCTCTTGGTCGGTGGTTTCAATGCGCAGCAGATAGCGGTCGGCACCGGCTTGACGATAGGCCAGATATTCTTCTCGGCTTTTTTCACCAATGCTTAAGGTGACGGCTAAATCAAATTTTTTCAGCTCTGTAATGATATCGGTTAAAATTTTAACATCAAACCATACATCTTCCCCTGATTGCAAAACCACGGTTTTGAAGCCTTGTTGTGCGGCTTGGTTGCCAAGGGCGATAATTTGCTCGGGCGTTAGGCGATAGCGGTTAAGTTTTTTATTGTCGCGGCGAATCCCACAATAACAACAGTTGTTGCGACAAAAGTTGGAAAACTCAATCAGCGCTCGCAAATAAATTTCATCGCCGAGTGTTTGGCGGCGAACCGAATCGGCCGCCTTAAATAAGGGGGCGGCATCTTGGCTGCCGAGCAGCGTTATAATTTCTTCATGGCTTAAAGAAGCCGTATGCAGCGCTTTTTCTAAAATCTTTTGCATCTCTTGGTTTTCCTTGTTTTTTCTGTCACTATGATAGTCTTCTTTTTATCTTCTTACCACAAATTTTTGCCGATTCTTAAACAATTATTTAGAATCATTTTCTAATATGCGGGGCATAACTTAGGGCATCAGACTTGAAAATGTTGTTTTCGGGTTTTATGCTAAATTTGTTATACTGGTTTAATCTATAAGGAATAATCGCATGTTAGATATCAAAAAAATCAGCAAAACGGTCGCTTCCGCGTTGCTGGTTATGCTTGCTTTTACCGCAAGTGCATCTGCATCGGAAATTGACCTTAAAGTTCCGTCATTGGATGTCGCGTATAATATTTTCGGCTATTCAATTTTGGGCAGTGAGATTTTGCTTTACGGCTTAATCGTCTGCGCTTTGGGTTTGGTTTTCGGTTCGTATAAATATATCGAAATCAAAAATATGCCGGCTCATAAGTCCATGCTCGGTATTTCTACCCTGATTTATGAAACCTGCAAAACTTATATGAAACAGCAGGGCAAACTCTTAATCTTGTTAGAGTGCTTTATTGCTATTTGTATCTTTTATTATTTCTACTATCTGAACGCCACCCCCATGCCGATGGTCTTGAACATTTTGTTGTGGTCGGTTTTGGGTATTTTGGGCTCTTATTCGGTTGCCTGGTTCGGTATGCGGATTAATAACTTTGCCAACTCGCGTACGGCTTTCCGCTCTTTGCGCGGTAATCCTTATCCGGTTATGAGCTTGCCTTTGGAATCGGGAATGTCTATCGGCGTTATGCTGATTTGTGTTGAACTGATTATGATGATTATCATCTTGCTCTTTATCCCGAGAGAAAATGCCGGTGCCTGCTTTGTCGGTTTTGCCATCGGTGAATCGCTCGGCGCAGCAGCATTGCGTATTTGCGGCGGTATCTTTACCAAAATCGCCGATATCGGTGCCGACTTGATGAAAATTATCTTTAAGATTGATGAAGACGATGCCCGTAACCCCGGTGTTATTGCTGACTGTACCGGTGACAATGCCGGTGACTCTGTCGGCCCGACCGCCGATGGTTTTGAAACTTACGGTGTAACCGGCGTGGCCTTAATCAGCTTTATCGTTCTTGGTGCGGGTATGATGTATGCTCCGAACGGCGAGCTGGTTTTGATTAAGAACGGTGTTGATTTGCAGGCACGCTTAATCGTATGGATTTTCACCATGCGTGTCTTGATGATTTTGACCTCCATGTTCTCTTACTGGCTTAATAACGTTGTTTCCAAAGCTATCTTTGGTAAAAAAGATGCCTTTAACTTCGAAACACCGTTAACCAGTTTGATTTGGATTACATCTATCGTTTCTATCGTTATGACTTATGGCGTCAGCTATGTCATGATTGGTGATATGGGTGTTGATTTGTGGTGGAAACTTGCAACCATCATCAGCTGTGGTACTTTGGCCGCGGCTTTGATCCCCGAGTTTACCAAAATCTTTACATCTTCTAAGTCACAACATGTTAATGAAATCGTTAACTCAAGCCGTCAGGCCGGTGCTTCTCTGAATATTATTTCAGGTATCGTCAGCGGTAACTTTGCCGCTTTCTGGATTGGCTTGGTTATGGTTGCTTTGATGGTTATTGCCTTCTTTACCGCCAGAGTCGGGTTGGATGCCTATATGGTTTATCCTTCAGTCTTTGCCTTTGGTTTGGTTGCCTTTGGTATGCTCGGTATGGGGCCTGTTACCATTGCGGTTGACTCTTACGGGCCGGTTACCGATAATGCTCAGTCTGTATTTGAACTCTCTCAGATTGAAAACATTAAAGGTATCAGTAAAGAAATTGAAAAAGATTTCGGCTTCACACCTAATTTTGAAAAAGGCAAACACTTGCTTGAAGAAAATGACAGTGCCGGTAACACCTTTAAGGCTACGGCAAAACCGGTCTTAATCGGTACGGCCGTTATCGGTGCCACGACTATGATTTTCTCAATCATTTTGTTGTTGAACCTCAAATTAAACCTGCTTGATCCTTATGTCTTGTTTGGTTTGATTTTGGGCGGTGCGGTTATTTTCTGGTTCTCGGGCGCCTCAATGCAGGCGGTTTCGACCGGGGCATACCGCGCGGTTGCCTTTATTAAAAAACACATTAAACTGGACGGCAAAAAAGCAGCCTCGATTGAAGATTCTAAAGATGTGGTCAGAATCTGCACAATTTATGCGCAGAAAGGTATGTTAAACATCTTTATTGTTATCTTCTCTTTCACAATCGCGTTTGCTTGCTTTGATGCTAACCTTTTTGCCAGTTACCTGATTTCAATCGCGGTCTTTGGTTTGTATCAGGCACTGTTTATGGCTAATGCCGGCGGTGCTTGGGATAATGCCAAAAAAGTGGTTGAAGTTGACCTTGGTGAAAAAGGGACGGATCTGCATGCAGCCACCGTTGTCGGTGACACGGTCGGTGACCCCTTCAAAGATACCTCTTCGGTCGCGCTTAATCCGATTATTAAATTTACAACTCTGTTCGGATTGCTCGCCGTTGAGATGGCTGTTGCCGCACCGCGCAGCGTTTCGTTGACGCTCGGCATCATCTTCCTGTTGATTGGGTTATATTTTGTGTGGAGATC
>CALXWF010000096.1 GCA_944392285.1 uncultured Alphaproteobacteria bacterium | reverse complement strand
TTATTAACGCAAAAAACGCTTATTTTCTTTTTTAGACAAAATTTTTATTCTAGACAGCAAAAGCATTTGATGATAAGATACCATAAATGTTACATTATTTAGGATAAGGCAATGAAAACTTTCTTTTTTAACTTTGAAGACGGCTTGGAGCAAAAATATATCGACTGGGCTAAAGAAGCGGTACAAGATTTTATTAATTTGTTTCCCGAATATAAAGATAACTTTGCCACCAAAGAAGCTAATTTTACCTATGCGGATATTAATTTGCAAACACTCGCCAATCAAAACAGAGAGATTTACGAAGACAGAAAAAGAAGACAAATAAGCACGGAAGATTTTGATGAAAACAGCTTTTGGCAGATGTTTGAAAAACTCCCCGACGGCTCTTATAAAGCATCTTTTGAAAAACAAATTGCCTTAGCCACCCGTAACGGCATGCTTGACATTCAAAAACTAAGCAGCCTGCAGACAGACGCCGCCGGTAATATGTATAGCGCCAGCATGCCGCTTTTGATTAATATCACCAAGCAAAAAGCTCATGGAAATATTCGAGGAATTTCTACTAAAATTGCGGTTAATATTTCTGCCGGAACTTGCGCCGCACTCGGCTACCAAGGTGAAGATTTGAAAGCCTATTTCAAAGACATCATCATTCACGAGCTCGGCCATAGCTTTAACGCGACACACGAAGAGCGTCAAAACACAGTGGAAAACCTTGGCACACATTGCACCGATAAAAACTGCCTGATGTATGAATATGCCTACACCAATGAAAGTTTTAACCGCCGTAGACGGCTTAAAGAACCTTTCTGTCAAGACTGTATGGCTTCCATGCGTGACTATATGCAAAATGAGTTGCATTTTACCCGTAGGAATGAAAACCAAACTTTACATGTTAACCAAGGTCAAGATACTCAAACGCCGGCAGAAAACGGAATAGATGCCGAGTTCAAAAAAGCCTTACGCGAGGTCTTTTCCGCTTCGGCAAAGCAACAAAACGCCGAATATGTTGAAGACGCCAAACTTCCCATATACAGCGCGGAAATCAAACACGCTAACGGCAGCGTTGATAAAATAACCGCCGCCTCTGCCGATAATGTTTTTCTTTCGGCCAAAGACAAAGACGGCAATTTACAACTTCCGAATTTGCAACGCTTTCGTGATATCGTTGCTTTGGCGCAAAAACAAGGCTCAGCCATAGAGTTCGGCGACATCAAATCGGCAGATTTTAAAGCCCGTTTATTGGTTGCCTGCCTAGAGGCAAAACCGGCCATGCAAATGGTTGGTGCGCCGGAGCTTAATGATGAATTTTTACAAACCGTTCAAGATGAAAAACTCAAAAATCTTTTACAAGTTTTGAAAAACAAACAACAAACACAAGCCCAACCGCAACAAACCCAAACAACCGCCGCCCAAACGCCGGACATAAATAAACTCTTGCAACAGCGCAACGGCGGAAGATAGATTTTATTTTAATGCGCTTCGGCCCAATTATTGCCGATGCCGGCTTCGGCGTTAAACGGCACGCCGAAATCTGCGGCATTTTCCATACAATTTTTAATCACCGCCACGGCTTTTTCCACCTCTTCTTCGGGGGCTTCAAAAACCAACTCATCATGCACCTGCAAAAGCAT
The DNA here is from genome assembly GCA_944392285.1 of uncultured Alphaproteobacteria bacterium. GTDB lineage: Bacteria > Pseudomonadota > Alphaproteobacteria > RF32 > CAG-239 > CALXWF01. The sequence continues at coordinate 3,843 of CALXWF010000096.1, read as the reverse complement.
TTTGGTCTTAAGACCGTTTTGCGCCAACAGATTGCCGATTTTGTTCATGGCTAATTTAATGATATCGGCGGCACCGCCTTGTATCGGCGCATTAATGGCGGCGCGTTCGGCAGCTTGGGCCACGCGCTTATTTTGGTCGTTAATATTGCCGATAAAACACCGCCGTCCGAACGGGGTCAGCACATAGCCGTGTTTTTTGGCAAAAGCGATGGTTTCTTCCATATAGGTTTTAATCTCGGGCATTTGCGCAAAATAAGCGTCGATATATTTTTTAGCCTCTTCGGGGGTAACATTAATTTGTTTGGCCAAGCCGAAAGCCGAGATTCCATAAACAATGCCGAAGTTAATGGCTTTTGCATGGCGGCGCAAATCAGCATCTACTTGGTCATAAGCCACGCCGAACACTTTTGCGGCCGTTGCGGCATGCACATCGATTCCTTCTGCAAAAGCCTGCTTTAAGCCCTTAACATCGGCCACGCCGGCCAACAAACGCAACTCCACTTGGCTATAATCGCATGAAATCAGCTTATACCCCGGACGAGCCACAAAACAAGCGCGAATTTTTTTGCCCGCATCACTGCGAACCGGAATATTTTGCAAGTTGGGGTTATTAGAGGCCAAACGCCCCGTGTTTACCACCGTCTGGCTAAAAGTCGTATGCACGCGCCCCTCTTTATCCAACAGCGGCAAAAGCGCGTCGCTGTAGGTTGATTTAAGTTTGCTTATTGCGCGCCAGTCCAAAATTTTGGCGGCAATTTCTACGCCCTCTTCGGCCAAATCTTCCAAAACATCGGCCCCGGTCTGCCAAGCGCCGGTCGGGGTCTTTTTGCCCTTGATACCTTGTTTTTCAAACAAAATTTCCCCAATCTGCTTTGGCGAGCCGATATTAAACTCTTCGCCTGCGAGCTGAAAAATTTCTTGCTCCAACAGGCTGAGTTTGAGGCAAAAATCTTTGCTCAAATCTTTAAGCGCGGCGGCATCAACCATAATGCCGACATCTTCGGCTTTGCGCAAAACCTCAACCAACGGGCGGTCAAAATTTTCATAAATACTGATAACTTTTTGCTGATAAAGTCTGGGCTTTAAGATTTGATACAAGCGCAAGATATAATCCGCGGATTCACAAGCTGTTTCCGCTACGGCGGTCGGCTCAAGAGCAGAGAGCAATATTTTGTTTTTGCCGCTTTTGAGCAGCTCGTTTATATCTTTGAGCGGCAAATTAAGAAAAATCTCGCTCAATTCAAGGATAGAATGTCCGTGTTCCGAGCTGTCGCAGTCATAAGACAACACCGCCACATCTTCAAGCGGAAAACAAGAAACATCTTTGCCCAAAATCTGCGTCATAAAATGGATATCGGTTTTAATCCCGTGGCCGATTTTTAAGATAGATTTTGCCTCAAACAAAGGCTTGAGCATGTTTGCAACCTCATCGGCGGCAAGCTGCTTTGGCGCGGGAGCGGAAGGAGCATCAAACAAGTCAAAATTTTCGTTTTCCGAGGCTTTCAAATGGTTAAGCGGCACATAAGCGGCTTCGCCCGGAGCATAAGCCAAGGCAATGCCGCAAATTTTATCAAAAAACGGGCTGGCACCGTCGGCAAAACATTTGAAAACAAACATTTGCGCACTGCAAATTTTATCGACAAAGGCTTTGAGCTTTGTGCTTGTGTCAATGATTGTGTAGTTTTTGATAATTTCTGCTTTGGGTTTGAGCAAATGCTCATCGGCGCAACGTTCGCTAATCCACTTTTCAATACGCGGTTTAAGGCTTTTGAAATCATAATCGCTGACAAATTTTTGCACCACTTCCGCATCGGGGCAACGACACCGAAAAGCCTCAAAATCTTCATTCACCGCGACATCATCTTTTAAGGTGACGAGTTTTAAGGAGATGCGGGCATTTTCGGCGTTTTCGAGCAGGGTTTGGCGTCTTTTTTCTTGCTTAATATTGGCCGCTCCGTTCAAAACCCCCTCAAGCGAGCCAAACTCATTAACCAGAGCGGCGGCGGTTTTAAGGCCGATTCCGGGCACGCCCGGAATATTATCTGTGGTATCTCCGGCCAAAGCCTGCACATCAACCACTTTTTCAGGATAAACGCCGAATTTTTCTTTAACATCTTCAGGGGTAAAAAATTTATCTTTCATCGGGTCATAATATTCCACCCCCGGCCGAATAAGCTGCATCAAATCCTTATCGGCGGAAACAATCGTCACTTCATAGCCTTTTTCCACGGCTAGGCGGGCATAAGTTGCAATCAGGTCGTCGGCTTCAAAACCTTCCATCTCCAAATGATTAAGGCTTAACACATCCACCGCTTGGCGAATAATCGGAAATTGCGGAATAAGCTCTTCGGGTGTTTCTTTTCTGGTGCCTTTATAATCGGCAAAAATTTCGTTGCGATAATTTTGCCTTTTGGCATCAAACAACACCAAACAATAATCACAGCTGATTTTTGAGGTGAGCTTCATAAACATATTGGTAAAACCAAACACGGCATTAACCGGCGTTCCGTCGGGAGCAGTCATGGTCGGCAGGGCATAAAAAGCCCGAAAAATATAACCCGAGCCGTCAACCAGACAAACTTTTTTTGTCATGGAACCCCTCCCTCACATAAAAAACGGACAGAAAATAAAAAAGGCCTACTCACCGATAGATAAAAAGAAAGACCGCTCCAAATTGTCTACCGAGCAGAGGTCGGTTTTGTAGGTGTCTTCAAAATTTTCGGCATATTCGTTCAAAGCCAGAGCTACGCATTCGTCAAGGGAGCGCCCGCTTTTTTGGGCGATTTTAGAGATTTTATCTTTCAACTCGCTGCTGATGTTAATAGAGATATGACTCATAAAAACTTCCTTAACTTATTTGTGTTATTCATAAGCTAATAACTAAAACATTTTACGAATCGGCACAAGATTTTTTTGAGGACGACCCATGGCTAAAGCAAAGAAAAAACAAAGAAAAACCAAAAAAAGAGAGTCAAAACAACACATTAAGAATCGGCAAAGACTCATAAAATTTTTTCTGGCCTTGGTGATAACTTTTTTAACCTATATTTTCTATTGTTTCATCACCCTTCCAGACATTGAAGAGGCGGTCGGACGCACACGTCAGCCCTCCACCACCATCACTGCCGAAAACGGCAACGAGGTACAAACTTTCGGCAGCGTTTATTCTGAGGTTGTGCATATAGACGAGCTGCCGCCTTATGTGGCTCAGGCCATAATCTCCACCGAAGACCGACGTTTTTATTCGCACTTTGGGTTTGATATTGTTGCTTTTTCACGCGCTATGCTCACCAATTTGGTGCATAGAAGCTACGTTCAAGGCGGCAGTACGCTGACGCAACAAGTGGCCAAAAACCTGTTTTTAACCCCCAAAAAGAGCATCAAGCGCAAGACTCAAGAGCTATTGCTTGCTTTTTGGTTAGAGTCAAAATTTACCAAAGACCAAATATTCACCTTATATCTTAACCGCGTATATTTAGGCGCCGGCACTTACGGCATTGAGGCGGCCAGTCAAAAATATTTTCAAAAATCTTCGCGAGATTTAAACATTAAAGAAGCGGCCATGATTGCCGGCATGTTAAAAGCACCCTCGCGTTACAATCCCATTGCCTCAAGGGAGCGTGCCGAAGCGCGTACGGCGGTGGTTTTGCAAAACATGGTTGAAAACAACATCATCACCGAAGAAGAAAAACAAGCGGCACAAAATTTGCCCATCGGCCCTGAAAAATATTATAAGGTTGAAGGCGGGCGCCACTTTGCCGATTGGGTTTATAATGAAGTAAATTCATATATCGGCGAGCGTGACAGCGATATATATGTTTACACCACTTTGGATCAACACAT
>CALXWF010000095.1 GCA_944392285.1 uncultured Alphaproteobacteria bacterium | reverse complement strand
ACTTTTATGCTTATTCCGACGGTTCTATTATAGAAACGAGGGCCTCTGCCTGTCGTCGATATAATTATTCTGAAGGATGGGAAAAAGTCATGGCCTGGCTGTATGGGACTTATCACTTCTTAGATTGTGTAGCTTACACAGCCTATGCTTGGGATCACACCCTGCATTGTCTAAGAGCGATTGGAAACGGTATTAAACACGGACATCCGGATATGACACCTTATAGCGGGCGTTATACGCCGATATATCGTGATGCCCACCCAAACTACCGGCCTACGGTTCGCCCGTTGCCACACCGGCCGCGGATTGAAAAATCGCGCCAACTTCAAAAGCGCGAAGCCAAACGACCGGTACGTCGCGTTCAACCGCAAAAGCCTGTGCGTGAGGTAAAACAAACTTCAAGCTCAAATTCCAGCAGCACGCCGTTGCTGGATAAATATCTGAGCCGGAAGTAAAAAAAGAAACCCTCTTTCGTCTGAAAGAGGGTTTTCCTTTTTAATTTTTAAGAATCTCCTTGGCGTTTTATTTTGTTTTTGCTGCCTTTGGCCCAGCTTAGCAACATTTCATCAGCTTTGGTTGAGGGCTCAACACTTTGCTTAAGCAGCAAGAAACCTTTCTGCCGATAAAAGCTCAAGGCTTTGGTGTTTTGTGCAAACACTTTCAAAGTCAAAAAAGGCCGATTTCTCTTAACATATTCAAGCAATTTTGAGCCGATTTTTTGGTTCTGAAACTGCGGTGCCACAAACAAAGCTCCGACATGGTTTTCATCTACAACCGAGATAAAACCTTTAATCTGACGCTTATCAACAAAGACAAAAGTCTGAGCCAGAGGCAAATAATCACGCCGGACGGTTTCCTGCATTTTCAGCCAATAATCGCGCGCCACAAAATCATGCGCCTGCAAGCTGGCTTGGAGCCAAATATCAAGCACGCGCGCCACATCGGCATTTTGCAGAGAGCGTATCATATATCCAAATCTTCCACAAACTTGGCGCGTTCAATAATAAACTTAAAGCGGCTTTCCGGATTTTTACCCATCAAACGCTCAACCTGACGTCTGGTTTCAAAGGCTTCTTCTTTGCCTTCTTCAGTGTTGGTAGAGGGAATCATCACCTTAAGCAGAGTGCGGTTTTTCTTATCCATGGTGGTTTCTTTAAGCTGTTGCGCGCTCATTTCGCCCAAACCTTTAAAGCGGCTGATTTCGGGTTTAACGTTTCCCTTAAATTCTTTGGCCAAGATTCTGTCTTTGTCTTCATCATCTTGGGCATAAAAGATTTTGCCGCCGTTAGCAATTTTATAAAGCGGCGGGGTAGCAATATACAAATGCCCGTTTTCAATGAGCTTTGGCATCTGCTGATAGAAAAACGTCATTAACAGCGAGGCAATATGTGCACCGTCGACATCGGCATCGGTCATGATAATAATTTTTTCATAACGCAGATTTTCTTCGCGATAATTTTCCTTAACGCCGCACCCCAGAGCTTCGCACATATCTTTAATTTCTTGGTTTTGCAAAATCTTGTCCAAACTGGCGCTGGCCACGTTCAAAATTTTGCCGCGCAGAGGCAAAATCGCCTGAGTAAAACGGTCGCGTCCTTGTTTAGCCGAACCACCAGCGGAATCACCCTCAACAATAAAAATTTCCGTATTTTCGGCGGCGGCTTGCGTACAATCAGCAAGTTTGCCGGGCAGGCGCAATTTTTTGGTCGGGGTTTTGCGGTTTAAGATTTTTTCTTCTTTTTTCTTGCGGCGAGATTCGGCGCGTTCAATCACATATTCAAGCAGAGCATTGGCGTTTTCGGTATCTTGAGTCAGCCAGTGGTCGCAAGAATCTTTAACCGCTTGTTCAACCAAGCGCACGGCTTTGGGAGAAGTAAGTTTGTCTTTGGTTTGGCCTTGGAATTGCGGATCGCGGATAAACACCGAGAGCATAATGCAAGCATTGCTCAAAAAGTCCTCGGCCGTCACGATGGATGCTTTTTTAATATTGGCCATTTCGCCATATTCTTTAAGGCTGCGAATAAGCGCGGCCTTAAAGCCGAGTTCGTGTGTGCCGCCCTGAGGGGTTACGACCGTGTTACAATAAGAATAACAAAAGCCGTTTTCATCTTCCGGCCAGGTAATCGCCCATTCAACTTTACCTTCATCATTGGCTAACTCGGCATCGCCGCAAAAAGGCGTGCGGTTAATGGTAGCTCTGGCACCGATTTGATAATTTAAGAAGTCGCGCAGACCGTTCGGAAAATGCAACTCCATTTCCAAGGGGGTAACATCGCCCTCAGACAAAACCTCGGGGGCGCATTTCCACAAAATGCGGATTCCCTTAAACAAAAAGGCCTTTGAGCGCGCCATACGATAAACTTTGTTTGGGTTCAAATTAGAGTTAACGCCGAAGATTTCGGGGTCAGGTTTAAAGGTAATGGATGTACCGCGACGGTTCGGCGCATTTCCGACCAGCTCAAGTGCTGTTAAGGGTTTGCCTTTTGAATAAGCCTGACGATAAAGTTTTTTATCGCGGGCAATCTCAACAACGAGCGATTCCGACAAAGCATTAACCACCGACAAACCGACACCGTGCAAACCGCCGGAAACTTTATAAGCATTGCCGCCAAACTTTCCGCCCGAGTGCAACATGGTCAAAATCACTTCCAAAGCCGACATATTCGGATATTTGGGGTGTGGGTCGACGGGGATACCGCGTCCGTTATCAATGATAGAAATTGAATAATCGGCATTAAATTTAATTTCAATATGGTTTGCATAACCGGCCACGGCCTCATCCATAGAGTTATCAAGAATTTCCGCAACCAAGTGGTGCAGAGCCTGTTCATCGGTTCCGCCGATATACATACCCGGGCGGTGCCGCACAGGCTCCAACCCTTCCAAAACTTCAATACTTTTTGCCGAATAATCGCTCATCACGGGAGCGGTAGCTTCAAATAAATCAGACATTTTAACCCTTACATTTCAAAAATCAGGGTAAAAATAAAGCAAAATCGGCGCAAAAGCAAGAGAATTCAAGCCTTCTATAAACAAAAAAATTTAAAAAAGCCGCAAAAAACACTTGCAAAATAATTAAATAATGATTAAAAGTGTGACCGTAAAAGCAATGGTGCTTTTACAATAATTTCACACGCAGATACGGCTCATATCGCCAGATATTGAGTTTCCGGTGCCCATAAGGGCCGAACATCTGCGGAGGTTTAACCGGAAAAGGATAAATATAATATGACACTTCCTACATTTACATTACGCCAGATGGTTGAAGCCGGCGTACATTTTGGTCACCACGCCCGTCGTTGGAATCCGAAGATGGCTCCGTTTATCTATGGCAAAAAAGATAACATCCACATCATCAACTTACAGAAAACTTATCCCATGCTTTACACGGCCTTAAACGCCGCGCGTGAGATTGCCGCCCAAGGCGGAAAAGTTCTGTTTGTCGGCACCAAAAAACAGGCGCAAGACATCATTAAAGAAAACGCCGAAAGATGCGGTCAGTTTTATGTAAACTACCGTTGGCTCGGCGGTATGTTGACCAACTGGAAAACCGTTCATAAGTCAATTTCTCGCCTCGTAAAATTAAACGAGATGGAAGAGAAAAACGCCTATGAAGGCTACACCAAAAAAGAAATGCTCAACTTGAAAAAAGAGCGCGAAAAATTAAACACCGAACTTGGCGGTATCATGAACATGGGTGGTCAGCCTGACCTCTTGTTCGTTATTGACACCCCCAAAGAAGCTCTTGCCATTAAAGAAGCCAAGAAGCTCGGCATTCCCGTTATCGGCATTTGTGATACCAACGCCGATCCTGAAGCTGTAGATTTTCCGGTTCCCGGCAATGACGATGCGATTCGCGCCATTCAATTCTACTCTGAGCTTGTATCTTCCGCCATTTTGGACGGAATGCAGGCTGAAATTGCCGCTCAGGGTTTGAAGGTAGACGAAATGGTTGAAAACGCTGAAGAAGCTGTTGAAGCCAAACCCGCCAAAAAAAGAGCATCTAAAAAAGCTAAGGAAGAAAAAGAAGAATCCGCCAAGGAATAATTCTTTTTAGCATTTAAGACAAACATTGTGGCGGTATTTTAGAAACATTTTTTAAGATATCGCCGCAATAGTTTAAAATCACGAATTTTAAGGGGAAAACAATGACAGAAATTACTGCCGCTATGGTTAAAGAATTAAGAGAGACGACAAGCGCCGGCATGTTGGACTGCAAAAAAGCCTTAACCGAAACCAACGGAGACATGGAAGCTGCCGTTGACTGGCTGAGAAAAAAAGGTTTGGCATCTGCTGCTAAAAAAGCCAGCCGTATTGCTGCCGAAGGTTTGGTTGCTGTTGCGGTTGACGGAAACAAAGGTGCGGTTGTTGAAGTTAACTCTGAAACCGACTTTGTTGCCAAAAACGAAATTTTCCAAGAATATGTAAAAGACGCCGCCACCGTTGCTTTGATGAAAAACGGCGACGTTTGCGAAATGAAAAAGTTTGACTGCCCCAAATGCGGCAAAACTTTTGAAGAACGTTTAACCGACATGATTGCCAAGATTGGTGAGAACATGAACTTGCGTCGTGCACAAATGCTCACGGTCAACGAGGGTGTTATCAGTGACTATGTTCATAGCGCCACAATCCCCGGTGTCGGCAAAATCGGTGTTTTGGTTGCCTTAGAGTCCAAAGCTGACAAAGCCAAATTAGCCGAGCTTGGCAAACACATTGCCATGCATGTAGCGGCATCTCGTCCGCAGTTTTTGACCATTGCCGATGTTGACCAAGCATCTTTGGAACATGAGCGTGGTATTTATGCCGAGCAGGCTCGTGCCACCGGCAAACCGGAAAACATCATTGAAAAAATGGTTGAAGGCCGCATTAAAAAATACTATGACGAAGTAGTTCTTGAAGAACAGGCCTATATTATGGACCCTGACAAAAAAGTAAAAGATGTTGTTGCTGAAGCCGCCAAAGAGCTTGGCGCCGACATCAAATTAACAGGTTTTGTCTGCTTCAAATTGGGTGAAGGCTTGCAAAAACGCGAAGAAGACTTCGCAGCAGAAGTTGCAGCTCAACTCAACAAATAAGATTGCCTCAGAGCAAAGTAAAGCCCCGCTGATTTGCGGGGCTTTTTTTATTTTTCTTCCTCGTCATTCCCAAGCCAGTCCCAACTCTCTATACTGTCATCCTGAAGGTCACACCCTGCGGGCTGTGACACATTCAGGATCCATAACCCCTGCGAAGCAGACAAAATAACATAAAGAGACCCTGAAACGAGTTCAGGGTG
>CALXWF010000094.1 GCA_944392285.1 uncultured Alphaproteobacteria bacterium | reverse complement strand
TTTTTTGTTTAGGGTTCAAAGACAACTTGATTGAACACGTTTTCCATAAAAAACAGCGAAACAAAACAGATAACGGCTGAAATCAAAGGCGTTGCAACCCAACCGAGGGCGATTTTGCCGATGACAGACCATTTTATCTCGCGTCCGCCTTTGGCTAAACCGATGCCGATAACCGCCCCGATAATTGCCTGCGAACTTGATACGGGGACCAAAGGCAAAGTCGGCAAGCCATTGGCTTCTAAAAAGTTTTTCAGCCCCTGAGAGGCAAATAAAAATAATACCAAAGAATGAGCAAAAACAGCTACCCAAGCGGTGGTCGGCGACAAGGGCATTAAGCTTTTGCCGACAGTGTTGATTACTTTGTGGGAATAAGTCAGCACCCCTAAACTGATGGCAAGACCGCCGATAAAAAATAATACTTGGGTTTGGTTTAAGTCTAAGTATTGGCCGTCAAATGCCGGAAAAGGACTGGAATCTACAAATACGCCCATGACATTGGCGATGTTGTTGGCACCCAAAGCATAGCCGCCAAAAGCAATGATAATAATTAATCCAAGCCGGATGTAGCTGTCACGGCGCAAAATGTGAATTTTGGATTTGTGCAGGGTGAGCTTTATGATGTAATATATCACTAAGGCAAAAAGTCCGCTTAAGGCCGGGCAGGTTACCCAAGTGCTGACAATCTTGCTTAATACGGAGTAATCTGTCGGTTGGTTACAATATAAGTTCCAACCGATAATGGCTCCGACAATAGATTGTGACGTGGAAACGGGAAGGCCTATCTCAATCATCCAATAAACGGCAACGGCTGCCGATAGGGCGACCATAAAAGCACCGGGTAAGGCATTGACTTTCCCGAGTTCGCCTAAGGTGTTGCTGGCCCCGCTGCCGGTATAAACCGCACCGATGATGATAAAGACAGAGGCAATAATTGCGGCCGTGCGAAAACGAATCATCTTGGAGCCTACAGCCGTGCCGAAAATATTGGCGGCGTCATTGGCGCCCAAAGACCAGCCTAAAAATAAACCGCTGCTTAAATAAATAAAAAACAGTAAATCCATTAAATATCTCTCTTGATGGTAAAGATAAGCAGTTCATCAATAAAATCTTCGGCAATATCCCCGATGTCGGCAACTTCATTAATGACGTTGCTGATTTGGAGCTTGTTGGCAAGCGGTAATTCAGAGGCAAAAACCGCCTCTCTTAAACGTCCGGATACAAGGTCGGATTCATGCTCCATGAAATATACTTTTTGTGAAAAATCACGTACCAGAGAAAAATCACGGAAGAATGAACGTGAGGCAATGGCCATGTTTTCGGCACAATCGGCGACCAAGGCGCAAAGTTCCAGAATGCGAGAATGATATTCTTCAGGAATCTCGGGAATCTCTACGAAAAATTGGTAAGTCACCTCATCAAATTTGTTAATGACTTTGTCTAAGTTTTCAACAATGTGTAAGACATCAGCCCTTAAGTCGGGAATGAGGTTTTGGGTGTAGAGCTTTTGTTCAATGTCGCGGCGCAGGTTGTCTGCATCGTGCTCAATTTGTTTGATTTGTTTGCTCGTTTTTCTAAACTCGTCGCTTTTTTGTTCCGCCAGGTAGATGCGAATGGCTTTTTTGAAGGTTAGGGCCGCATCTAAGAGTTTGTCATGAAATAAGTCTATCTTATTTTCTAAGGATTTGGTTTGAGAAAATAAAGAAAGTTTTAGATGAAACATGGGGTGGTTCTTTCCTTTATATAACTTTATTATTCCTCTTAGTATAAAACCAATTTTTTAAAATTGTGTTATAAAATTTGCTTTCTTTTAACATTTTTGGTTTATTTTGCGCTTGTAAATATAAATGTAATTTATTAGATTAGAATTGTTTGAAATTTAACCTTAAGGATTATTTGTAATGAACAAAAATAGTGCTGTTTATATTTCGATTGTAGCCTTGGTGGTCGCCATTGCGGCTTTGGTTGCTTGTCTGGTTTGCTGCCAGAGAACTAAACCCGTTAATGTCGAAGAAGCCTTGATGAACAATCCGGAAATGATTATTAATGCTCTTAAAGCCCAAGAGCAAAAAGCCAGAGAAGAGGCTTTGAAAAAAGCTCAGGCTTTGATTGAAGAAAATATGGATGCGCTTGTTAACGGCGAAGGTCTCGGTGTTATGGGTAACCCCGAGGGCGAAGTTACAATTGTTGAGTTTTTTGACTTCTCTTGCCACTTCTGCCACAGATTGTATCCGGTTTTGATGTCGGTTGTTGCCAACAACCCCGATGTTAAAGTCGTTTTGAGAGAAATGACCTTCTTGTCTCCGGTTTCCGAATATGCCGCTCGTGCTGCTTTGGCTGCCGGCGAACAAGGCAAATATGCCGAAGTCTATGCCGCTTTGATGGAAAATGACGGTCCTTTGACGGAAGCTAAAGTTGATGAATTGGTTGTTAAAGCCGGTGTTGATTTGGAAAAAATGAAAGCCGATATGAACGCGGATAAAGTAAACAACGCTTTGCGCGCTACCTCCGAATTGGCTCAAAAACTGCAAATTAATGCCGTTCCGACCATGATTATTAACGGACAAATCGTTCAAACTTTAAGCGAGTCTGTTATTCAGGAACAAGTTGAACAAGCCAGAGCCGCCAAATAGGCCTCTGATTTGGTTTAAGAAAAAATCCCGCTTTGGGCGGGATTTTTTTTATTGGGAGAAAATTTAGTGATTGCGTGAGATGATGAAATCTGCCAAATTGCGCAGATTTTCCGCATTCGGTCCAAAACCGCTTAAAGCCTCTTTGGCTTGGTCTGTCAGCTCTTGGGCAATGGCTTTGGCTTTGTCCAACCCATAGAGGGATACAAATGTGACTTTGCCTTGACCTTGGTCTTTTTGCAGGGTTTTGCCCATGAGCTCGCGCGAGCCTTCAACGTCTAAAATGTCATCACTGATTTGGAAAGTTTGGCCGATGGCTCGGGCATAAGAAACCAAGGCTTGTCTTGAGGAGTTGTCCGCATGGCCGAGAATCGCTCCCGCCTCACAGGCGAATCGGATAAGACAGCCGGTTTTCATGGTTTCTATTCTTTGAATTAAAAGGTTTTTGTCCGGCTCTTGGGTATTTTCGGCGTAGAGGTCAAGCATTTGTCCGGCAACCATGCCGCAAAAAGCTCCGGCATCACGGCTTAAAAGTGCTATTAACTCCAAACGGCTTTTTTCATCTGCCGTTTGTGGGCGGCTTAATATCTCAAAGGCATAGGTTAACAGCCCGTCTCCGGCCAAAATTGCCGTTGCTTCATCAAATTGACAATGGCAGGTGGGAAGCCCGCGCCGCAATGTGTCATTGTCCATGGCGGGGAGGTCATCATGTATCAACGAATAAGAATGAAGCATCTCTAAGGCCGCCGCGGTATTCAAACTTTGCTCTCTTGAAATTGAGAATAAAGAGGCGCAGCTATATACCAAAAACGGGCGCAGGCGTTTGCCGCCGTTCATCACCGAATAGCGCATGGCTTCAACCACGCGCTTTTCTTGCCCGTCTGGAAAAGGAAAAAAGTCTTCAAGCTTGGAGTTAAACCATGCAGAATATTCTTTTAATGCGGATTGAATGTCAGTCATTATTCTTCTACGCCGTCCAGAGGGCTGGTTGTAAGAGAACCGTCAGATTTTAGCTCAATCTTTTCAATTTTGAGCTGGGCGGCTTTGAGTTTGTTTTCACAGAGTTGTTTTAAGGCCGTGGCTTTTTCATATGCAGTGACGGCGTCATCAAGTTTTATGCGGCCGGCTTCAAGCTCGCGGACAATGTTTTCCAGCTGCAGCAAAGCCTCTTCAAAACTTAAATCTTTGATATCATCTTGAGTCATGTATTTTCTCCTTTGGGGGCGTATTCTATTGTTTTTTTTCTTTAATGGCAAGTTTAGGTTTTGGTTTTTACCAATACTAAAGTTATATATACATAAATATATATGTAGATTAGTTTGGCTAAAACTGTTGCGTCTTCTCATTTTATGCTAAATTAGTAATGTGTTTTGAGGAGATGAGAAATGAAGAATGTGGTAATTGAGGCCGGTGCCAGATTATTGAAGGCGATGGGTAATGAAAAAAGGTTGAAAATATTGTTTTATTTGCGTGAGAAAGAATATAGCGTGGGCGAGCTGGAAAAACTTGTCGGTCTTAGCCAGTCGGCTTTGTCGCAACATTTGGCCGTGCTGCGTGCCGCAAAAATCGTGAAAACCAGACGTGCGGCACAAACGATTTTTTATTCTATTTTAAGCGAGAAGGCTTTGCGGGTTTTGGCATTGCTCGACGGGGTGTATAACAGACATTATAAAACCACTCTGTAACAAAAAGTCTGTTTAAAAAGTGAATGTCGAGCGGGTGACGACGGTTTAAGAAATGAAACCGTCGTCTTTTTTTAGATATACGAGTTCAATGTCTTGCAGTTTGGGGTTATAGCAAAGGCTTAGTTCTCCGGCGCAGAGCGCTTGGGCGTCAGCGCCAAAAACCATGTGGCGCCAGCCTGAGGCAAAAGAGCAGTTTGTGTTGCCGGCGGCAAAATCACGTAAGTCATCATCTGAGGCTATTAACTTGGTTGAAACCTCGTGTTTTTGTCCGCATATTTTAAGCAGCAAACGCAACATTTCCAATAAGGAAGGATTGCATGAGCCATGTTGGGCGGAGGCTTCTTCACGGATATATTCATCGGGTGAAAGGCAGTTGACTTTAGCTACGACCTCCAAAATTTCAGTTCCGAGTTTTCCGGTTGCAACATCTTTGCGCAAGTTGCGAATGGTGATGAGCTTTTCAAGGCTGTCAGGACCGGCAGCGGCAATGCTTTGCAGACATTCGTCTTTTAAGATTAATTGGCGCGGCACATCATGGTCTTGGGCGCGTTTTTCTCGCCAGGCGGCAAGCTCTTTTAATAAAGTTAAAAACTTTGGATTATGAGACTGGCGGCGAATTTTAAGCCAAGCATCTTGCGGCGGGCAGATATAGGTTTTGGGGTTTTGTAAAACCGCCGTTTCTTCAATAATCCACTCAAGGCGATTATGTTCTTCAAGGTAATTTTTCAGGTAAAGGTAAATGTCTATGAGATGCGTAACATCGCCAATGGCATAAGCAAGTTGTTTTTCATCAAGCGGGCGAGTGCCCCAGTTGGTGTAGCGGCAAGTTTTATCAATGCTTCTTTTGGTGATTTTGTTAACCAAACTTTCATAGCTTGCCGAATCGCCGAAACCGCAGGCAGAGGCGGCGATTTGCGTGTCAAAAAGCGGGGTCGGAATGATGCCGGCCAAATGATAAAAAATTTCAATATCTTGGCGTCCGGCATGAAAAACTTTGACGATTTCAGGCGCGGTTAACAGCTCATAAAAAGGCGTTAAGTCCAAATCTGGAGCCATGGGGTCAACAATGGCTGATATCTCGGGGCTGCCGATTTGCAACAAACATAATTGCGGGTAATAAGTCTTTTCACGCAAGAACTCAGTATCAAGCGTGATGAAAGGTTGTTTTTTCAAAGTTTGGCAAAGAGTTTGCAGCTCTTGTGTCGTGGTAATTAAATTAATCATTAAACTTTCCTGTTTTTTTATTTTGTTTTAGCTTTTTTGGAGGAATATTGTCAATCGTAAATTTTTTTTGGCTAAAAAAGTACAAAATTTTTAAAAAATACTTGTAATTTTTATAAAAGTGTAATAAACGTGAGAATTGCGAGTAATTATTTTATATTTATTAACACAAAAAAATTCTAGTTATGAAAACACAAAAATTTTTCGGTGTAAATCCCGAGTTAGCCAAAGAAATTTCCAACAATATGCAAGGAAATGAGCTAAGCAGAGCTTATTTTTGCATGAAAGAAGAAGCTAAAAAATTTCCAGGAATTGTGACGGAGGTAAATAAGGGTTTTGAAGTTTATCCGATTTATAAGGGTAATAAGATTGAAGCAATCTCTAAAAGAGCCGGTGCTCAAATTGAGATTAATGCCGATTTTGCACGGGCAAGCGAGGCGTATAAACATTTCAGAACTACTTTTGCCAATGTTGAAACCAATATGGAAATTCAACAGCTTAATGAGGAAGATAAAATTGGCTTGAAACCTGCGGTAAAGGTTTATTGCGAGAAAAAATTACGTAAAGATGCCAGCCTTGAAGATGTGGCTCAGGCTTTTGAAACCTTCGTCGAAGACAGGTTCAGCAAGGGAAAACGCCCAATATTCGGCTATGTTTACACCAAAGAAAAAATTGTTAAAACCGATGAGGAAAGAGAATATCCCGAGCATGAAAGTTTTATTCGTGTCGTGGCTGATGTTCCCGAAACCGAGTTGGAAAATTGGAAAGATGAGGCCAGTGCGCTGATATATTTTGTCGGAGTTTTCTTGGAGAGAAGAATTGAATTCCGTGAAACAGAAGCGATTTTGCCTTTTGCCGTTCCGCAATATGGCGAAGTTATTCCCGAGGGAATGATGACTTGTCAGTTCTGCGGCAGAACGCTGGCGATTGATATGCAAGGCAATATTAAACCTTGTCCCTGTGAGAGCGGTGTGGAAGAACATATCGTACATGAAAAGCGTGTAAGTGATAATTTCCACGCAACGGATGAGGGTAGGCATGTATGCTAGCTAAATAGTTTCCATAATAATTTTTTTTAGCGTCCGAAGTTTTTTTTCGGGCGCTTTTTTTGTTAATAAGGCGGTTTTTGGCGGTTTTGTTGTTGCTTTTTTGTGTGAGAAGTTCTAAACCTAGAATGTTAGACAATTTTTTTTGAAGAGGTATTTATGTCTGTTTATCGTACACATACCTGCGGCGAGCTCCGCGGAAGCGATGTCGGCAAAGAGGTTAAACTTGCTGGCTGGATTCATCGTAAACGTAATCTCGGATATTTGTGTTTTGTGGATTTGCGAGACCATTACGGTATTACACAATGTGTGATAGACAGTAATTCAGATTTGTTTGAAAAGTTAAAAGATATTCGGGTGGAAAGCGTGGTCGGTTTTTCCGGTCAAGTTTTGGCTCGCGGCAGTAATGTCAACAAAGATATGCCCACCGGCGAGATAGAAATTCAGGTGCAGGCGATGGAAGTATATTCTAAAGCCGAAGTCTTGCCGATTCAGGTATTTGGCGAAGATGACAGCCCTGAAGAGTTGCGTTTGAAATATCGCTTCTTGGATTTGCGCAAAGAGCGGATTCATAACAATATCAAATTACGCTCTAAGGTTATTGCCGAAATGCGCCGGTTGATGACGGAGCAAGGCTTTACGGAATATCAAACGCCGATTTTGACGGCTTCTTCACCGGAAGGCGCACGTGACTTTTTGGTTCCTTCGCGCATTAATCCCGGCAAGTTTTATGCTTTGCCGCAGGCGCCGCAACAGTTCAAACAATTGTTGATGGTTTCGGGTTTTGACCGCTATTTTCAGATCGCGCCGTGTTTTCGTGATGAAGATCCGCGTGCCGATAGATCTCCCGGAGAGTTTTATCAGTTAGATATGGAAATGTCTTTTGTGACGCAGGAAGATGTTTTTAAGGTTATTGAAACCACTATGGGCGGTGTGTTTAACAAGTTTGCCAACGGCAAAAAGGTTGATCAGGCGCCGTTTATTCGGATACCGTTCCGCGAAGCAATGTTAAAATATGGTTCCGATAAGCCGGATTTGCGTAACCCGCTGGTTATTCAAGATGCATCTGCTTTGTTTGGTGAAAGCGGTTTTGGTGTTTATGACAGCAGAGTTAAAGAAGGGGCTCAGGTTCGGGCCATCGTGGTTGAGGGGATTGCCGATAAACCGCGTTCGTTCTTTGATAAGCTTAATGATTTTGGCAAAGAGGCCGGGTTTGGCGGTATTGCTTATTTGGCTTTTGCCGAAGGCGGTGCTAAAGGGATTGCCAAAATGCTGAGCGAAAAGTCTTTGGCTGAACTTAAATCTCAACTTGGGGCAAAAGATGGTGATGCCATTTTGTTTATGGTCGGAAAAGGTTTGCCTTTTGCCAAGTTTAGCGGCAAAGTTCGCCTTAAACTCGGTGAGGAATTAGGCTTAACGAAAAATGATGCTTTCCGTTTTTGTTGGATTGTTGATTTTCCGATGTATGAAGAAAATGAAGAAACCGGCGCGGTTGAGTTTTCTCATAATCCGTTTTCAATGCCCCAAGGCGGTATGGATGCATTGATGAATCAGAATCCGTTAGAGATTTTGGCTTATCAATATGACTTGGTATGCAACGGTGTTGAGTTGGCTTCAGGTGCGGTACGTAACCATCAGCCAGAGATTATGTATAAGGCTTTTGAAATCGCCGGCTATGATAACAGCGTCGTTGATAATAAGTTTGGCGGTATGATTAATGCCTTTAAGTACGGGGCACCGCCGCACGCCGGTTGTGCACCGGGGATTGACAGAACGGTGATGTTGCTTTTGGATGAGCCGATTATCCGTGACGTCATTTTGTTCCCCTTAAACGGTAAGGCTCAAGATTTGATGATGCAGGCGCCGAATTATGTTACAGAAAAACAGTTGCAGGAGCTGCACATCAGAGTAGTTAAGGATTAGGATAAGGATAATGCCCGCGAGATGCGGGTATTGTTTTTTTAAAATTTAATAAAAAAGAGTTGACATCGGCGTTGAAAAGGCATAAAAGTTTTTTTGTTTTAAGAGATTGCCTCATCGTCTAATGGTAGGACAGCGGACTCTGACTCCGTTAATCGTGGTTCGAATCCATGTGAGGCAGCCAAGATACAAAAAGGCCACCCAAAAGGGTGGTTTTTTTGTGTCTTGATGTTGCCTCTTGGATTTGAACCACGAGAAAGTGGTTCGACTACAAACGACAGGCAGGCGTGAGCATGCCGGTCGGCGACAGCCGAGGAGTGCGGTGGAACGAGCCTTTGCAAAGCAAAGGTCGAGGACAATCCATGTGAGGCAGTCTTGGATTTGAACCACGAGAAAAAGTAAAGATGTTAAGGGTATAATAAAACACCTCCGCGGGTTGTTTGGCGGGGGTGTTCTTTTTAGTTCTGATTTAAGCGTTTGGAATAAATCAAACAGTGTTGCCTTCGTCATAATAGTCTTGCAGACGGGCCTCGCAACGAAAACCGCAAGATTCATAAAATTTGCGGGTCGGCTCATAGTGCGGAATGCCGGATGTCTTAATAAAAACTTTGGTTCCGCCTTGTTTTTTGACTTCTTCTAGAAATTTTTCAATCAGTTTTTTACCAATTCCTTGGCCACGGCATTCGTTTAAGGTTGAAAGCCAGTGCAATTCAAAGGTGGAAATAGATTCCGGAACTTGCCCAAAACAGGCATAAGCACAGGTTTTGCCGTCATCTTCGGCAAATAAAAAGTTGAAGTTTTCCGGAGAGTTGCTGTTTCCTTGAAGAGCCTCTTTGGCTAAGGCGACGGTTACTTCAACGTCTTCTTCATCAAAGAAGCCGGTAGAAACTGCACTGCCCTATGCTTATAAGGGATGCAAAAATGTTTGTTTGCGTTATCCGCATTCGGCAGACTGGCTTGCGTGTAAAAATGACGGTAAGTTTTTATGTGTTCAAATTTGAAAAATCCCCTTTGAAGTTGTTCAAAGGGGATTTTCTTTAAGCTGTTTTCAGCATTTGCGGGGTTTGTTGTTGCAACTCACTTAATAAGGCGGCGCTTTTTTGCAGAGCCACTTGTTCTTCTTCAGACAGATGCGGCAAAGATGTGCTGATGACGCCGTTTCGTCCGATTACGGAAGGCAAAGACAAACAAACATCAGGCAAGCCTTTAAGCCCATGGTGATAAGAGCTGACGGTTAAAACGCGTTTCTCATCTTTGACAATGGCTTTGCAGATGGTGCTTAATGCGCCGGCAATGCCATAGTAGGTGGCTTTTTTGCCATGATAAATTTTATAAGCAATTTGCACAACCTCAGAGCTTAAGTCTGCTTTGCTTTGAGCAGAAAATGGTTTGCCAATGGTGGTGGCAAATTCCTCAATATTCATGGCGCCGACACAAGCCGTTGACCAAGAAACAACAGCAGAATCTCCATGTTCTCCCAAAACAACGCCGTGTAATGATTTTGGTGAAATGTCCAGATGTTGTCCGAGCAAGGCA
The DNA here is from genome assembly GCA_944392285.1 of uncultured Alphaproteobacteria bacterium. GTDB lineage: Bacteria > Pseudomonadota > Alphaproteobacteria > RF32 > CAG-239 > CALXWF01. Next base: position 10,780 of record CALXWF010000094.1, on the reverse strand, counting down.
CGAAAGCGCGCCGTGTCCAAAACAGTGCCCGAGCCGATGACTCTTGATGCCGGAAAACCAGATAAATCAAGCGCAACTTTGGTCATGACGTCTACCGGGTTGGTGGTGACAACAATGATAGAATCCGGTGCGTAGCGGGCAATATTGGGTACAATCGTGCCAAACATTTTGGTATTGCCGGAGACCAGTTCTAAGCGTGAAGATTTGAAATTCGGCGCGCCATCTGCCGTGATGATGACTATGCCGGCCCCATGAAGGTCTGGGTAGTCGCCTTCTACGATTTTGCAGTCTTGCTTAAAAGCTGCCGCATGGGTAATGTCATCTGCCTCAGCTTCAGCTTTGGTTTTGTTGATGTCTATTAACACGATTTCATGGGCTAAGCCCTCAATGGCAAGTGTATATGCCGTGGTGCTGCCGACCAGACCGGCGCCGACGATTCCGATTTTCATGATTAAATACTCCTTTTTTTCTGAAGAAGTCGTAGCTTGTTTTGAGCTTAATGTCAAAAGCTGTTATTTAACTTTTTATTTCATTTTTGAAACTATTGTGCCAGACGACGATTTCTGACATATTTCAGCCAGCCCTCATAAGAGAATAAGACAATGGCCGAAACCACCAAAGGCAACAGATAATAAATGATGCGATAGGCAATAAGCGCACCAAAGAGCAAGGCAGCATTATTATTGCCGGGGATTATGAACATAAATAAGCCTTCAAAAACCCCCAAGCCACCGGGAACTTGACTAAACACACCTAAGACCTGTGCAATAATAAAGACGCCGATGAATACGTCAAAAGGAATGTCTACAAAAGCAATTAATGAAAAATATAAGACCAGTGAAGCCATTAGAATATCTGCCGCCCCGATGAAAACCTGAGCCAAGGCCATTTTGAAACTCGGAATGTCAAATTCTACTTCTTTAATGATGATGGGTTTTTTATAAAACAGAGAGGCCCAAAAATACAGCAGTAATCCGGCCGCAGATACAAGGGCAACAACGGTGGTCGTTAATTTAGATACCGAGCCTTCGCCAAAAGCGTGATTTGGGGTTAAAATATAGCCCATGATGATTAAGAAGAAACAGGCCACCAGATATGTAAAGCCAGAAAAAGTGACCATGCGTACAATTTCAGAGGCATGAAAACGCCATCTGGTGTATAAACGATAACGAATGGCCCCGCCGGAGACAATGGCATGTCCGGCATTATTGCTGACCGAAAAGCCGATAAATCCGGCAAAAATCCATTTGAGCGGAGATAATTTGCGCCCGATATATCTTAAGGCTAAATAGTCATAAGAGGAAAGGGCCACATAACCAAAAAATGAGGCGATGCAAGCTAAGACAAGATTATGCTCGGGAATGGAAAGCAAAGCGTTTTTAATGTCTATCCATTGATATTTTGAGAGCTGAACATATAACATGTAGGCCGCTAAGGCAAAGAAAAATAAGCCTGACCATGCGACTAATTTCTTAAAAAAACGTTTTGTTTTGAATGCCATTTTATTTTACTCACAATTTCCAAGTCTTTATATAGAGTTTTAATCTGTGTTTTACAATCTGACAACAAAAATATTTATCAGTTTGATAGTTTCTGGAATCGTTTTGCGGGTTTATTCCGGATTGTGCCGTTTTATGGAACAAAATATTATTGACATTAACAAATCCTTAGTATATAAAGCTTTGCGAAAATGATTGCCGACATAGCTCAGTTGGTAGAGCTACTGATTTGTAATCAGTGGGTCGGGAGTTCGAGTCTCTCTGTCGGCACCATGGAGTTTTCAAGGGTTTGCGAGGAAATTGCGACCCTTAATTTTTTATCAAAATACTACAAAAATACTACAAATTTTAAATTTTTTAGATTTTTAAAACTGTGTTTTCTAACATTTTTTAGAATCGTTTTATAAAATTACATTTTTTAATCAATTACAGATAAATAACTATGACATACCAATCATAGATATTTAATCTATGTCATTAAAACGGGCAAACAGGCTTTTTTTATAAGCACTCTCACGCAGAGAACGAACTGAAAACCTACGAAGTCTTATCCATTGGTATAAGCACCGCAAAGAAACCCCTCCAAAGGCGGTCGGCGGAATATAAATAGGACGCGGCTGATGATGTCAGTTAGAAAAAAGAGGCTCTGTCTGTGCTCCTTGACAACCTCGGTATTATAAGACTTGGTTCTTGTTCGGGTTTTATAATATACCAACCGAAAAGCAAGTTGAAGGTTCGTATTGGCGGTGTGCGGATTTTAAGGTATTATACTTAATATAACTGAAACAAGAAAGCAAACTCAACGGAAATGCTATAATTTTTTACCCTTCGTAAGTTGGGTAAAAAGAGCAAATCTAACGGAAATACTGAAACAAATTAAATAATCAAAAAAATTAAATAAAAAGAAACAATAGATATCCCCCAGTTTACTGGGGGATATCTATTTGTGATAATGATAATTTTTTACATCTTTCCTTGCTCACTAAGATATTACAAAGATTTTGCAGATAAAAACAACCAATACTTTGGCTGTTTTTACTTAGCAATCTCTGTCGGCACCATTTCAAAAACGCCCGTCAAGGCGCTTTTTTATGTTGCGACGAGAGACTATGCGTTGGTATCTAAGTTCGCGGCGGTCGTTTTCAAGATAATAAACTTTTATTATCGTTTCGGCTGAATTGACAAAAAACCGAAACCTTTAAGGTCTCGGTTTTTTGTCAAGTTCGGGAATGTAAACATGGATTTCTCTGGCAATAGCGTTCAGTATGTCACGCTCGTTGTCTGTTTGGCATTGCCGAGCCGTCTGCTGCAGTTTGTTTCTGAAAATTTCCCGAAGACCAAGAGCATCTTTAGGACAAAAACCGCTCAAGTTCCGCAGGGCACTGATCTGCCATTGCCGGGGAAAATGTTTGCAGATGCCAAGGTTGTCGATGATTTCACTCTGGTACTTGCGTTGGGGAGCAAGTATGCCGATGAAATTCAGGCTTCGTTTGCTTAAATTTTCCAGTATCCTTTTTTCAGGATATTTGCTGCAGATTTTTTCTACCGTTTCAAAGTAGTTTTTCAGTTTTTGCGGTTCCAGCAGAACAATTTCCTCAAAGACTTTCAGTGCTTGGGGATAAAAAGCCCGGATATTGGCCAGCCGTTTTAAATAAGCAATAATGCTTTCCTGTTGTTCAATAAGCTGACCGCCTCGGATTTTTTTGGTCAGAAAGCTCAGAAAATTGGGATTATAGGTAATGTCTTCCGCCCCCAAAATCGCTTTGATTTCTAAGTCGCTGTATTCGTATGCCATAATTTATAATTTTTAAGATTACACAATAATTTATTTGTATGGCTACCTTAACATATATAGACAAAAATGCAAGTTTTTTGTTTACACTTAGCCGTTGCCCAAGAAACTGTTGATTTGCTCAGTTAAATAATCGCTGAAATTTATGGGGTCGGAAATTTGATTTTCAAGGCCGGTCAGCTTTTTGGCGCCGAACATGGCTCCGTCAGAAACTCTGACCATAACCAGTGAAAGTGGTTCTGTCAGATTATAGGCTTGCATATAGTCATATTCGGTGTCGGTTTCATAATTTACAAAATGCAAGTCATACAGCGAGGTGTAATATTTGTGATATATTTGATTAATCAGATCCATGGTTTGTTGGCAATTATAGCAAGGTGTGCCGTTATAAAAAACATAAATTACCGAGCGTTTTAAGTGCATATCTTCATTTTGAAAATATTGTTGGAGGCTTTGGTCGGGTGTGTATTTGGGGCGATAAATCAGCTGAGCCTTAGCTTCTAAAGCCAAGGTTAGTATGGTTAAGACCAAAAACAACTTTTTAAACATAGGTGCCTCCTTCGTTGTTTATAGCGGTGCACAAGCCTTTTGCAGCCATTGTTTTTCATCCGGGGCAAGTTCTTGAGAGAGTTGCTCCCAAATTGTTTGATGATAATGGTTAATCCAGATGACTTCTTCTTCACTTAAAAGATATTTATCAATCAGGCGTTTATCAAGCGGAACTAAAGTTAAAAATTCAAAACCGTATAGAGGCGGTTCGTCGGCGGCGGATAAATTTTTAACCTCAGCCAAATTTTCAATACGGATGCCGTAAGACCCTTCAATATAGTACCCCGGTTCAATAGAAGTTATCATGCCGGGTTTGAGTTCGCTGTCACCATGAGGGGAAAGTGAAGGCGGATTTTCATGGACATTTAAGAAACAGCCGACACCATGCCCCGTGCCGTGGTTATAATTCTTATTTTCTTGCCATAAGGGACGGCGCGCAATGGCATCCAGAGCAATGCCCGATGTTGAGGGCGGAAAACGCGTGGCACTTAGGGCAATATGCGATTTCAAAACCAAGGTGTAGTTATGAATCATCTCTTTTGTCGGGGTTCCTAAGGCGATTGTCCGTGTGACATCTGTGGTGCCGTCAAAATATTGGGCGCCGCTGTCTAAAAGCAATAGTGTGTTGTTGCCTAAGGGAATATTGCTGTTTTCATCCGGCTGGTAGTGAACAATCGCTCCGTGAGCGGCTGAGGCTGCGATGGTAGCAAAACTCTCGCCGTAATATAAAGGTTGGTGCGCGCGAAATTCATGAAGTTTGGCCACAACATCTAACTCTGTAATTTTGCTATAATTTTGTTCTAACCAGTAAAGAAAATTAATTAAAGCTACGCCGTCACGGTGATGTGCAGTACGAATTCCCTGTAGTTCTATGGGGTTTTTTACGGCCTTGCTTTTGCTGATTGGTGAAGCTAGGGCACAAAAAGCTGCCGGACTGCTTAAAAAGTCTAAAATACGGCGCGGCGTTTGTTTAAGGTCAAGGCCTAAGCGTCTTGGCGCAAAGGTTTTTAGATGTTTTCCGAGTTCGCGGAGCGGGTGGGCCTCCGGGATGTCTAAATTATCGGCAAATAAGATAACGGAACTGTCTTTTGATACCAATGCAAAAGCGCGCAATATCGGTGTGTGGAGCAGGGCATCGGAACGCAGATTTAGCAGCCATGAAACATCATCTGCCGCCGTAAATAAATAGGCGTCTAGGTTTTGTTGTTGTATAAATTCGGCAATTTGTGCCAATTTTTCATCGCGGCTGATACCTGAAAATTCTTCTTCATGATTAAAAGGGGTTGCCATGAATGCAGATTGCAACGGAGCTGTCAGCTCATGTGGGTCTGCGATAAAACAGATGTCAGGGAATAATCTTTCAAGCTCATCTATCTCTTTAATGGAATGGCACCATGGGTCATAGGCGATTTTTGTTTTGCGGCCGAGCGGAAAAGTCTCTTGCAACCAGCGACGCAGCGTAGAGAGTTTTACACTGACTTTTGTCGGGTCGGTTTCAAGTGCGGCCTGAATTTCATAACGGCCGTCTACCAATAAAACTGCTTTGTCGGCAAAAACCACCAATGTTCCGGCTGAGCCGCTGAAACCCGTGAGCTCGCGGATTTTGTTTTCATCTTCTCGGGTATCTTGGCCCAAAAACAAGTTATTGCGCGTGATGATAAAAGCGTCATATTTGTGTTTTTGGATAAGCTGTTGCAGGGTTTCAAGCGTCATTTCTTTTTCTCCATGAGGGCCGCGCGCCAATTATCCATTTCATAAATTTTGCAAAGACTTAGGCCTTGGTCAAGGTGGGCTTGAATCACCCAGTCTTCCTGCTCGTTGATAAAGCCTGATAAAATGCAAAAACCGCCCGGAGCCAAGGCTTGGTACAGGCTTGGAGCCATTTCAATTAAGGGGCGCGCCAAAATATTGGCTAAAATAATGTCATAGGGGGCATGCCTTTGTACCAGTTCGGTGGTATAGCCGTTGCCGACCGCGGCCTGAATTTGCGAATCGAGACCGTTATCGGCGGCGTTTTGCAGCGTGACAATAACGGCTTCATCATCAATGTCTGCTGCGGTTATTTGGGCATCAGACCATAATTTTGCAGCGCCCAAAGACAAAATTCCCGAACCGCACCCCATGTCTAGAATGTTGGTATGCGGAACTTGGCGGTGATAAAGGTCACTTAAGGCCAAAAGACAAGATTTTGTGGTTTGATGTTCCGAGCCAAATGCCGTGGCGGCATAAATGCGTAGCGGGAGTTTGTCGGTTTTGGGGGCTTCTTTTTCATGAACGCCATAAATCATAAATTCACCGACTTCGGCCGGGGCAAAGCAAATGACATTGTCTTTGAGCCAATTTTCACTGGTTAAAAGTTCAACCTGATAGGGCGGGAGTTCAATGCCGTGTGTTTGGGCAGCTTGGAGGAGGTCTGCTTCTTGAAAATTGCGGTCTTTGTAACCGACAAGTTGTTCTTGCCCGTCATCCGTGTAGTTGCAGGCGGTGACATCAAAATATTCTTCCATAAAATCATTGAGCTCTGGTGCATAGCTCTTTTGCGGGGTAAAACTGATTTGCCAACAACTGCCGCCTTTGTTCATAAAATTTTCCACCTTTTAATTAATCTGTGTTTACTAAAATAGGATTATAGTATAATAATACAAATGTTAACAATAAATAAAAGAGATTACCATATGAAGAAAATATTTGCTTTATGCGGGGTTTTGGCGGTTTGCGGCTGTGTGCGCGCCGGCAGTTATGATGTTTTGAGTATTCGGAATTTGCCGTTTGAGGTTTGGAGTTCTGAGACTATCAGCTTTTATGATGATGAGCCCGTGTTGGTTAAAAGCGAATATATTAATGAAAAAACGTTTAAAAAAGGCGAGGTTTTGTCGGTTTATACCGGATATTCCATGCTTAGCGATAAGACTTTTCGTCGTGATATTTATCAGCAAAATTATGTTAAGGCCGATAAAGACGGTGTGTTAAACAGTGCTTCGGTTCCGCATATCATTAAGGCCGGAAAATTGCAAAAAGTGATTGGTTCGGTTTCTATTGACGGGGAAGAATATCGTTTGCTTCCGGCGGGGCTCGGTGATTTTATGATGATGATTGATGAAGAAGGTAATCTCTATAATCGTATGGGGCAAATCAAAGGCAGTCGTTTGGTGCTGTTAGATACGATTTATGTGCCAACGCCCGAAGATATTCGCTTTTTGCCGGTGACCAAAACTAAGGTTGAGCAAACCAAGCCGGTTAAAGGTTTTGATATTAAATATGACGGTGTGCGCATGGGAAGAGTTTGGTTTACTTATTTAGACTACAGCAAATCTTCAGGCGACAGTGGCTATTTTGAAAATATAAGTTTTCCAAACAAGCCCGGTGTGGTTGAAATAAAGGGTTTTGGTTTTAAGATTCTTTCGGCTGATAATCAAAAACTTGATTATATCATTGTTAAAGATTAATAAATTTGTGCAAAATTTTTGAAAAATTTTGTTGCGAAGAATGCGCCTTTACTGTATAACCTCTGTTACAATATAATATTTAGTGTAAGAGGTAGTAGAGATGTCTGGACATTCCCAGTTTAAAAACATTATGTACCGTAAGGGTGCGCAAGATGCCAAAAAAGCAAAAGTTTTTGCCAAGTTGGCTCGTGATATTACCATTGCCGCAAAAAGCGGTATGCCCGAACCTGACAAAAATCCTCGCTTGCGTTTGGCTATTCAGGCCGCACGCGCCGAGAGTATGCCCAAAGATAATATTGAAAGAGCCATTGCCAAGGCTAGCCAAACCGGCGGCGGAGATGATTATGTTTCCGTTCGTTATGAGGGATTTGGCCCCGGGAAAGTTGCCATTATTGTAGAAGCAACGACAGATAATAAAAACCGCACGGCCGGTAATGTTCGCACCATTTTTGGCAAACGCGGCGGTGCAATGGGTGAGAGCGGTTCGGTTACGTTTAATTTTGAACGTATCGGTTTTATTGAATATCCGCTCAGCGTGGCTGATGCCGACAAAGTTTTTGAAGCAGCTTTGGAAGCCGGCGCCAATGATGTGGTTTCTGATGACGAACATCATGATATTGAAACTTTGCCTGATGATTTGAATGCGGTTACCGAGGCTTTGGAAAAACAGTTCGGTACGCCGTCAGCTTCTCGCTTGGATTGGAAAGCTTTGGTTAAAACCGAAGTTACCGATTTGGAAACGGCACAAAAATTGTTGGATTTCATTGACGCTTTGGAAGATGACGATGATGTCCAAAAGGTTTATCACAATGCCGAGATTTCTGATGATATCTGGGCAAAACTGAACGCCGAAAACTAATGAGAATTTTGGGCCTTGATCCGAGTTTGTCTTCTACGGGCTGGGGGATTGTTGACAGCGAAAACAACCGCCTGCGCTATGTGGCTGACGGCTTTATCAAGACTGATACAAGATTGGAGATACCTGCCAGGTTGGCTGAAATTCAACGGGCTTTGCAGCAGATTATTGAGCTGTATAAGCCGGATGAAGCGGCAATCGAGCAGGTATTTCTTAACTCTAATCCGGTGTCTACCATTAAGCTCGGTATGGCGCGCGGTGTGGTGATTGCGGCGCCGGCCATGTATAATATTCCGGTGACGGAATATGAGCCGAATAAGGTGAAGAAAGCGGTGGTCGGTGTCGGAAAGGCTGAGAAAATGCAGGTTGAAACCATGGTTAAAGTGTTGTTGCCGGGGTGTAAACCTAAAAATAATGATAGCTCCGATGCTTTGGCAATTGCCATTTGTCATAATAGTTATCATGGTTGCCACAGTTTGAAGATGCCAAAGTGATGTGTTTTTTTATTTAAGCCCTCGAATTTGTTTTCGGGGGCTTTTTTTATGCCCAAAAGTGATTATGTATAAGCGGGAGAAAAGTTATGAACTGGGAAAATAAACATAAAATTATTGCCGTTATGGTTTTGGCATTGGTGGCCTTGGCGCTGATGTTGTTTAACTAAGGAGAAATAAAATGAAATGGTGGCATTGGCTGATTGTGGCGGTGTTGATTTTTGCAATTTATATGTCTTTGTTTGTGTAGAGGTGTTGCCGACAAATGCGTGAGGTTGTTGTTTTTGACAAAATGCAGCAAGGGTATCGCTATGTGTTAACAAAGCCTGTGGGGCAAGATTTTGATGTCGGTTTTGAGCCGGAGCTTACGCCGCCGCAAATGCTTGCCATGGGGGTTTTTGAAGGCAAATATTTGAATGATTGTCAAAACGAATTCCCCAAAAGTTGGTGGCAAAATGCCCGCTTGAGCCAAAGCGGCAAGGCTGAAGTTTGGCAAAATTGTTTTGGGGTGAAGTCACGCATGAGTTTGGGTGAGTGGCAGCAAAAAGGTTGGATTATCGGGCCGGATGTGCGCGGTTGGTTTCAGTGGTATTGCCGCTATTATATGGGACGGCGGTTGCCGGAGGTTGATGCCGTGCAAATAAAAAGATGGAAGGCTTTTCGTCGACATAAAAAACAGGTGGAAAAAAATTGTTTTGTCGGTGACTTGGAATGTCGCAAAAAACAAAGACAAGCGTTGTTGCAATGGGCCTATAACCCTTATTTTTGAAAGAAAAAATAATTTTTGTTATTTTATGCTTGACAAGAAAAGTGAAAAAGCGTATTTATACGCTATCTTTTTGATAAGATTTTATCGCGGGGTGGAGCAGCCCGGTAGCTCGTCAGGCTCATAACCTGAAGGTCGGAGGTTCAAATCCTCCCCCCGCAACCAAGTATTTACAAGGCTTTGAGAAAAATCTCAAAGCCTTTTGTTTTATCTGTTTTGTGAATTTGTCCCCAATCTGTCCCCAATTTTGAGATAAAGTTAATTATGAGTAATTAAAGAAAAGCCCCGAATTTACGGGGCAATGTTATAAAAAATGTTATGCCTATTTCAGTTTTTTAGAATAAGAGGTTGTTATCGTCCTTTTCCTTATTGAAAATTGTTATTTCGGTAGTTGCTCCGCAGCAGCAAGTCAGGTGGATATTGATTTGTCTATATTTGTTTGCCAGTTTTTTACGCTTTTTGCGGCCGCAATTCTTGCAGACAAGTGTATGCCATGTATATTGAGTGCGTTCTCTCCGTAAACGTATTTCCCTTAATTCAGGATCAAGCATTTCAGAGATTTTACGGTATTCACGCGCATAGTAGTTATATTCCTTTTTGGTTTCAGCTATCATCATAAGTTCGGCGCAAGTTTCAAGCTGGTGGCACAAAAAAGAGCGGTCATCATCGTTATTCATTTCACGCGTTCCCCTAGCTCAACATCAAAAACAAGTTCGTTAATATGCAGATCGGTGTTTTTACCGTCTACAAGGCAAATATCTTTAATTTCAAAAGTCATGCGTTCGGGATTTTTCCGATAGGCTTTTTGGAATTGAACAAAATATTTTTCTTCTTTTAATTCGTCCCACTCGCCGGTTTTTATAAGGGAAAAGTGACAATAAACCGGATATATTCTCTGGCTCCAAAATTTAGTCGCTTTGCGGTATTCGTGCGTCTTGCGGCCGGATTTGATTTTTTCAAACCAATGGTCGGTCAAGACAAGCTTTAATATGTTGGTCATCAATTTAACTCCTTGATGATTTGATAGGTGGTAGTTACCCCGTCGGGGTATTTGACATTAATTTGCCGGCCTCTTTGGAGGTCTTGCAAAAATTTTTCGGCCGTAATGTCTTTAATGCGGCTCGGTATAGCCTCAGCATAATCTTGAAGTTGTTGGTCTGTCATATCCAACGTTGAGATAACTAAAAGTTTCGGCATTTATTTGCACCTGTAATTTGTTGAAAAATATATAATCCAAGCTCCGGGCGAACGCAATTTTTAAGAATTTGCTCCTTACGCAGACCGTTTTTGCGGCTGATTTGGTATTTACTTAAATCAAAACCTAAATTTTCTTGCCAAATTTTTGTTGTTCCCCGGTCAATATTGTCTTTTTCAAAATTTG
>CALXWF010000093.1 GCA_944392285.1 uncultured Alphaproteobacteria bacterium | reverse complement strand
GGCGCTGTTAGGCTTATCTGGCTCATTCTTTCCACTCTCTGTTCTTTTTCCCCTTATTGTCACCCTGAACTCGTTTCAGGGTCTCTTTGCAGGGATGCTGAAACAAGTTCAGCATGACGGTAAAAATGGTCGCTGTCAGGCTTATCTGGCTCATTCTCTCCAATTCCTCATATGGTCTGCTAAAGCAGCGGTCTTTCTTGATTCCAAATATGTCACAGCCGGCGGGGTGTGACTTTTGGAATGACAAAAATTTTTCTCACCATAGATTTATGATATCATACTCTTTTAGTATAGGCAAAAAATATTAAAAAATTATTATTAGCGTTTCTTCTTTATTATCGGTGCAAAGGCTCTTGATATTTGAATCCTTATGGCCTAAATTTATAGGGTGGAAAAAGAGGGGTGTCTGATGGATAATAATCTGCCCGAACTGCGTGACATACATTTGCCGGATGCTGATATTTCATGGTGGCCGATTGCTTACGGCTGGTGGGTAATTCTTCTCGGCCTGGTGCTTGCGGCTTTGATGTTTGAGGTGTTTGTTTATTTGCGTCGCAAAAGCAAAAAACGCTATGCTTTGCGTTTGCTTGATAATGTTATGAGTGCAAATATTATTGCCGCGGCGGCTCAAAGCTCAGAAATTTTGCGGCGTATTTGCGTGTTTAAATATCCTAAGGCCGCCGCATTGTTCGGTCAAGAGTGGATTGCCTTTTTAAATAGTCATGCGCCAAAACCTCTGCCTAAAAAAGCTGCCGAATTGTTGCTGAATGCCCCTTATATCGGAGAAAACAGCCAAACTTATTCAGAAAATGATTTGAGAGATTTGCAAAAATTTTGCCAAAGCTGGATAGGAGAAAATCTATGATGACCTTTGCTTATCCGTTGGCTTTTGCTTTGTTAATCTTGCCTATTATTTGGCGCAAGATTATCCCCGTGGCGCGCGGGTTGCACGGCGATGCTCTGCGTGTGCCGTTTTTGGAAGATATCAAAAAAATCAGCTTAAAATCAGGAGAGAGTTATTTTGGCTCACAGGTGGGCAAGCATCGCCTTTTGCCGTTGGTTTTGCTCTCTGTGATTTGGGTTTTGTTGGTTAGTGCGGCAGCCAGACCGCAATGGGTGGGCGAGCCGGTAAGACTTAAGAACCTGAGCCGCGATATTTTGTTGGTGACGGATATTTCACAGTCTATGCTGGAAAATGACTTTAGTTATCGCGGCAGAGCGCTCAGCCGTCTGAGTGCCGTTAAGGCGGTTATTTCCGAGTTTGCAGAAAAACGTCCCGATGACAGAATCGGCCTGATTTTGTTTGGAAGTCGGGCTTATTTGCAGGCTCCGATTACTTATGATAAGAAAGCCGTTATTGATATTTTGCAACAAGCAGACGCCGGAATGGCCGGAAACTCAACCGCTATCGGTGACGCCTTGGGCTTGGCGCTTAAAACTTTGCGCAGCCAAAAAAATAAAGATGAAAAAATTATTATCCTTTTGACAGACGGTGAAAATAATGACGGCTTTTTGAGTTTGTCACAAGCCATTAATCTGGCAAAAGATGAGAAAGTTAAGGTTTATACAATCGGGGTCGGCTCCGAAAACAGTTTCTTTTCTGCCTTTATGGGGGTTAACCTCGGCGGAACCAGACTCGATGAAAAAGAACTCAAAGCCTTGGCCGATGAAACAAAAGGCAGATTTTTTAAGGCCTCGGATTTAAATTCATTGGCTCAGGTCTATGAGGCTATTAATCAGCTTGAGCCGACCGAAAATGAAGCCCGCTTCAGGCGCAACGTTAAAGAATATTTTTATATTCCGTTGCTTTTGGCGCTGTTTTTGGCTTCTGTCTTGGTGCTTTTGACAAGAAGGGGAAGATAAATGCAAAGTTTTTTGGCTGATTTTCATTTTTTGCGCCCCGAATATTTGTGGCTTTTGCTCTTGCCTGCGCTGCTTTATTGGTTTTGTTTTCGCGGGATTAAAAATATTTCATCTTGGGAGGGCGTGTGTGACAAAAATTTGCTTGAGTTTTTGTTGGTTAAGGGCTCGTCTTCTTTGCGCCGCGGTTTGGCTTTAACGGCAATGTTTGGTTTTGTCGGAGCAATTTTGGCGATTGCCGGTCCCAGCTGGGAAAAGCAAGAGACCCCCGATTTGCTGCCTGAAAATCCGGTTATGATTTTGCTTAGTTTGTCTTCAGATATGGATGAAACAGACCTTACCCCCAATCGATTGGAAAGAGCAAAATATAAAATTATTGACCTGTTGACCCAAACACCCGATATCCAAAGCGGTTTGATTGTTTACAGCAATGAACCTTTTTTGATTTCTCCGCTTACGGATGATGCAAAGATTATTATAAATTTGATGCCGGCCGTCGGACGTGATATTATGCCGAGCAACGGCGACAGACTTGACCGCGCCATTGATTTGGCCAGAGAAAGTTTGAAAAATGCCGGCTATGGCAAAGGCTCTATTCTTGTGGTGGCCGCAGATGCCGGACAAAGTTTTGAACAAGCTCTGCAAGCCAGCGCAAAAGCTAAAGAGCAAAATTTTACGGTAGATGTTTTGGCCGTTACTAAACAAAACAACGAAAAACTCAACATGATTGCCAAGCGGGGCGGCGGCGTTTTTGCCTCTTTCAGCGCTAATGACGCCGATATCGGCAAAATTGCCCGCGTGCTTGAAGAAAGAATCGGCGATTTGAAAAAAGGCGAAAATCAGCAAACGGTTTGGAAAGATTTTGGATATTATTTGTGCATTATTCCGCTGATTTGCTGTTTGTTTTTCTTCAGACGCGGCATTTTAGGGATTTGTTTGCTTTTTGTTTTTGCTTCTCAGGCAGAGGCCGGATTTTTTCTGAACGATAATCAAGAGGCGTTGCGGGCTTTTAATCAGGGAGATTATGCCAAAGCCGCGCAAAAATTTGACCTCAGCCAGTGGAAAGCCTCAAGCTATTATCGGCAGGGAGATTATGCCAAAGCCTTGGAAAATTTTGCAACAGGTTCTGATGTGACCGCCTTATACAACCAAGGCAATGCTTTGGCAAAAGGCGGAAAAATTAAAGAAGCCATTCAAAAATATGAAGAGGTTTTGAAACAAGACCCGCAACATGAAGATGCCGCTTTTAATCTGGAATATTTGAAACAACAACAGAATCAACAACAACAGAATCAACAGCAAAATCAAGAGCAGAATCAAGACCGACAGCAGAATCAGGAACAACAAGAACAGAATCAAGACCAGCAGCAACAACAAGAGCAAGGTCAAGAGCAAAATCAGGGGCAAGAACAAAAACAAGACTCAGCTCAGAAGCAAAAACAACAGGACCAGCAACAGAGTCAAGCTCAGGCGCAGGAAGGACAAGCCCCCGAGCAAGCCCCACAAGATGAGGCCGGCGCCAAGCAACAACAAAAAGATGATGCAGACTCAGAGCCTCAAGAAAATAAAGCTGCCCAAGGCAAAGAAGTTGAAGAGGCTCAGGAAGCAGATGAAAAAGTTCAGGCCAGAGAGCAACAATTTCGCGAGATTCCGGAAGATCCCGGCGGATTGTTACGCGCTTTTATTCGTAAAGAATATTTGAAAAATAGATATGAGGAGTAAAGATGAAAAAGTTATTACTCAGTTTTGTTTTATGTGTGTTTTTGGTTGCAGAAGCTCAGGCTCAGAGCCTGAGAGCTTCGGTAAACCGCACAACTCTGCCCGAAGGCGAAACTTTGGTGCTAAACGTGGATTATGACGGCAAGGATACCAATGAAAAACCTGATTTCAGCGCTTTGGAGCAGAATTTTAAAATCTATTCTCAAGGACAGTCGTTTTTAACAAATATCATTAACGGCAAGATGAGCCAAACCCGTCAATGGAATTTGGTTTTGATTCCCAAGCTCAAAGGGCAAATCATTATTCCTTCTTTTACCTTAGGGCAGCTCAAAAGCGACCCGATAACCATTAATGTCGTTAATGCGGCAGCCGCGGCACAACCCCAAAGCGGCACGGAAGACATGGCACCGCGCTTTGCTTTTAAGGCGAAAGCCAGTCCCCTCACCCCTTATGTGCAACAGCAAGTTAATTTGGAGCTGACCTTGCTTGATACCGGCGGTTTTCAAGGAGAAATGCCGGTATTTGAAGGTGACGAGGCCAAAGACTGGACCATAAAACTCTTAAAAGAACCAACCGTGGCTACAAAAGTGGTTAACGGCAAGAGTCTGCGTGAAATTAAGTTTTATTATGCCTTGTTTCCGCAAAAAAGCGGCGATTTGATTATTCCCAAAGCCTCTATTAACGGCTATTATCTGACAAAGTCAAACCGCAGAAACCGCGACCCCTTTGCCGACTTGTTCGGAGATGACTTGGTCGGTATGGGTTTTGGCTTTAGCGATATGTTTGCCAATCG
>CALXWF010000092.1 GCA_944392285.1 uncultured Alphaproteobacteria bacterium | reverse complement strand
TGACAACAGGTGCAGCAAAAGTTACAAAACAAGTGACCGAAGTGAGTTAGGCTTTGGTAACAAAGCCTTAGGAACAAGAAAAAAGAAAAAAATGTCCGGTGGACGTTTTTTACTTCAACAGGCGTAGACCGACAGTCTGCGCCGAAGCGGCGACAGACGGTTCGGCAAAGCCGGCGGTCAAGCAACGAGCGGCAACGCCGCGCATTCCCGTTACCCGCTCCAATCTTTCAATCTTCCGATTTTATAATCTTGGATACTGTTCTTGCCCCATCTTTGATGTTGAGCCTATCTGTCACGATTCCCAAAATACTCTTTTGTATTAAAATTAACCATACCTTTTTTGATGACAGCACTCTCTATGGCAATGTTTTGAACTCTGGCGGAAAGATAACCGCTTTCAAGATCCTCTGCTTTACCATTAACAACCCTATAAACATTTCCTTGGAAAATCATAAAATTTGATTTGTTGTCCTTCTCATCATATAAGGATACGAAACTATGCCCTTCTTTCATTATAGTACATTGGGCGATGTTTTTGTCTCCCTTTCGCCAAACTAATTTTTCGCCGGCTTTGTCTTTTGTTTCAAACAGTTGTACATTGTCAGCATCCGCAAGAGAATAGTTGTGATTTTTAATAGAAACTTGGTTCATAGGCTTTGTTGAGGAATTAACAACTCTAAGCTTAGCCCCTACATCAATATTATATCCTTCTCCGTCGAGTGCTCGAGAAGTTGGTTTTATGTATTTTTGAGGGTTAAATATTGCAACACATACTTGAGTATATTTATTAATATCCTCAGCGGAGAACTCTGATACATTGCCAAATAATTCGCTGTCCCAAGGTTTGTTTTGATAGTTTTTGCCAAGATATTTTTCCCCGCAGAACTTTGCTAATATTATATGAGCGGCAACCTTTTTTAATTTATCTTCTTGTTTCTTGGAAATATCTCTGCCAAGCACCGAGGAAGCTAAATAACAATCATGTAAAAACTCCGGAATACCATTGGCTCCGTATCTGAAAAAAGGAGAATTAGGGAGATTCTCGTTAACACCGTCAAATCTAATACCTATATTGGGATTATTCAACAAATTTTGATCTGAACCGCTAAAGCTGTTACCATTTTGAGATAATTGACTAAATTCGCGGCCAAACTCAGCGACCAACTCTTTGGCAAGAGTTTCACATTCATTTCTATCGCCAATATATATGCAAAAGGTATTATCTCCGTCATTACCATTTCTAAATTTATGTTCTAAGTTTCTATCAATCAAGAATTTTGATATCTTCTGTATCGTCTCATTATGTAAGTCGGGAAACTTATCCGGAGCACTGTTTAAGAATAAGTGCATCTTCCAACCGGTTGTATACAAACTTTTGCCACGAAAATAATAAGGGGCATCATTTGATAATTCAGAGAGGTCTTGAAAAGAGTTTATATAGTTTTCCATATTGTCATTTTTCCCCTATTGAATAGAAATAAAATTGAGAACAGTATAACAATACTGTAACATATATTAAACTATTTTTTTATGACAATATTTTCAAATTTTCCATAGAACTTCAATCTTCATCGCAAATTCAGCCCGATTAATCTTACCGTCAGTCCGATAATTGTATGGTAACCACGCTCCAATTTTTCTTTTATTCTTTGGGAAATATTCCCTTCGTTCGACATATCCGCAATATTTTTTGTCCATTTTTGGCTTTTGGATATTGACCGACGCCGTTTTTTACGCTATTATACTTTATAAATGTAATCTGAACAAACAGATACGGGAGGTGCATATGAAACTCCAAAAAGAGGTTTTAGGTGAACTATGTTTGGTTGCGGGCTTTTCTATTCTCTCGGCTGCAAACGCTGACGCCCATACCAAACAATATTCCAACAGCACGGAGGAAACCGCTCGCACGGAATCCGTCGTAACTGCGGAAAAGATGCCGTTAAGGTATTTTACCCCAAAGCAGCTAGCCGAAGGATTGGCTGCGGCCGAAGTGGACGATTCGACCTGCAATGTTTTTATTGAGGCTTATTTGGCGCAGCTCGACAACAACGGAAAAATCACCCCGAAAGGACTGGTGACAGCCATGGGGGAAGCCGGCATTACGCGGGATCAGGCGCAAGATATGTCCAAGGTTTTATTTGCCAAAGATGCCTCCAAAACAAAAGAGGCCGCCAACGGATATGATTTTGGTTCCTATACGGTTGATTTTGCCATTGACAAACAGGGCAACCTCACAAAGATGAATTTTCAAGGAGATAAGAACCTCAGCGACAAAGATATAAATGAAGTGCATTTTGCCCGCTGCCGGCACAAAGAACTGGCCTACGACGACAGTCAGGAGCGCTTTGCTTCCGAATTACTGCTTGACAAAATGTTGATACGCAACATTGTGCTGGAAAAGCAAAATACGCCGGATGCCATAGTCAACGGAGGAGCTTTTCTGCAAAATTTGGGGGAAGAACTGGCCAGAAACGGACTTGAAATAGGCAAAGACAATCGCCTGCACGGCATTGAGGCAAGCCGAGACAAGCCGCTTTTGAGCAATCAGGATCTGTATAACCTTTTTGTCCAGCAGCGCATGCAAGATATGAAAACCATGTAAAATTTTCAGGGTGAATAAAACTTGACAAAATAAAAATTTTCTGTTATAAAAATTGAGCATTACTTAATTATTTATTCTAAAAATTTTACATTGTATGGTTCGCTTATCCTTTCAAGAACAGCTTGATCTGTTGCAAAACAGAGATTTTGACAATCTGATAGCGTATGCCAAAGTGCGCAATCTTAATCCGCGGGTTGTTGTGTCCTTGCTTTCGCAAATGAAAGAAATGCATGAAAAACAATCCGGAGAAGCCGCCTCCATCCATTGACGGATATCGGTTTTTTATTATGTTCAATCGCTTTTTCGCCCGCCGGCAGAAAGCGATTTTTTTTTTTTTTTTTATCCCCTGCTCCGCCATTATTAAATATATTGACAAAATTTTGAAAAAAAGCTAATTTCAAAAGAGAAAAACAAATTATTATGGAAAAATTTTCAGTAAGCAAACTTTCTTTGCAAGAAATCGTTCCGACCGAAATGGCAGAACTGGTCAACAACCTCTTTACAAATTTTACGGAAGGCAGATATGAATTCGCCGATGGCGCCTTTGCCAATGCGGAATCGTATGACACCGTCTGCTGCTCAAAGTTTGAGGCTCATCGCAAGATGATTGATGTACAGATTGTTGTCTCCGGACAAGAACTCATCCATTTTGCTCCCATTACCAATGACTTTCAGATAAGCGAGGCTTATGATGAAAAGCGGGACATCGAGTTCATGAGCGGAAAAGTTACGGATACCGTTCTTTTGAACCCCGGTGAAGCCTGTATCATCGGACCGGAATATGCTCACATGCCGCACATGGCTGTGAATGGGTCGGAACATGTTCAAAAAATCGTTCTTAAGATTCCCGTAAAGCAATCTTGACAGACGATAATTCGAACAGGCTTTGAATAGCTCATCAAGCCAAACACCTCCGTATTTTTTAATACGGAGGTGTTTTTCGTATTTCTAAAACTCCGCGTTCAGCGCCCGGCTACAAGAAACACCGGCCCGGCCGGCGGATCCTTTTTTATTTATGTCAACAAAACAAAGCGGAAAAATCCGTTTTGCTGCGTAACCGGAAACTTTCGGTCACTGTCGCCGGTCAATCAGCGGCAAACTCTGCTCTTTGACGGCAAAACGACGCGGAAAGTCAGCTTTTGTTCGCCTTCGGCCGGAACGTTTACCGTCCAGACATAGGTACCGGCATCTTTTTTGACACCTGCCAGGCTTTCGTTTTCCACCCGCGCGTCGCCGGCCAGATTCTGCTTGAACACCACTTCCTGCGGATAGGCGT
>CALXWF010000091.1 GCA_944392285.1 uncultured Alphaproteobacteria bacterium | reverse complement strand
TTTTTGATTTGTATGAAGGTGAGAATCTGCCCGAGGGTAAAAAATCTTTGGCTTTGGGTTTGACTTTCCAACCTGTTGAAGCAACTTTTACCGACCAAGAAATTGAAACCTTAATGCAAAAGGTTATACAGGAAGTTGCTAAAAAAACCGGGGGAGAACTTAGAAAGTTCGTCTAGCTGGTGACTAATACAGATTTTTCGGGTCGAAAGTTTCCTCACGTACCTCTATGTACGCTGCGGTACTTTCGCCCTTAAATCTTATTATTCACACACGCTATCCGAACTTTCTTATATAAAGTTTACTTAGCGTCTGCTCAAAAAATTTTCCCTCATTTTTTATTATATGACTCCCATATCGGATAATTCTGTCGTCTGTTGTTCTCCGAAATTTTTCGTTGTCTCGTGAAAGAAAAGATTTTGCTTGTTATCCTTTTCATTCGGTGTAGACTGAAACTCAGAGATGGAAGTATGAGGAGAGAATAATGGCAGAATTTACTTATCAGCTTTACGGAAGGCAAGATGCTCCCTCCGTACTTTTGATTTATTTACATGGGTTTAATCATAATCAGGAAAATAATGACAGGCTGATGTCGCAAATGGCACCGTTGATTCCCAACGCTTTGATTGTGGCGCCGCTGTCGGATGTCCTCTGTGAGAATAATCCGCAAACTCGGCAGTGGTATAGTATTGATGCTTTTGATCCGCAAAATCGGCGCAGAAATCCGCAAAGTTCGGTTGATGAAATTATGGATATTTATGACACGGCAGGCGAACAGTTGGCAGCCGCAGCCTTGAGGATGAACCATTTTATCAGCGAAATGCAACAAAAATATCAGATTGATGACGGGCATACTTATTTGGCCGGTTTTTCACAAGGGGCGCAGTTGGCTCTCTATACGGCTTTAACCAGAAAAAGCGTGATAGGCGGTTGTATTATGTTTTCAGGCATTGTGGCCGGAAAAAATCTTTTGGAAAAGGAGATGGTTTCTCACCCACAGATTTTGTTGATGCATGGTGATAAAGACGAAAAAATCTTGTCTAAAACGCATGAGGCCTCACGTCATTGGTTGTTGAGGCATGGCTTACATTTGAAGTCAATTTATATGCCGGAGCTTGACCATAAGGTGGTGGAGGCTGAGCTGCAAGAAGCTGCAAAAATGCTTAATTTACATACGCGCTAAAGTAAGGGTAGTTTTGTAACCGGCAGTATCTTTCAATACCGCGTTTGGATATGCGGCGGTGCAAGATGTTGCTGTCAACCGTAATAAAATATGATTGGGTTAGGTCTTCGTAGCTGTCTTTGAGCTTTTTGCGACGGTCTTTGACGTAATAAAGGCAAAGCTGGCGCAATTGGCGGCAGATATCAGAAAATTCGCTTGTCTGTCTTGAAAAGCCGCTGCGGTCAGCAAGTTCTTCAAAAGCAGTCTCTTCCGCTAAAAGAGCCTGAAGCGGGAACATGAAGCGACGTTTGCTGGCAAAATCAGCTACTGCCGTGCATAACTTGGCTTCAGAGAGCAATTTTTGCATGTTCTCCGTCGTCTTGGGGAGATGCGTATAGAAAATCTCCAGACGTTTACGCATCAACCAAGGAAGGCCGGCGACTTCTCTTTGCAGCGATGTATAAATTTCTTCCATCATGGTTATTCCGTGGTAATTTCTTTAATTTTAGCATCCACGGTTTCTTTATTAAAGGACAGAGGGGTTTGCTTTTCAAGGCCGTGGTCAATTTTGTTTTGGATTTCTTTGGGTGAGATTTCTCCGCTGTCATCTTTCATGGTGAGGGCGTGTTTCCATTGGAAAATGGCTTCATTTTTGCGATTGCTCATCCAATAGGCGTCACCTAAGTGGTTGCTGATAACGGCATTGGCAGGTTCAATATCTGCGGCTCTTTCCAAATAAGTGACGGCCTGATTATACATGCCGAGACGATAAAATGCCCAGCCCAAGCTGTCAGAGATGTGGCCGTCATTGGGAGATTGGTTGTAGGCATCTACAATCATGGTAAAGGCTTCTTCCGTGTTGCGCCCTTGTTGTAAATAGCTATAGCCCAAATAGTTGAGCACCAGATAATGGTTGTCGCTTAGGCTTAAGGCTTTTTTGAAGTTCTTTTCGGCGTTTTCCCAGTCTTCTTTTTGTTCATAAGATACGCCCAAAGCATAAAACAATATCCAGTGTTGACTTTCGGGTTTGGTAATTTTTTTGGCGGCTTGTTGGTAATATTTAATTGCCTCATCTTGCTTGTTGCGCATGCGTAAAATGTCGCCTAAATCCAAAAATAATTGATAATTTCCTTTATTGTCGTCAGCTAAGGATTTGAGCAGAATTTCTGCCGGAATATAGTCTTCCATCATAACATAGTTGTTGGCTTTTTTGAGCTGAACCGTGTAGTAAGTTTCCGAATCTTCATTAATTTGGTCATAAACCTGATTGGCTTCGGCATACATTTCACGACTTTCCAAAATGTCGGCTAAGAGAAGTTTGGCCAGGTCATATTTGGGGTTGGCATAAATGGACATGCTGACAAACATGTGAGCCAAATCTATTCCGGAGGCGCCTTGACGCATGGTAGAAGCAATGCTGAACAGAGCTTCGGCCATGCCGACATTGGCATCGGTTAAAATCGGTTGGGTGGACTTGGGGTCTGCCGCTTTGACATTGGCGGTCAGTTTTTCAAGCATGTCAGCCAAAAGTTTTTCATCATGGTATCTTTTAACCAGTTGAACCGCTTTGGCTTTTTGACCGGTACGAATATAAAAATTGGTAATAATTTGTAAGCCCCGGAAAGACATTTCCGTGCTTTCATCGGTGACGACGATGTTATAGAATTCTTCAGCCTCTTGGTTGCGGCCGAAATAGTCGTTAATCATGCCGGCTTGCATCAGATAAAGTGCCCGAAACCCGCTTTCTTTTTTAAGCGGTTCAAGCGCTTTTAGGGCTTTTTCCTCATCATCGGCACCGGCATAAATCCAGGCGGTTAACAGAGGAGTAATAAATTCACGGTATATCGGCGATTTTACCTCTGAAATGTTTTGGTCGGCAGATTCATAACGCCCGTGCTTCATATCATTTACGGCAAAGATAACATTGATGAAATTATTTTTATCACCGTTTTGGCGTGATATTTTGGCATAGTGTGCCGCTTCATCAATGCGGCCTTCGGAGGCTAAAAGCAAATAGACTCGCCCGACCAGTTCGGGATTATTCGGGTCGCTTTTAAGGGTTTCAATATAATAGTCGGCGGCTTGATTAAAGTTGTTGCGCAAATGGGCAACGCGACCGGCAAGATAGGCGCCGTAGGCTTTTGATGAAACGTCTGCTTTTGTGGCTTGCGGCAGGCTAGGCTCCGCAGCCGAAAGCTCAGGCTTGCGTGAGCAGGAATTAAATAAAACTACCCCAAGAATTGTAATGATGATGAAGCCGAATTTTGCCATTTTTTATCTCTATATCCTTATTTATACGCGCTTATTCTAGACGATTTTTTTTATGATACAACACCAAAATCAGCTTATATACCGTAATTTTGCACGCTAAAGATGATTTGTTAGGGTTAACTTGATTATGATACTTGAAAAATTGTATTTTTGCGGTAGCTTAGGGGCTATGATGAATAGTGAGATGTCAGTTCGTGAAATTTTGGAGTGGTATGATGCTGCCGGAGTCGATGTGACGGTTGGCAGTGTCCCTTTTGCTTTGGTTGAAAAAGATGCCGTTTTAACCAAAATGCCTTTGCGCGAATCGAATAAAGAAGTTGCCAAACCGCAGCGTCAGGCAACAACCGAACTGGCTCAAGCTACGCAGGAGGCCTGCAAAAATGCCAAAGACTTGTGCCAAGAAATTGATCGCCTCGACAAGCTTCGTGAAGCCGTTGAAAATTTTGAGGGGTGCAGCCTTAAGCTGACGGCGACGCACACGGTGTTCGGAGACGGTAATCCGCAAGCAAAAATCGTGCTTGTCGGTGAGGCCCCGGGTGCCGATGAAGACCGTATCGGTCGGCCTTTTGTCGGGCGCAGCGGTCAGCTCTTGGATAAAATGCTTAAAGCCGCAGGTTTGGGGCGCGACTCTTGTTATATTACCAATGTGTTGCCGTGGCGGCCGCCGGGGAATCGTACACCGACCGACGGTGAAATTGCCGTTTGTCTGCCGTTTTTAAAAAGACAGATTGATTTGATTAAACCTGATTATATTTTGCTTTTGGGCGGAAGTGCCGCAAATGCTTTGCTTGAAAATGCCGAAACAATTTCCAAGTTGCGCGGGCATTGGTTAAGTTATCAGACAACGGAGGGAAAAGACATTAAGGCTTTGGCCACTTTCCATCCGGCATATTTGTTGCGAAATACGGGGCAAAAAGCTAAGGCTTGGGCAGATATGCTGCGCTTGGTCAAAGATTATGGGCTTGAAAAAACAGATGCATGATTTTTTGTTGGTAACATAAATTAAACTTGATTATTGTTATGAGACGTTTATCATAAAAAAAACTTCCGATTATTGCTTAGTTCAAGGAAAATTAAAATGGCAAATAAAAACTTTTTATCTTTTCTGCTTGCCGGCGTTATGAGCTTGAGTGCCGCAGAGGTACTTGCCGCAGACGGTTCGGTTATGTTTAAAATTCATGATGTTAAAGCTATCAGAAACAGTGATAACCTTATCGAGTCTTGTGAGTTCAGCGCAACTTTTTATAACAATACAAAAGTTACGGTTTCCAATGTTAATTTGGATTTGGTTTGGAAAGATCAGGTTGTGGAAGATACCATTACTGCGGAGAGAAAAGAAGCTGCGGCAACTTTCCGCGGACGCAGGGTAGATAATGCATCAACATATCGTCGCGGCGCCGGAACAGCGGCTTTTACGTCTGTTGAATTAGTGGCACCGGTTTCTTTGCCGCCTTTAGCCCCTGCTAAACAAATTACGGTTAAAAATACGGTTAGAAGCGATCGTTGCTTTATGATGATGGGCGATGTCGAGGTTAATATTAAATCTTGCCGTACTGCCGCAGCAGACGGTGCAGCCGTGCCCGGACAACCTGTTGTCGGTTCTTCTTTCGGAAGTGAGGAATGTAACGGATTGTTTAAGTATTACTCGCCTAAAGATCCGGAGTTTTATACGGAATTTAAGCCGATTTCATATGATGAAGAAGCTGCTCAGGAAAAAGTTCAAAAAGATAAAGACAGACAAGAAGTGGAAGATATGCACGGAAAAACTTTGTCTGCCATCAGACGCGCCGCTGAGGTTTCAGAGTCTATCGCGCAATAATTTTTTGCCGGAGGTATCGGATGCATAAATGGCTTGGAGTTGTTTTTTGCAGCGGCGCTTTGCTTATGGGTGCCGTTGCGGGAGCGCAGACTCTCGGTGAAGATGAGCCTGCTTCTCAGGCCCCGCGCTTTGGAGATGCGGCTCAAGCCAGTCGGCCAGAGAGCGTAAAACAACAGGCTCCTCTGCCAACAGTCGATGAAGCTGCCGAAGCGGCAGAAATAAAAGCCGGAAGAGAAGCAGAACGCCAGCGCCAGTCCGTAATTCAGCAAGGTTCAATGCCCAAAAGAAAAAATCCGGCGGCCAATGTGGCCCCGCTAGATTTGCCGAATGTGCCGACAGCAGACGGCTCTCCGCGCGGGAATGTTGCCGTTAATCGGATTTTGCAGCCGGGCGAACAACCTGATGAAAATGAAGATGATGAGCTGATTTTTCTTTATTATAAAGATTATGCCGTGCGGCGCATGGCCGGCGGTCGGGTTGAGTGTGACGTAAAATTTGTGGCTTTAACGACTTTGAACCAAAAACTTTCTAATCTTAGTATAAAACTTCGTTGGCCCAAGATTACAACATCGGTCGTTTTTCTAGATGTTAACCCTAATATTCAGGTTTATCATACTTATACCTTGATGGGTGAGGGTTGCTATTCAATGGATAAAATTCCTAATATCATTGTCAATCGGTGCCGTATTAAGGGCATGTCACAAAAAGACTGTGCCAAAAAAATCAGATGGCTTAAGATTTCCTGATGATGAAAAATTTTGCCCCAAAATTGCTTTTTTGTTTGTGTCTTAGCGTTTTTGCGTTTGCGGGGACGTTAGATGTTTGTGCTGCCGAAAAAGTTATCGTTTTAGATAAAAGCGCTTATCGAGAAATGTTGGATTATCTGATGGTTAACCGTCAGGATGTTTTGCTTTATCAGCGTTTGTTTAAGGCTTTGGAAAATGATGATCAACAGACGGTCGAACGCTTGGAAGGACAAATTCAGAGCGATGTGTTGACCGGCCATGTTTTGGCGGAAAAATATCTTTCAAAAAGCTATAAGAGCACTTATGCGGAGCTTAAAAAATGGTTGGAAAAATATGGGGACCATCCGCAAGCAATGCGGATTTATCGTTTGGCGGCACGCAAAGGCGATGCTTCAAACCTTGATAAACCTTGTCAAAAATTTTCTCAAGGGGCAAAGGGAGCCTATGCTTGGCTTGATGCAGATTGTGAGGGGTTAAGCACTAAGCAGGCAAAGCTGTTGCGCCGCAAGGTTACGCAATTTCGCCGTTATATTAATCGTGGTAAAACCAAGTTGGCACGTCAAATTTTGGAAGATAAAAAATTCAAAAAAATGTTGAGCTCCGAAAATTATGATAAAATGGCGGCAAGTTTGGCTTTTAAGTATTTTTTGGATAATGAAGATAAATTGGCTTTAAAATGGGCCAAACCGGCAGCCAAAGATAATAATGCCACGGCGATGTGGGTGGCGGGGTTGGCTTCTTGGCGGCTTAAAAATTTTGCCGAGGCAGCCAAATATTTTTCAAGCCTTGGTTCTTTGAGGGATAATGATGAATGGTTGATTGCCGCCGGTGCTTACTGGGCTTATCGGGCTGAAAAAGTATTGGGCAACGAAGAACAGGCGCAAAAACAGTTGGAAAGAGCTGCAGTTTTTAAGCGGACATTTTACGGTATTTTGGCAAACTATCGTCTGGGGCGTCCTTCGGCGTATAATTGGAAAGAGATTTCTTATCATAATGATTTTAGCAGCTTTGATTATGGTATTTTGTTGGATAATCCGGCTTTGCGTCGTGCTTTGGTCCTTATTCAGGTTAAAAACTATGCTTTGGCCGAACAAGAGTTGCGCAATGTTTATCCGAGCCTTGATGAAGCAACGCAAGAAGCTATTTTGTTTTTGGCGGCGCAGCATAATATGCATGGTCTGGCTTTGAAGATTGCACGGCAGCTTGAGGATAAAGAACGCGGAATTTATTATGATTTTATGGCTTATCCTTTGCCGGAGTGGGAGCCCAAGAGCGGTTGGAAAATCAGTAAATCTTTGGTGTGGGCTTTTGTCAGACAAGAGTCTTCTTTTAGGCCTCAGGCAAAGAGCGGTGCCGGTGCCAGAGGTTTGATGCAGTTGTTGCCGAGTACGGCCGCACATGTGACCAAAGACAGAAGTTTGCGCCATGACAGACGTCCGCTTTTTGAGGCCGAATTTAATTTGGATATCGGCCAGCAATATATGCGTTATTTGTTGCAAAAAGACTATATTAACGGCAATTTGTTTTATTTGGCGGTGGCTTATAATGCCGGGCCCGGAAATTTGCTTAAATGGCAAAAAAACATGAATTATGATAATGACCCGTTGATGTTTATTGAAACTCTTCCGGCTCAGGAAACCAGAGTTTATGTTGAACGTGTGATGGCTAATTATTGGATTTATCAGACCAGATTGGGAGAAAAAAATAAGTCGCTTGAAGCGGTGGTGAAAAACCGCTGGCCGGTTCGTTCTTAGTTTCCTTTTAAGTGGATAAGTGAAAATCTTTATTTATTTCCACCAAAAGAATATGCTACTTTCGGGGCGGCTGATTGGACGGCCGTATATTTGTGGAAGTCATAATTTTGCGGGATTTCCGGTTGCCAAGGCCGCCGGAAGAGAGCTTTTTTTATTAAAAAAAGGGTTATCCACAGCATACCGTGTATGTTGTTCAGATTTCAGCGATAACAATAGAGTTTTGTTTGGTCCTCCTCTGAGTATAATAATAACAATTCATGGATACTCAATATGGGAAGTGGCAATCGGAACAACAACAATAAGAACAATAATTATAACGAGCGTTGTTTCCAGCTTTTTTTATAAAAAACAAGACTGACACAGGGATTTATACTGATGCAAGAAGATCTTTTTGACGGATTGCATGAGAGTCTGTCGGGTCGAATAGCTTTAGATGATGTGTTTGAAGCTTATTATGAGTGCCGTAAGCACAAGCGCCGAACCGTAAATTCTCTGGCGTTTGAGCTTGACTTTGAACGGGAGCTTATCCGCCTGTGGCGGGACATAAATTCCGGTAAGTATAAAGTCGGCCGTTCAATAGCTTTTGTTGTCAAATATCCGGTTCAGCGCGAAATTTTTGCAGCGGATTTTCGCGACCGGATAGTGCATCATTTGGTGATTTCCCGGCTGAATGGTTTGTTTGAAAAGGAGTTTATCTGCGATAGTTACAGCTGCCGGGACGGTGCCGGGACGGAAAAGGTACATTGTACGGCGTGCGGAGAATCCGCTCCAAAATTGAAGAATGTTCGGCCGGATATACCCGAGACTGTTATATTTTAAAACTTGATATCAAGTCTTTTTTTATGAGCATTGATAAGAATATTTTGTATCGGATGCTGTTTGAATTTATCACGGAAAAATACCATGCGGCCGATAAATATATTTTGCTGCGCCTGATCAAACAGATTGTTTATCATAATCCCGAAGACAATTGCGTCATTAAGGGCAAACTTTCCGATTGGAACGGTCTGCCGTATCATAAGAGTTTGTTTTGGTCGAGTCGCTATTGCGGGCTGCCAATCGGAAATCTGACGTCGCAGATTTTTGCCAATTTTTATCTTAACCGGCTTGATAAATATGTGACGGAAGATTTGCAGATTAAATATTACGGACGTTATGTCGATGATTTTGTTCTGATCCATGAAGATAAGCAGGTTTTGCTGGCGGCTTGGAAGAAGATAGGGGTGTTTTTGCAGACGCAGCTGAAGCTGAGTTTGCATCCGCAAAAGTTTTATCTTCAGCATTACAGCAAAGGCGTTAAATTTATCGGTGCGGTTATCAAGCCTAAGCGGATTTATATAGGCACGCGCAGCAAAACTAATTTGTATCGGAAAATATTTTCGATGCTGCCGCAGATGTCGCAAAGCGTCGGGCAGGTTCTCGGCAATCTGAAAAAATTTGCTTCCGGGGTCAATTCTTATATCGGGTTTATGCGGCATTATAATACCTAT
>CALXWF010000090.1 GCA_944392285.1 uncultured Alphaproteobacteria bacterium | reverse complement strand
GCAGAAAAATCGGTAAGATTGTTTCCCAGCCGATGAGGCCTTTTAAAAACGGTGCCATTAAGACCAAGGCCGTGCCGGTGGTGGCAATACGCGCATATAAGTTTGGCAGCATTTCATGGAAAAACGGTTTTATCAAATAGGTGGTAAGACCAATAAGCGCATATAATATCATGGAAAACAGCATTATACGAATAAAGTAGCTTTTAAAAAGGAGTTTCCAACGGCGCTCCTCGGTTTTGGTTTCTACCGAAATGGAGGTGTTGCGCTCAATGGATTCATTCCATGAGGTCGGCAAAATTTTGCGGATATATTTGTAGACAGGGTCGGCAGATTTTATCATCAGCGGGGTTAAAAAGGTGGTAATTACCGATACGGCAACAATAATCGGATATACTTTGGCATCTAACACGCCGATACTCATGCCGAGGCTGGCAATGATGAAAGCAAATTCGCCGACCTGAGCCAAGGAAAAGCCGCCGTGAATCGATGTTTTCAAATCTTGTCCGGATAATAAGAAGCCAAAGCAGGAAAAGATTATTTTACCCAAAATTACAATCAAAGTTATCACAAAAATCGGGCCGGCATAGGTAATAAACATGGTCGGATCTACCATCATGCCGACAGATACAAAGAATACGGTGCCGAAAAAGTCTTTTAGAGGGCGGATGTTGTCTTCTATGCGCTCAATAATCTCGGTTTCCGCTAAAATTGAGCCCATAATGAAAGCTCCCAATGCCGCCGAAAACCCTGAATAGGTGGCTAACATAACCATGCCAAAACATAAGCTGATGGTGATGAGTAGTAACATTTCATCATTGAGAAAAGGAGAAATCTTTTTTAAGAAAGTCGGAACCAGATAAATGCCAATGACAAAGCATAACACTAAAAAGAACACTAATTTGAGGGTACTTATGGAAAGCTCAATGCCGTCTATGGTGGTGCCGAGTGCAATGGTCGGTAATAAAACCAAAAGCAAAATGCCAACCAAATCTTCAACAATCAATACACCGAAAACCAAGTCGGTGAATTTTTGTTTTTTGATGTTTAGGTCTTCAAAAGCCTTTATGATAATGGTGGTGGATGACATGGAAATCATGCTGCCGAGAAAAAAACTGTCCATGATTGACCAACCTAAGAGTAAGCCGACATTGTAGCCTAAAAACAGCATGAATAAAATATTGGCATTGGCCGTTATCATGGCTGATTTGCCAACGTTTATCATCTTTTTGAAGCTAAACTCCAGCCCTAGGCCAAACAGCAGAAAAATAACCCCGATATCTGCCCAAAGTGTTAAATCTTCTTTGTCGGTGACGGTCGGCACAAAATGAAAAAACGGCCCGGCAAAAATACCGGCTAAAATATAGCCCAAAACAGTCGGCTGTTTGAGCTTTTTAAATATAAGACTGGTAATGCCGGCATAGACGGTAATTAAGGTTAAATCTACTAAAAGTCCGTGAACCGTGTGCATGAGCGTCTTCCTGAAAGATGTCTTTTCCTGATGTTGTCTGATATTTGAAATTACAGAAAAAAACTTAAAAATAATTTAAGCTCAGGAAAAAACTTTTATGCGGTCTTTGAGCGGCAGAAAAGGTTTTTCTTCTGCCGGGGCTTGAATGCTGCCAAAGGGCATTTGCGCAATTAATAGCCAGTCGGCGGGCAAATTCCACTGCATTTTAACGGCATTGTCTATCAATGGATTATAATGTTGTAGGTTGGCGCCGATGTTATAATCAGCAAGCAAGCACCAAATCAGGTATTGAACCATGGCGTTGCCTTGCTCGGACCAGAGCGGAAAATTGTCTTTATAAAGCGGAAAATCTTTTTGCAGGCCACGGACGACCTCCATGTCTTCAAAATATAAAATTGTGCCGTATGCGCGTGAAAAGGCGGCAAGCTTTTGCGCCGTGGGTTTGAATTTGGCCGGCGGAACAATCTTTTGCAGCTCGGCTTTGGTGAGCTCCCATAGTTTGTGATGCGCGTCTTTTAATAAAATAACCAAACGAGTTGATTGTGCATTAAAAGAAGACGGCGCGTGTTTTAAGCCCTCTTCCAATAGACGAATCAGAACTTTTTCTTCTATCGGCAAATGATTGCTCAACTCATAAATCGAGCGCCGCTTGACGATGGTTTGTAAAAATTTTTCAGTCATAAAAAACCTCTTTTTTGTTTTTTTGATGTAGTGAGGTTTTATTTTTTTTCAAGAGGGCTTGAGGCTTCAAATCCGTTGCCGTTAGCCTTTAAAATTCTTTGTTTATCTTCTTAAAGTGTGATTGTAATCATTTTTTTCCTTCATAAAATGTGATTCAGTGTGAGATTTTCCTTTACAAAATGTGATTATACACCTATCCTGATATTATATATGAAAGGGTAAAACAATGAAAAGACTTGCTTTTGAACAGTTATTAGCGTGGAAAAACAAACAAAACAGAAAACCTTTAATTGTCCAAGGAGCAAGACAGGTTGGCAAAACTTGGTTAATGAAAGAATTTGGCAGGCAACATTATTCCAAAGTTGCATACATCAGCTTTGATGCCAACAAAACAGCTAATGATATTTTTGAGGCTGATTATAACGTTTCAAATATTATACAATCATTAAATATTTTATCAGGTGTTGAGATTACGCCTCAGGATACATTGATTATATTTGATGAAATCCAAGAATCGGAAAGGGCATTAAATGCATTAAAATTCTTCAAAGAAAATGCGCCGGAATATCATATTATGGCTGCAGGAAGTTTGTTGGGTGTAGCTGTTAAACAAAAAAATATGTCTTTTCCTGTTGGGCAAGTTGAGTTTCTAAATTTGTATCCTCTAAGTTTTATAGAATTTTTGTCAGCTATTGGAGAAGATAAACTTTGTGATATTATATATGACAAGAACATCCAACTCAGTAAAACATTTAAAGATACGTTTATATCTTTATTAAAATTATATATGTTTATTGGAGGAATGCCTGAAGTTGTATATAATTATACTCAAAACAAAAATCTGAATATTGTAAGAGAAATACAAAATCAAATAGTTTTAGGCTATCAAAATGATTTTTCCAAATATACTGAAAGTTTTAATGTTGCCAGAATCAATGCTGTTTGGCATTCTCTCCCTTCCCAATTAGCAAAAGAAAATAAAAAATTTGCCTATAATCACATAGCCCCAAGTGCAAGAGCAAGGGAATATGAAATGGCAATTGAATGGCTAATACTTTGTGGCTTAGTCTATAAAATAAACAGAATCTCTAAACCTGATGTACCTTTGTCTGCTTATGCAGATTCTTCAGCATTTAAACTTTATATGATAGATACTGGATTACTCGGAGCTCTGTCTTCTTTAGATGCAAAAGCAATTATTGAGGGTAATAAAATTTTTGAAGAGTTCAAAGGAGCTCTAACAGAGCAATTTGTGTTACAAGAACTTATTTTACAAAAAAACTTACCCATTGCTTATTGGAGCTCAGAAAGTAGTCAGAATGAAATAGATTTTGTAATTCAATATCATAATCAAATCATTCCTATTGAAGTAAAATCATCTATAAATTTAAAAGCAAAAAGTTTAAGTGCATACAGAGAAAAATATACACAAGAAATAGCTATTAGGACATCCTTAGCTGATTTTGAAATCAATCATGGTTTGCATAATATTCCGCTTTATTTGGTTGAAAATCTGCTTAATTTTGTTGAAATCTGAGTGCGTTTCAGGGTTCGAGGCTTCAAATCCGTTGCCGCTAATCTTTAAAACACTAAAAGCGACCCTGATGGTCGCTTTTGTCTTTTAATTGGAGCGGGCAAAGGGATTTGAACCCTCGACATCAACCTTGGCAAGGTTGCGCTCTACCCCTGAGCTATACCCGCATTTGTCGGAACGAGATATTAATTAGCATATTAAAAATAAATTGCAAGCATTTATTTTAAATTTTTTATAAATTTTTTTATTTTGCTTCTTTATGCTCCGATAACCTCGCGGCGGCCGGTGTGATCCGGCGGGGTGATAATGCCTTCTTCTTCCATGCGCTCAACCAAGGTTGCCGCCCGATTGTAACCAATCCGCAAGCGACGCTGAATGTAGCTGGTTGAAACCTTTTTGTCATTTTGAACAATCGCAACCGCCTGAGAATATAAATCTCCGTCAGCATCGGCTCCCATGGCGCTCTTGTCAAAAACCGAGCCGGTGTCTTTTTCGTTTAATTCTCCGGCTGTTACCGCTTCAACATATTCAGGCTCTTTTTGTGCTTTCAAAAATTCAACAACTTTTTCAACTTCGCTGTCTTTTACAAAACTACCGTGAACACGTATCGGTCTTTGGCCGGCCGGCATGTAAAGCATGTCGCCCATGCCGAGAAGTTGTTCGGCACCTTGTTCGCCTAAAATGGTGCGGCTGTCAATTTTTGATGTGACCTGAAAACTGATGCGGGTCGGGAAGTTGGCTTTAATGGTACCGGTAATGACGTCTACGGACGGACGTTGCGTTGACATGATTAAGTGTAAACCTGCCGCACGCGCCATTTGTGCCAAGCGTTGTATGGCCGCCTCTACCTCTTTGCCCGCAACCAACATGAGGTCGGCCATTTCATCTACAACAATGACAATATAGGGCAAGGGGGTTAGGTCAAGCTCTTGCTCTTCAAAAATGGGTTTGCCGGTTTCGGTGTCGAATCCGGTTTGGACGGTGCGGGTGATTTTTTCACCATTGGCACGCAGCTCGGCCAGTTTTTGGTTATAACCGCTGATGTTGCGGACATTTAATTGTGCCATGGCCCGATAGCGGTCTTCCATTTCTTTGACGGCCCATTTTAAGCCGACAACCGCTTTGCCGGGGTCGGTAATAACCGGTGTTAATAAGTGGGGAATCCCGTTGTACATTGAAAATTCAAGCATCTTCGGGTCTATCATGATGAGTTTGCATTCATCCGGGCGCATGCGGTATAAAAGCGAAAGAATCATCGAGTTTACACCAACCGACTTACCGGAACCCGTGGTACCGGCAACCAAAAGGTGGGGCATTTTGGCTAAATCGGCGTAGACGTTTTTGCCACCGATGTCTTTGCCCAAAACAACGTTTAGGGTGTTTTTGGAGTTCATGAAATTATCGTCTTCAAATAGCTCACGCAGCCAAACAATTTCACGTTTTTGGTTCGGCATTTCAATACCGATGGTGTTGGAGCCGGGAACAACGGCAATGCGGACGGATACGGCCGACATGGAACGGGCAATGTCATCTGCCAGACCAATAACGCGGGCGGTTTTGGTGCCGGGGGCCGGTTCAAGCTCATAGAGGGTAACAACCGGACCGGGGCGAACCTTAACAATTTGGCCGTTAACACCGAATTCTTGCAAAACATTTTCAAGCTCACGGGCAATTTTATCAAGCTCTTTTTCGTTGACTTGACCGGCGTTTTTGTCTTTGACCATGGACAGCAAATTAACAGGCGGTTTTTGGTAGCCGTCAGATGCTTCTTTGCTCTTGGGAGCGGCTTTTTGCGGCGCACTTTGCTCTTTGGTGGCCGGTGCGGCAATCTGAGGCTCAAGTTTTTGGCTGTCTTTTTTGCTCTTTTCTTTACGCGGTTTGACAATCTTTTCGCCCCCGTCGGTGCTTGAAGAACGACGACGCGTGAAGATAAATTTGAAAAATGCCGCGATTAAGGCCAAAATTTTGCCGACAATGCGGGCAAAGGTTTTGAGCCAATGTCCCCAGTCGGCGCAGCTGAGCTTGGCTGCAAAATTAAAACTGAAAAAGCTGACAATAAGCAAAAATAATGTGCCAAAATATGGGCTGTAAGGAGAGGGATAAATGATGTTTACCGCCGATAAATAATGTCTGGCCACGGTTGTCCCTAAAGAGCCGCCGAGATTTGGCAAGCTCAACCAGCGAGAAATAATGTTAAAAAAGGTAGCCAAACAGCTCAAACCTATAAGCCAGAAAAAAACACGCGACATCGGCCAGCCGATTTCCTGACGACGGATTAAGGCGGTTCCCCAACGTAAAAGCGCAAGCATGAACAAAGGCGTGGCCAAGCCGAACCATGTCAGACACCAGTCGGCACTGAGTGCGCCGAATTGACCGAGATGGTTTTGCACCGCTTCTTGAGAAACAACATTATAAGCATTGTCCGAAGGGTTGAAAAACAGGGTACTCAACAAAACCAAAATTGTCCCCAAAATCAGTAAAACCCCGAGAAGTTGACGAGAAATTCTGACCGCCAGACTTTGTTGTTTTTTGCGTTTAGCCATTTCTAAAAATCCACCGTCCGTGTAGCAAAAGTTCATTAGTATTGACTTTTTGATATTATTATATATTGATTAAAAGGATATTAATAAGGAAAGTTTTTGTTAATGAAATGTGCTTTTATGTTTCCCGGACAAGGTTCTCAATTTGTCGGTATGGGAAAAGATTTGGCTGAAAATTTTACGGCAGCCAAAGATGTTTTTATGGAAGTAAACGAAGCTCTGTCTCAAGATTTGTTTAAGCTGATGTGTGAAGGGCCGGAATCGGACTTGATGTTGACAACCAATGCACAACCGGCTTTGATGGCTCATTCTATGGCCGTGGTCAGAGTTTTGGAAAAAGAGTTCGGAATTAAACTTAAAGATAAAGCCGCTTATGTGGCCGGTCACTCTTTGGGTGAATATTCCGCCGCTTGCGCCGCCGGCGTCTTTTCTTTGGCGGATACGGCACGCTTGTTGCGTATTCGCGGTGATGCCATGCAAAAAGCCGTGCCCGTCGGACTTGGCGGAATGGCCGCGGTTATGGGTGTTTCTTTCAAAGATGTTGAGGCTTTGGCCGAGGCTTGCAGCGAAGGTGGGTATGTTTGCGTGGCCGCTAATGATAATGCCGATGGGCAAGTTGTGTTGTCCGGACATATCCAAGCTATTGAAAAAGCTGTTGAAATTGCTTCGGAATTTGGCGCCAGACGTTGTATTAAACTTCCGGTCAGCGCGCCTTTCCACAGCCCGCTGATGGCTCCTGCCGCCAAAGCCATGGAAGAGGCTTTGGGAAAAGTTGAGGCACATAGAGCCCAAATTC
Organism: uncultured Alphaproteobacteria bacterium; assembly: GCA_944392285.1. Taxonomy (GTDB): domain Bacteria; phylum Pseudomonadota; class Alphaproteobacteria; order RF32; family CAG-239; genus CALXWF01. The sequence continues at coordinate 1,065 of CALXWF010000090.1, read as the reverse complement.
CTCTGATTGCCAATGTTTTGGCAACCCCCATTGAGGATGAAAAAGAAATTATTAAGCATTTGGTTGAACAGGTTACCGGTTCGGTTCGTTGGCGTGAAAGCGTTATTTTTATGAGAGAAAATAATGTGACGGATGCCATTGAGCTTGGGGCCGGAAAGGTTCTGTCAAATATTGTTAAAAGAAGCGAAAAAGATATCAATTCTTTTGCGGTGGGAACACCTGCCGAGATTGAAGAATTGGCTAAAAATTTGTAATCATCTGTTAAAAAAAGGAAAATTAAGATGTTTGAATTACATGATAAAGTAGCTCTTATTACCGGTGCAGCCGGCGGTTTGGGCGATAAAATTGCCCGCACTCTGCACAAACAGGGCGCAACTTTGGCTTTGACCGATATGCGTGAAGAGCCGATGCTCAAACTTAAAGAAGAATTGGGCGATCGGGTAGAAGTTTTTACCGCTAACTTGACAAATGCCGATGATGTTAAAAATTTGGTTGCCAAAGTTGAAGAAAAACTCGGCCGTATTGATATCTTGGTTAACAATGCCGGCTTAACCCGCGATAACTTGTTTATTCGTATGAGTGACGAAGATTGGCAGTTGGTATTGGATGTTAACCTCTCTGCCGGTTTCAAATTGGCTAAAGCTGCCGTTCGCGGTATGATGAAACGTCGTTTCGGTCGTATTATCGGTATTGCCTCGGTTGTGGGTGTTACCGGAAACGCCGGTCAGGCTAACTATTCTGCCTCTAAAGCCGGTATGATTGCCATGAACAAATGCTTGGCTCAGGAAGTCGGCTCTCGCGGTATTACGGTTAACTCTATTGCCCCCGGCTTTATCAGAACTCCGATGACCGATGTTTTGCCCGATGATGTTAAAGCCGCTCTCTTGGCTAAAATTCCCGAAGCCAAGCTTGGTGAGGCTCAGGATATTGCCAATGTCGTTGCTTTCCTCGCTTCTGACGAGGCTCAGTATATTACGGGTCAAACCATTAACATCAACGGCGGTATGGCCATGATTTAGAGCTTGTGCTCATCAACAAAAAACCTCGGAATTTCCGAGGTTTTTT
>CALXWF010000089.1 GCA_944392285.1 uncultured Alphaproteobacteria bacterium | reverse complement strand
CGGCAGAAGTGCCGGCGGCCTGATTGTATATTTTGTTTTCCATGTGAAAACTTCTCCTCTTATTTGTTGTCCTATTTCATAATATAAGGAGAAAGATTTGAGAAATCAAGAACGGAGATAAATGCTTAAGAATATTTAAAAAGCTCTTTGCCGTGGCGGCGGAGCCAGAGCCTGCCTTGGGCGCAGTGGGGGCAAAGGCTGCGGACACAGTTCCAAAAATTGCGCGAATGGTCCGGATGCAACAGATGTGAGACCTCGTGCGCAATCAGATAATCTATAACTTCCGGCGGGGCTAAAATAATGCGCCAGTTATAATTGATGTTGTTTTTTGTGGAACAACTGCCCCAACGTGACCTTGTGTCTTTGATGCAAACTCGATTTACACGACAGCCGATTTCTGCGGCTTTGGCTTGCGACAGCTCCTTAAATTTTTCTCCGGCCAATTTTTTTAGAAAATCTTTAATGCGACGGTGCAAAAATTCTTTTTGTCCGCAAACCTCCAAATAATCTTCGCAAATTCTGGTGCCGCTGTGCTGTTCGGGCAAGTGGCGAATCTGATAAGTTTTGCCCAAAACAGAGATGCTCTCCCCGTTTTGAAATAAGACGGTTTCCGGCAGATTTTGCAGGTTTTTTGCTATCCAACCGCGGTGCCGCTCCACAAAGTCAAGCGCGGTTTGTTTGGAGCAGCGCGGCGGAATCGTTAATATGGCTTGATGATTGCCGGAATCAATGCGCAAGGTCAGCCTTTTGGCGCGTGGCGATATGGTTACTTTAATATCTTCCCCGAGTGCTTGTTGCAGCTCAAAGGTCTTGCCAGTCAACAAGGTGATTTTCATAATTTTTTACCTCGGATTCAGATATTAAATCACGATTTTTCAGCGAAACACTGGCCTCGTGAACGGAATCGGCGCGCCCCGTGATGAGCGGGTGCCAATCAGGTAAGTCATAGCCGTTGTCTAACAGCCAATAAGCACAAGTTTTGGGCAGCCAACGCGGTTTTTCTCTGACGGCTTCCAAAGTGATGCTGCGGCAATCATCAACCGCATCAAATCGATTTTCATAAATGCGGCATAAACAAGTTTGCGGGTCAAGAAAACGACAACGGGCATTGGTAAAATGGATTTTTCCCTTAATTTCTATCTTGTTTAAACAGCATTTGCCGCATCCGTCACAGAGAAGTTCCCATTCGGCAGGGGTCATCTCATCTAAAGATTTTTTCTTCCAAAATTCGGGGTCATATTTTTGTTGAAAGCGTGTTTGCGAATCAAAATCATCGGTCATTATAAATCTTCCCAGTCAATAATATGGTCTTCAAGCTCTTCTTCAGGGACCAAAACTTCGCTGATGCAACGTCCTTTTACGGATTTTCCGGCCGGTTTGGGATGCGCTTCAAACAAAGCACGATAAGCGCAAGACGGCGGCATCCACTCTATTTTATCAACATTTTCGGGCGCGAGTTTTAAGCAGTGCGGTACCAAACGACAACGGTCTTGATATTCACTGCAGCAGCCTTTTTCCATGTCATAATAACGGCAGATTACATCTGTGTAATAAATTTCATCCGTATCTTCGTCTTGCAGCTTCAGCAAACAGCATTTGCCGCAACGGGTGCAGATGTCTTCCCATTCTTCGGGGGTGTAGTCTTGCGGCTTTTTCATGCGGGGTTAATCTCCGATGCGCTCAGGTAAATAGTCTTCTCTGGCCAGATTGCCAAATTGGGCAAAATCGCCGTTCCATGAAAGTTGAACCGTGCCGGTCGGGCCGTGACGCTGTTTGCCGATGATAACCTCGCCAATATATTGGGTGCGGCGCAGGCGCTCTTGCCATTCTTCAATGCGCTTTTGGAAGTGTTCCGGTGTTTCGGCGGCTTTTTGCTTGGGTTCCTCATTTTGAATGTAATAATTTTCACGAAAGACAAACATGACAATATCGGCGTCTTGTTCAATGGAGCCGGATTCACGCAAGTCTGACATGACGGGGCGTTTGTCATCGCGTTGTTCAACACCGCGGTTCAGCTGTGACAAAGCAATGACCGGAACTTTAAGCTCTTTGGCCAAAATCTTTAGGCCGCGCGAAATCTCCGAAAGCTCTTGCACGCGGTTGCCTTCCGTCTTTTTACTGCCGGAGCCGACAATCAGTTGAATATAGTCAATAACAATCAGCCCCAAGCCTTTGTTGCGCTTAAGACGGCGGGCGCGGGTGCGGATGGTGTTGATGTTGAGTCCCGGCGTGTCGTCTATGTATAAGGGAATGCTCTCTAGCTCTCTTACCGCCGCGGCAATGCGGGTGAACTCGGCGTTGTCAATATCGCCGTTGCGCATTTTGTGAGAAGATATGCCTGCCGCGCTTGATAAAATACGTGTTGCCAATTGGTCTGCCGACATTTCCAAAGAGAAAAAAGCCACGCCTTTGCTGTGGGCGTCAAGCTCTTTGGCGCGCGACATATATTCGGCCACATTATAGGCAATGTTGGTGGCCAAAGCGGTTTTGCCCATGGCCGGACGACCGGCTATGATGATGAGGTCAGAATCGTTTAAGCCGCCGGTTTTGCGGTCTAAATCATCTAAGCCGGAGGGAAGGCCCGAAATCTTGCCTTCTTTTTGATAGGCTTTTTCAATGTTGGATAGCGAAGAAGCCAAAGCCTCGGGAAAGTCAACGAAGCCCCCGCGCGAATCTCCTTGATTGGCAAGGTCAAAAAGCCTTTTTTCCGCAGTTTCGATTTGCTCAGAGGCATCAGAGTCAAGGTCTTCAACCGAGGCGTTGTTGACAATGTCAAAGCCGGTGGCAATCAGCTCGCGGCGCAGATATTTGTCATAAATGAACTGCGCATAATATTCGGCATTGGTTAAAGGTGTGGCACATTCGGCCAATTGAACCAGATATTTGTGGCCGCCGACTTCGTTTAAGCTGCCTTCCTGCTCAAAATAGTTTTTCAGCGTGATAACATCGGCAACGTGGCCGCGTTGGATGAGCTTGGCAATGACCTCAAAAATTTTGGCATGAACACTGTCGGCAAAATGCTCGGGTCTTAAAAACTCTGAAACTTTTTCAAAGGCTTTGTTGTTGACCAAAATGGCTCCGAGCAGAGCTTGCTCGGCTTCAAGGTTGCGGGGAAGTTTGGCGGAATCGATTTCCATAGTTCTATATCTGTCCGTTTGTGTGGTTAGTGAAATTTATGCTCTCTTATAAACAATATTTTTATAAATTACAAAGAGATTAAATTTTTATTTTTACACAGCCTGTGGATTGTGGGGATTATGGGGATAAAAAAAGCCTCTCTTGACAGAGAGGCTTGGAAATCTTGACGATTTTCTTATTTGTTTTTGGTTTTTGCTTTGGCAATAGATTTTTTAATTTTCTTTGCTTCTTCAGTGAGCTTGGTGTTGGAGGTGGATTCCAAATAAGCATCCAAACCGCCGTTGTGCTCAATTGAACGCAGAGTCTTGGAGCAGACTTTTAATTTAAAAATTTTGCCAAGAGTTTCACTCAACAGAGAAACTACCTGTAAGTTCGGCAGAAAACGACGGCGTGTTCTGTTGTTTGCATGGCTGACATTGTTGCCGCTCATGACGCCGGTGCCGCTGATATCACATTTTTTAGCCATTGTATTTTCCTCATCTCAATAAACTTGTTGCTTGTTAATAGACATAATTGTTCTAAAAGTCAAGAGAAAAATTTGAATATCGCGGGTTTTGGCAAATTTTGCCGTTGCAAAGGCGGCGGGCGGGCTGATTCTTTTGTCAATGTTGCGCCAAAAGCCAAAAATTTTGCTTGAGTCTTGCAAAGAAATATTATAGATATAGCTCTGTTAAAACTTGTACCCGTAGCTCAGTTGGATAGAGTATCGGCCTCCGACGCCGAGGGTCGTGGGTTCGAATCCCTCCGGGTACGCCATAAAAACAAAAGCCACCCCTTGTGGGTGGTTTTTTGTGTTAGAGTTGTATGCTTAGACAGAAGTTATCCCCAGAAATAAATTTTTTTGAAATGTGTCTGGACATTTCTTGACAGAATATGGTAGTATCGCAGATATGATGGGAATGAGTGTAACCACTTGCTTCCATCATATTTTTTTTGGTGAAAAGAGTCATGAAGCACATGGCTCTTTTTTTATTTTAAATTTTGTTTTTTCAAGGATTTATGCAATGAATATGTTTAAATATTATCAAATGCCGTGGGATTTTGATATCTCCGGTAATCAAAATGATGTTTTTGGTGGCGGTTATAATGATTTTGGCAGACAAAATACTTCAGTCTATCAGCCAATTTCTCAAGGGTTTGGAGAGCAATTTGTACCAAATGATACGAATGCGATGCAGTCTTTAATACCTTCATGGGCGGATACAAATTTTATGGGTAATCTTAATGCTGATTTTGGATGGGACGCTCCTTCCCAAGGTTTTGGGCAGAAGTCTTGGGGCCAAGTGGGCGAGGCTACTCCATGGTCGTTGGCACAGATAAATGGCGCCACTCAGTGGCCGGTGGAGAATTCTCCATCTGTGCCGAATTATTTTGCCAATGATTGGTCGGATGTAGATTTGTGGAAGCCCTCAGGAATGGGGAATAGCCCGGAAGAACTTGCCTCGGCTTTGAAAATGTATGATAACTGGATGAAAATTGTGCAATCTTATAATGATTCTTTACAAAAAGAAAAACAATTTGTTTCGCCTTTGAAGCTGCGCGAGGAGATGTTCGGGGCGCCGGCCAATTCTTATCAGCTGGCGCAAAATAATTTGAGAAATATTGCCAATGATGCAGAAAATCTTTTGAAGCCTAATATAGATTTTGATGATGAAGAGTTAATAGAGCGGATGCTTCCAGTAATAAAAGATAAGGAAAAACCTTTAGACTATATCTATATTGATACAACATGGAATAAAACAACCGGAGCCGGAGCCAATGTTGACGATTGGAATACTTTTAATAAAATAAATTGGGTGGTAAATGGGCGTGCAGCAACAGAAGAAGAAAAAAGAGCCACTTTTGATTATTTTGATAAAATAACTTCAAAGGGAAAACAAAATGTTGATGAAAAAGGAAAATTACTTGAGAAAAATAATAATAAAGCTGATTTTTATAGTAATAAATCTCAATTAAGAATATCTTCCAATGAAATTGATAGATTGCTCCGTAACCACATAACAGAAGATATAAAATATCTTCAAAGGGAGTTTCCTGATTTTGCTTCTTATCCACCGGAATTGCAAAATGTGTTATTAGATGTAAAATTTAATACAGGAAATGTATCTCAAGAAAATTGGCCCAAACTCAGAAAAGCTATTGCGGAGAAAAATTTGTTTGGTAAAGACGGTATTATCTATAATATACATCGTAAAGATGTTGGAGAAGATCGAAACTTATGGGCAGAACAACAGATAAGAAATATCAAATCTTGGTAGCGACAAAGGGGCAGTTCTTACTGCCCCATATCTTTTTTATCTATAACAAATGTTCCGATAGCACTACCTGATGCATTTTCTAAGACACGCCAAGTTCCTCCGTAACAATATTTAGTTTTCTCATCACATCCTTGTAATACATAACGAACAATATAACCATATGTTTCTTTAGTTTCTTCATGATAAAACAAACAATCTAATGTCACAAACATAGGGGTATTTTCAAGCATTTTACATTTTCCAATGTCTTCTTTTCCATATAAATCTATAGTCGTAACAGAAGTTGGCGTCAAAAAGGTTGGTCTCGAATCTCGCGATATTGGAGATAATTTTTTATAAAACAATGGGTTTACAAATTTGTCTTTTGGAGCATTTTTAGATTTTGAAGGAATGATATAAGTAAGTGTTTCATCAAAATATTTATATGGTTTAATCTTTTGATAAACCAGCCATCCTCCTTCATCTAAGCAAAGATTTTCTTTTGTGCAGGGTTTTAGGGTATAGGTGAAAACTTGCGTTTCTTCTTTTTCATTTTTGTAGTTGTATTTAAAACATTCTAAACTCACCGTATCCATTTGGTTGTTGATGAGCTTACAGGTGTAATTATATTTATAACTTTCACTGGAAAACATATAAATACTGGTCGGAGTTAATTGTACTTCAAAATGTGCGTGTGAAGCGGAAATCATTTTTTCATAAAAGATCGGATTAACAAACTTTTCTTCCGGTGGTTGTTCTGTTAAATGACAGCCGCTTACCAGTAATGCGAGGCTTGTTCCTAGTATCGAAATCTTGTTCATTTCCTTGTCCTTTTTCTTGGCTCTTTCTATCCTTTCAAAGGGGTGGTTTTTAC
>CALXWF010000088.1 GCA_944392285.1 uncultured Alphaproteobacteria bacterium | reverse complement strand
AGAAGATGGGCTTCCCCGGCTATTTCTTAATCGTTGCAGACTTTATTAACTGGTCCAAGACCCATGGGGTTCCGGTAGGGCCGGGGCGTGGTTCCGGTGCCGGCTCAATCGTGGCCTGGTCTTTGCGCATTACGGATTTGGACCCCTTAAAATTAGACTTGCTGTTTGAGCGCTTTTTGAATCCTGAGCGCGTAAACATGCCTGACTTTGACGTAGACTTCTGTCAGGAAAACCGTGGCAAAACCATTGAATATGTCCAAAACAAATATGGCTTTGACCATGTGGCGCAAATTATCACTTACGGAAAACTGCAGTCCAAGGCTGTCATTCGCGATGTGGCGCGTGTGTTACAGATGCCCTATTCTCAGGCAGATAAAATTTCCAAGATGATACCGGCGGGTGTTCAGGGCAAGAACCCCACCTTGCAAGAATCATTAGACCAAGTTCCCGAACTTGAAGAAATGCGCCAAAATGACCCTCAGGTAAACAAGTTATTTGACATAGCCATGAAACTTGAGGGCTTATATCGTCATTCCGGCGTTCATGCCGCGGGCGTGGTTATCGGTGACCGTCCGCTTGATGAATTGGTGCCTTTATACAAAGATCCGCGCGCAGACATGCCGGTTACCCAATATGACATGAAATATGTGGAAGAAACCGGCCTGATTAAGTTTGACTTTTTGGGCTTAAAGACACTGACCGTTATCAAGCGCGCCGTAGACTGGATAAAAAAGACACATGGCATAGAGCTTGACATGGACAAAGTCCCCCTAGATGACAAAGCCACTTATGAACTGATGCAAAGGGGCGACACCGCCGGCGTGTTCCAGTTTGAATCTGCGGGTATGATGGATGTTCACAAACAAATCAAGCCTGACCGTTTTGAAGATTTAATCGCTATTGTGTCGCTTTATCGTCCGGGGCCGATGGACAACATTCCGAGCTATATTAAGCGCAAACACGGTGAAGAAGAGATTACCTACCTTCACCCGATGTTAGAGCCGATATTAAAAGAAACCTACGGCATTATGATTTATCAAGAGCAGGTTATGAACATTGCCCGAGCTCTTGGCGGCTATACCATGGGTGGCGCGGATAAGTTGCGTAAGGTTATGGGTAAAAAAATGCGCGACGAAATCCCCAAACAGCGCAAGATGTTTATGGAAGGCGCGGTTAAAAACGGCATTGAAGAGGCAACCGCCGGCGCCATTTTTGACCAAATGGAAAAATTTGCCTCGTATGGTTTTAACAAGTCGCACGCGGCGGCCTATTCGCTGATATCTTATCAGACGGCTTATTTAAAGACACACTATCCGGTAGAATTTATGTGTGCCTTAATGAGCTTGGATATCACCAATACCGACAAGCTTTTGTTCTTCAAAGAAGAATGCAAGCGCATGGGTTATAAGGTTCTAAAGCCTGACATTAATGCCTCGGGGGCAGATTTTATTGTTGAAGACGGCAACATTCGCTATGCTTTGGGCGCCTTAAAGGGTGGGAGTATCGCCTGCATGCAGGCCATTGTAGAAGAGCGCGAACGCAAAGGCCCCTACAAGAGCATGTCAGACTTCATTCACCGCACGGACATCAAGCTGATAAACCGCCGCCAGATGGAGGCCTTAATCAAATCCGGCGCGTTTGACTGTTTGGACAAGAGCCGTGGGCGGTTGTTTGACAATATTGAAACCATCATGCGCCACATTGCCTCATCAACCGAGCTTAAGACCAGCTCGCAGTCTTCATTATTTGGCAGTGAGGAGTTACAGTCTGAGGTCAAGCTCTCAGATGCGCCCGACTGGCCCGAGCTTGAAAAATTGCGCTATGAGGCGGAAGCCATAGGTTTTTATTTATCGGCGCACCCGTTAGACAGTTATCGCTTGGGCATGGACAAACTCGGCGTCAAAAATTGTGTTGAAGTTATGCAAGGCATAAAAACCGGCGACACCATTCGCGCCAAACTTGCCGGTTGTGTAAACAGCTTCCAAAAAAGGTTGAGCAAATCGGGGAGCAAATATGCCTTTTTATCTTTGTCTGATGCCGCCGGCAATTTTGAAGGCATATTATTTTCGGAAGGCCTGATAAAATATGAAGACACCATCAACACCGGTTTGCCGCTGATGGTTAATGTTTCCATAGACAAGCAGAGTGATGATGCCAACCCGCGCATTATGATAAACACGGTTGAAACTTTAGACAAAGCCATAGCCGACATTGCCAACGGGTTGGAAATCTGCTTAAACAACACGGCTGCGGTTAAAGGTTTGAAAGAAATTTTAAGCAAAGATAGAAACGGCCGAAATAAGATATATATTAGACCCGAGAATGATGAATGGGATATCCGCATAGAGCTTTCCGGCGGTTTTGCCCTAGCCGGAGATATCTTAAGCCGTATCCGCAACTTGCCCGGCGTGGCCTCAATCAAGGAAATATAATCATGGAAAATTCATCAACACCAAACCAAAATTCGCAAACCTCCGGTTGGGAGCGTTTGAAAAGTTTGTTTAAGACACCGACCAAAGAGGCAGAAGCGGTTTCTATGCCGATAGGGCGTCTGATGTTTGAGCCTTTTGGCATTTTTGCCGACAAGTTAAAAGTTTTTTTGCGCTTGGGCGGTATCTTTGCCCTGGCATCACTGGCTTTGGCTTTGATATTTGGTCTGAGTGCGGCCTGCTCACTGGAAGCCGGACAACAAGTCTTATATTGTGCGAACACGGATTCTTTCGTGCTGTATTTTTATATACCGCTCAAAATTTTATTATTGGCAATGTTTTGCGTTGCCTGGTATCAAGAGGTTTTTGCCGAGCAAAGGATCAGCTTACGCAAACTTTTGTGTCCCAAACGGCAAGATTTTGGCTTTTTTGGTTTTTTACTGGCCTTTTTAGTGTTAAACGCCGTTCCGCTTTTGTCTTTTTATTTATTGATTGTCAGAATTCCCAATCCGGATTGGCGGGTTGAAGCGGCTTATTTTACGCTTGTGGGCATAGGTTTCTTGGTGCCGTTTTGGCTTATGCGTTTTTATGCTTTGGCAGCTTTTGTCTTGGCGCAAGAGCCCTTATGTCCGTTTATCCTCTTGTGGCAAAAGACCAGAGGCAACATGCTCAAAATTTTATTATCGGTCTTTTTGTTGTTTTTGCTTTTGACCATGATTTTGGTTAATTACGGGGCCGGAATGGCGCGTTTGATACAAAGCAACGAATTATTGCCGACTTTTATCAGTGAATATATTTATTCTTTTGTGTTTTTGATTGTGGCGGCTTTGGTTATAAATCATTGTGCGCTGCAAAAAGAGCTTTTGTTTGAGAAGGAACCTGCAAATGACGACTGAGACTTCCTCTGCTGCCCCGATTATTTTGCCTTTTGGTGAAACTTTGGCGCGGACATTTAACTATTTTTGCCAAAACTTTTATGACATGTTCAAAATCACCTCAATCGGAATTCCGGTTTTTCTGGTTGCCTTTGTTTTGGGGGCGTTTATTCCCTCTCAAACGGTAATGGAGTTTTTGCTCAATCTGGTTTCAATAATCCTTAACATGTATATCTCTGTGGCGGTTTGCCGGCGGGTTTTGCTGCACGAGAAAAAGGGGTGGTTTTCTTTTGGCCTTGGCATCAGAGAGCTGCGCTATTTCGGTTATACAATGCTTTTGGGAATAATGGCGTTTGCAATCATTCTTGTGGCGGTTATGATTTTTGTGCCGCTGACAAATCTAATCAGTAAGCCCTATCAAGATATTCTCGCTGTAATTATCGTCGGAATTGTGGGAATATCGGCGCTTTTGGCCGTGTCGCGCATGGTTTTGGTTTTGCCCGCAGTTGCGGTTGATAATCTGGAACTGGGGCTAAAGACTTCATGGGAGCTGACGCGCGGTAATGCCTGGCGCTTGCTGATTGGTCAAACACTGATAGAGCTGTTGGGTGTGGTTATATATCTGCCGCTATTATTGTTGGTAAATACGCCGATTTTAATGCTAATATATAGCTTTTTAATGCTGATATTGGCATTGGCACTCACGACCTTAAAAGGAATATTCTATGCTCATGCTTACCAATATTTCAGCTATTGGCAAAGCAAAAAAGCATAAAACATTTATCAGAGTTTTTTGACAATCTCTTTAACGCAGTCGATTCTGTAAAAATCTTTAATCTGGGCTGTCGGCGGAAAATCGGCGCCAAGGTCCAGAGCAAAGATTTGCGGCTGCCGAGCCAAAAACTCTTTACCGTAAATATGCTCTTTATGAGCCGAGAGATATTTTTTCAAATTTTCCACCTCAATAATGCAGCCTTTAATAAGCCCGTTGCGGCGAGAATAACGCTGTGTAAAAAATTGCATGGCCAAAAGTGAGGCGACAATCGCCAAAGCCGCCCAAGGGCTTATGACCAAACACATCACACAAAAGGCCACGAACATCAAAACACTGACGGACATCTTAATCAACCTGCGCAGCCATTTATTTTTATAAGGAAAGTTAAAAAGCACCAGACACAAAGCCCAAAAGAGGGTGGTTGCCGCCAACAAATAGAAGATTTCCATGCTGTTAATGGCCAAAAATGCGGTGGCGCCTTCTGCCGCAAACAACATGGCAAAACTAAACAAAAGATAAGTCAAATTAAGTTTGAGGCTCAGCTTTCTAAAGGCAGAAGCAGTCTGTTGTTCAATAAACTTGTAGGCGCGTTTTAACTTGAGCAGATTTCCTTCGTTTATATAGAGGACCGGCTCATTATTAATAAACAGACAATTAACGGCTTTTCTTTCATTGCCGGATAAAGACGAGAGGTTGTCGGTTTTCTTAATTAAAACGATAGTACCTTCATTTTGTTGAATATCAATAATATTTTTCTTAAACAGCTCAAGCAAAAATCCACCGAAAGCTGTTTTATCAAACCCGCCCTTGTCCAAAAAGCGCAACAAAGCGGCCTGTTTCGGAACAGAGAGGGGATTTTTAACATTTTTGCCTTTCATCTGCCGCCAAGAGATATAATAGCCGAGCAGAATCATAATCAAAGCCAGCCCGCAGAACAACACATCGGCAAAATCGCTGATAAACCAAGAGAAACGTTTGCTGAACCCTACTTCGGTAAACAAATCTTTGGGCATATCCACAATCACAAAAAATCCCTCCCCGAGGAACAAAGGCTCGGTAGTAATAAAGCCGAGTACATTCGGGCTTGGGCGCTGTACCATAATATTTTCATTGCTCAATGCGGTTGAATAACCGCTGAATGCGGTCTGCGCCAGGGGCTCACTGCCGACCGGCAAAATAATTGTGGCGCCGGCACGAGCAATAATCAGGTTTGAAGAGCTGCCGCTGACATTCCAAAACAATTCGGCGGCATCTTCATAAGCAAAAATTTGCCGATCCAAAATATAGCTGAACTTAAAGGTATAAATTCCCGGTTCCAGATTAAAATCATATTTCGGCTCAAAAATAACCATATCCGGCGTGGCGCTCAGTTTATATTCAATCGGGCGGTCATTAATGGTAACGGAGTTTAAGAAAATATCCGAGGGTCTTCTTTCGCCGTTGCGTGAGACCACATATTTCGGCACGGCGCGTGACAACCCATGCTTAAGTTTTTCTCCGTTAGCCACGACCATAATTGTTTCTTCAATACTCACCACACCGCTTGGCAATACCTCAATTTGCGCATGCATAAAAGGAATATGCTCCAAAGCCGGCACGGCAACCTTACGATTATCCGGCGGCAACAAAACATCTACCACGGCAAAATCAGGTGCTTTTTGCCATTCTTGTCTTTGTTCTTCCACAAAATTTTGTGCCTCGACGGTTGAGCGTTGAGGCTGTTCTTGCAAGCCGCTTTGCTCGTCAATACGGCGCAAAGCGTTTTCATAAATTTTCTGAAAAGTGGTTTTATTTTTCTCGGCCTGAGCTTTAAAATATTCGTCGCTTTGTTGCACATTGACCGCAGAGGCGCCGTTAAAGGCGCCGTTGTCGCTGTCAAGCGTGGTGATAACGGCATGTTTAAGACGTTCAATCAAAAATGCATCAAACTCGTCTTGAGTCATGTTTGCATAATTATCTTGCGGCGCTTGGCCGGCTTCGGGCAGGGCGCGGCTTTTATTTTGAGCTTCTGTAACGGAAGAAACTTCAACTGATTTTGCTCCGGCGAGAGAGGAAAAACACAGAACGCCAAGACACAAGAAAACAAAAAATTTTTGCATAACCGCTCTACCCTTGTTTATTAATAAAACATATATATTGCGAGTATAAGAACAACTTATTAAAATATGGTTATTGCAAAATAAAAGGAGAAATAGAAATGAGCCAAGAACAAATAGCTGCCGTAATTTTGGGCGCTGGCAAAGGCACCCGTATGAAAACCGATTTACCCAAAGTTATGGTTCCCCTTCTTGGAAAACCGATGATTCGTCACATCATCAACACCTTAGAAACCCTGCCGGCCGACAAAATCGTTGTTGTTGTTTCCCCGCAAGGAGAGCTGGTTAAGAAGGAAGTTGCCCCATATCACAGCGTTGTCCAAGAGCAACCCTTAGGCACGGCCAATGCCGTTTTGCCCGCGCGTGAAGAGTTAAAAGATTTTAAGGGCGATGTTATTGTCGTTTTCGGTGACCAACCGACTTTCAGCAAAGAAACTTTCTTAAAAGCAGTCAACAAACGTCGTGAAGGCTATGCCATTGTGGTTGTGGGCTTTCATGCGCAAGATCCTCTGCGCTACGGCCGCCTGATTATGAAAAACGGCGAGCTTGAAAAAATCGTCGAATTTAAGGATGCCACAGATGAAGAAAAAGCCATAAATTTGTGCAACTCCGGTATGATGTGTTTTGATTCCTCAGCCCTTTTCCCGCTTATAGATGAAATCGGCAACAACAATGCCGCCGGCGAATATTATCTGACCGATGCCGTCAGCATTGCCCGCAAAAAAGGCTTAAAATGTGCCGTGGTCGAATGCCCCGAGCTTGAGGCTGCCGGCATTGACACGCTTGAAAAACTGGCCTTTGTTGAAAATTGCTTAAAAGGAAAAAAATAAGATATGGATTTTCTCAAGCATCATTGGTTTGGCTTTTTGCTGAGCTTGTTTGTGGCCTTTTTTGTCTTGGTCTTTACGCTGGTTTTCTTTGCCCCTAGGGAAGATATTCACAGTCGCGGTTTTATCCCCTGCACTGAGGAAATGGCCTATAATATGCTTGCCTGTCAGGAAAACAAAGCCTGGTGCGTCTTAAGCGAAATTGTTAAAAACACCTTTTGTGACATCGGGGTTATCAAAGACGGCGTGGTCAAATGGGCGCAAGGGCAACAAGCAAGACCTTGGAGCAACTATTATTTCACGCCCGAACTCCCGCAGACAGACCAAGCACAAGACGAGCTGGTGCAAGAATTTTATCAAAATAATCCTGATTTGGCCGGAGAAATGGCAAGATTAAAAAAATTAAATAAGGAGCTTGAAAATGGCAACCCGTAAATCAGAACAAACACAACTCCCCTCATGGGATTTAAGTGATTTATACAGCGGCATTAATGACCCGCGCATTGCTGAAGACTTAGAAAATTATCGTGCGGCAGCCGAAGGTTTTGCCGCCAAATACAAAGGGCGTTTGGCCGAGCTTTCGGCAGAAGAATTTTACCGCCTTTTGCAAGAGGCGGAGGAAAGAGGCAAAATTTCATCCCGCTTGGGTGAATTTGCTTACTTAAACATGGTCACGCAGATGAAAAACAAAGAAGCCATGGCTTTTTATCAAAATATCTGTGAAAAAATGACCGATTACGCCAAGCCGACAATTTTCTTTACCTTAGAGCTCAATCGCTTGCCGCAAAGTAAAATAGATGCTTGGTTGCAAGATGAAAAAGTTGCTTTTTATCGGCCGTTTATTACCCGCGTGCGCAAATATAAAAAGCACGAATTAAGCGAGCCGGTTGAAGAAATTTTGTTTGAAAAATCCATAACTTCGTCAGATGCTTGGGTCCGCCTTTATGAAGAAACATCTTCGCGCTTGGTTTATACGGTAGACGGCAAGAGTTATAATGATGCCGAGCTTTCCAAACTTCTGCTTGATAAAGACCCCAAAATCAGAGAAAAAGCCGGCAAAGAGATGAACCGCGTCAGCAAAGAAAACGCGCCTTTGTTCAGCTTTATTTATAACATGATTATAAAAGACAAAGCCATAGAAGATGTCAAACGTGGTTTTGCCGCGCCGGTTTCTTCGCGTAATCTGGCAGAAAATGTTCCCGATTCCACGGTCAAGGCTTTGTCCGAAACCGTCCGCTCGCGTTACCAAGACATCGCCCATCGGTTTTACAAACTCAAGGCCAAATGGCTCGGTGTTGACAAGATTCAATATTGGGACCGCAACGCCCCGCTGCCTTTTTCTGATGACACAAGCTACAGCTGGGAAGAAAGCGTCAAAATCGTATTAGACGCTTATAAAGAATTTTCACCAAAATTATATGAGGTTGCGACCGACTTTTTTACAAAAAATTGGATAGACGTGCCGCCGCGTGACGGTAAGAGATCAGGGGCTTTTTGCTCGGGTGGTTCGGCGTCATCGCATCCCTATTTGTTGCTCAATTTTGCCGGCAAGCAAAATGATGTCTTAACTCTGGCGCATGAGCTTGGGCATGGGTGTCATCATCAGCTTCGCCGCCAAAATGGTGATTTAAATGAGTTCAGCCGCATGACTTCGGAAGAAATCGCTTCTGTTTTTGGCGAGATGATGACTTTTCAGTCCTTATTAAAAAAACAAAAAGACGACAAAGCACGTTTATGTTTAATCGCCGGCAAAGTCAGCGACATGATAAACACGGCGATTCGCCAAATAGCTTTTCACTTTTTTGAAACGCGCGCCCATGAAGAGCGCCAAAACGGAGAGCTTTCCGAAGACAGGTTGGGAGAGATTTGGCTTGAAGAAATGCGGCAAAGCCTCGGGGATTATGTTGTGGTTGATGATAACAGCCGTTATATCTGGCTGCAAGTCGGGCATTTCTTTTTCCTGCCTTTCTATGTTTATGCCTATTCTTTTGCTGATTGTTTGGTAAATTCTTTGTTCAAAGTCAGCCGTGACGGAGAAGTAAAAGATTTTGCCGACAAATATCTGCATTTATTGTCCCAAACCGCTATTGGCGATTATAAAGAGATATTTGCGCCTTTCGGGTTAGACATAGACAGTCCGTCATTTTGGAACAAAGGTCTTGATTTGATATCTGAATATATTGATGAGCTTGAAAGGTTAGATAAAAAAATCTTTGGCTAAGTATTAAAGGCGAGGGTACCATCCCCCGCCTTTTTTAACATTCCTCAACTCACGTTTATCCCCTTTTTTCTTTTTCTTCCTTTATATTCTCTCCCCCTATGACGGGGACATCTCCTTTCATTCCCTCCCCCTATGACGGGGGAGGGTTAGGGTGGGGGTGATTCCTGTCACTCCAAAGCCCTCCCTCTCTCTCTTCTGTCATTCCAAAGGCCT
>CALXWF010000087.1 GCA_944392285.1 uncultured Alphaproteobacteria bacterium | reverse complement strand
TCAATCCAAATTCACAAAAAGTTTAAAAATAGCCTAAAAACAGATTTACGCGCGCAAATCAGGTCTATTTATTAATATGATTTTCACATATATTTAAAACCTTTTCTTAGCAATATTTTCATCTTTTCCTTGTATAATTCTGATTTACGAATAAAATAGTGACAGATAATCGCAATAAGGAGAACCGACCTTGGCCGAAACCATCAAAATCAGCAATCTGAGCAAAAATTTTGGCGACATTCGCGCCGTCGACAACCTGAGTTTCAGCGCCAAAGCCGGAGAAATCATCGCCCTGCTCGGCCCCAACGGCGCCGGGAAATCAACCCTGATGAATATGATAACCGGTTATCTGGCACCGACCTCCGGACAGATTGAAATTCTCGGCCGCAGTATCAGCGACGCCCCGTTGGCCGCAAAAAATATTATCGGTTTTTTACCGGAAGGCGCCCCGCTTTACCCGGATTTAAGCGTCCGCAATTTTTTGAACTACATGGCCGAGCTGCGCGGTTTTTCCGCCGCGGACAAAAAGAAACGGATTGAAGAAATTGCGGCGCTGGCTAATATCGATACGGTTATGGAACAAAAAATCGAAACGCTTTCCAAAGGCTATCTGCGCCGTGTCGGTTTTGCCCAAAGCATTTTGAGCGACCCACCGCTCTTGCTGCTCGATGAGCCGACCGATGGTCTGGACCCCAATCAAAAAGAACACATCCGCAGCCTGATTAACCGTATGGGCAAAAATAAGACCATTCTTATTTCCACGCACCTGCTGGAGGAAGCGCAGACAATCTGCAACCGTATTATTATCATCAATAAGGGGCAAATCGTCGCTGACGGCTGCTTGAACGATATTCTGAAACAAAACAAAACGGATTCTCTGGAAAAAGTTTTCAAAAAACTCACCACCACCATTGAGGCTCTCAGATGAAAAAATTAGCAATTGTTGTCAAAAACGAGCTTATCAGATATTTTGTATCTCCTTTGGCTTATGTATATTTAATTGCTTTTCTGCTCTTAAACGGCTCTTTTGCCATTTATTTCGGCCATTTTTTTGAGCGTGGGCGCGCTGACCTGTTTTCAATGTTTGCTTTTCAGCCATGGCTCTATTTATTATTTATTCCGGGCATTGCCATGCGCCTTTGGGCAGAAGAATTTCGCAACAAAACCGTGGTACAGATTTTAACCATGCCGGTATCAATCACTGAGCTTGTTTGGGGCAAATTTTTGGCCTCTTGGGGGTTTTGCGCCTTGGCTTTGGTGCTGACTTTTCCTTTTTGGGTGGTCGTAAATATCTTGGGCGCGCCTGACAACGGTGTGATTGCCATCAGCTATCTCGCCAGCTGGATTTTGGCCGGTTGTATGCTGGCCATTGCCCAAACCATGTCTGCTTTAACCAAAAATCAGGTCATTGCTTTGGTTTTGGCGGTTATTGTCAACTTGCTGTTTTTCCTAAGCGGCTTGGAATATGTTTTGGCCTTTTTCAGGCTTTTTGCTCCTGCCGCTTTGGTAGATATGATTGCCTCTTTTAGCTTTATCACTCATTTTGCCACCATCAGTCATGGCTTGGTAGAACTGCGCGATATCATCTTTTTCATCAGCATTATCCTGCTGTTTAACTTCACCACCACGCTGATAATCAGTTTCAAGACCAGCGGCACCTCAAAAATATTAAAATCAAACCGCCGCGCCTACTATATTTTAACCTTCATTTTATTACTCATTGGCTTTATCGGGCTTAACTTGTTGGCCAACAACCTCTTGCGCAAAACCCAATATGACTTCAGTGCCGAAAAAGTTTTTGCCTTAACCGACACCACCCGTCATGTATTACAAAACTTACCGCAGCCCATAACCGCCAAACTTTATTATTCCAAAATTTTAGAGCGGCGCAACCCGGCTTTTCGCCAAACTTTTGACAAGGTCAGAATTTTGCTGCAACAATATGCCGACTTAAGCAAAGGCAAATTTCAATATCGCATATATTACACTGCCCCGCTAAACGAAGCGGAAGACAGAGCCATAGCCGCCGGTTTGCAGGCCATTCCACTGGTTGACCGTAGTGAGACCGCCTATTTCGGCCTTACCCTGAGTGATGACACCGACAAGCGTGAAATAATTCCGTTTTTCCCCTTAGAGCGGCAAACCTTTTTGGAACAAGACATTACCACCGCGATTTATCTTTTGAATCATCAAAAACCCACGCTCGGCATCATCAGCAGCCTGCCGATGTTTAGCCGCCTGCAAGATAATTCCTACACCGAAAGCTGGGAAATCATAAAACAGCTTGAACGTTTTTATAACTTAAAAATTATTCGTGACAAATTCCCTGAAGAAAAGCTCAATGCCCTGCTGATTATTCACCCGCAAAATCTATCCCCCGAGCTGATTAAGCAAATCAGAGATTATAGCTTTAGCGGCGGCAAGATAATGCTCTTTTTAGACGTTGCGGCCGAAGCACCTTATATCAACGCCCCGCAAAACACCGACCTATCCCCCTCTGATATCGGCGGGCTTGAAAAACTCTGGGGCTTTAATTTTCATAAAGACCTGGTCATTGCCGATCTTGGCAATTCTTTAACCGTAGACGCCACAACCAACTACAACACCAACCCCATATTCACGCAAGACTTAATCCAGTTTTTGCTCAAAAATCGTGACTTTAATCCCGACCGGACAGAAACCGCCTTATTGCAAAAAATGCTGATAAGCTCTGCCGGCCTGCTGACCCCGACAACAGATAATCCCTATATTGAATTTATTCCCTTAATCAAAGCGGGAAAACTCTCCTCCGTCATGTCGGCGCAGGTTGTTTATGACCGCATCTCTCCCGCGGTTTTACTGCGTGATTTTCGCCCCGATGATTATACCAAAATCATTGCTGCCCGCATTATCAGCCGCAACCAAAGCAAACCCTTTGACCTTATTGTGGTAGCAGACAGCGACATGGTAAACGAAAACTTTTGGGCCACGCATATTGCCGTTTTTGATAACACTTATTACATTCCGGTTTTAGATAATGCCAATTTTATCTTTAACGGGCTGGAGAGTCTTATCGGTGGTGATAATTTGATAGGCCTGCGCGGCAAAACCGAAAAACTCCGCGCTTTTGAAGGCATTGAAGAAATCCGCAAAACCGGCCGCCAAACCTACACCATAAAAGAGCAGGAAATCCTGCAAAAAATTGAACAAACCAAGCGCGGTCTGCAAGAAATCTGGGGTAAAAAAGCCTTTGAAGAACGCGAAAACTTCACCCCCGACGAGCTGGCAATTATTGCCAATATCCGTAAAGAACTGGACTCTCTGCGCCGCGAGCTTGTTAATATCAAAGATGAAGCCGCCGTCAAAATTCGCCGCATAGATTTGTGGATTAAATTTACGGTTATTTATCTGGTTCCGCTACTGTTGATTTTGGGGCTGTTGCTCAACAAAATCGCCCGCCGGCGCCCGCAACCGGCTCAAAACAAAACCCCTCTGATAACACCGCAATTATTAGGCCTTGGCGCTGTATCTCTGCTGTTGTTGGCCGCAGGTATCGTTGCGGTTTACATCAACGCCGGCAAAACCGTTGAACCTCTGGAAGGCAAAGCCGTATTTGCCGACCTGCCGCAAGAAATTAATGAGGTTGACCGCATTATCTTAAAAAATCGCAACCAAACCCTAACCTTTGTCAAACAAAAAGGGCTTTGGACGCTAGAGGGAGAAAAAGGCTTATTAGTCTATCAAGACCGCATTCGCAGCTTTTTAAGCGCTTTGCTGGAGGCGCGTTATTATGAGCGCAAATCGGCCAAAGTAGAAAACTTGTCAGCCTTTGGCCTGCAATCTTTTGAAAATGAGGCCACGCCTTTAATCAAGGTAACTCTGCAAAACACCGCGCAAAAAGACATTTTAAATTTTGAGGTCGGCAAATATGACCTCGACATCGGCCGCGGTGCGCGCGGCGCCTACCTTAAGTTTCCTGACAAATTTCAAGTCTGGTTGGTTGCCGCCGACTTCATAGACCTTTCGCTTAACACTGCAGATTGGACTTATGCCACATTGTGGAACTTGCGTCTGGGACGTTTGATAAGCGTCAACGGCCAAACCGACATTAATAAAAACGCCGCCCTGATGAAAGAATTATTAAACATCAAAATCACCAAAGTTTCAGATAAAATTCTTGAGGCAACCGAAGTCTTAAGCTTAAGATTACAAATTGAAAACAACAATGAAGTTGAGCTTGACATTCTTAAAAGCCAAGATAAATATTACGCCGTCTATCGTTTTCTGAAAGCCCCCTCAACCGACAAACTGAGGCTCTTGGCTCAAAACGTAACAGACTACTATTATCAGATTTCTGAGGCAGATTTTGAAAGGTTAAAAGATGTTATCCGATAATCAAGCCGTTGCCTTAAAGAAGAAGGCAACTATTGCCAGTGTGGCTCTGGCGGTATCATTGAGCTTGCTCAAACTTTTTGCCGCGCTTTATACCGGTTCTTTGGCAGTTTTATCTTCCATGATAGACAGTCTGGCAGATATTTTTGCCTCTTCGGTTACTTTTATTGCCGTCAAATTTTCTTCCAAACCGGCCAGTCATGAGCATCGATACGGTTACGGCAAAGCCGAAGCCTTAAGCGCGCTGATACAATCTGCCTTTGTTGCCGGCTCGGGCATGTTTGTACTTTATGACGGTATCAGCCGCCTGATTACGCCGCGCCCGCTTGAAGAGGCCGGTGTCGGCATTATCATCATGGTTATCAGCTTGGTAGCAACTTTGGGGCTGATTTTGTTTCAAAAACACGTCTGCCGCCTCACTGCCTCACAAGCCATCAGCGCCGACAGCGCCCATTATAGCGTAGACGTGGCAAGCAATGCCGCCATTATTCTGACTTTGGTTGTTGTCAAACTTTTTGGCATAAATTGGTTTGATACGCTGACAGCCTTCGCAGTATCGGGATATTTGCTGTTTAATGCTTACAAATTGGCCGCCGCCGCCATTGCCACCCTGATGGACCGCGAACTTTCCGAGGAAATCCGCCAACAAATTCAAGACATTGTTGGCAAATGTGAGGGCGTTCTGGGCATGCATGATTTACGCAGCCGCGACCTCGGCGGGGCTTATATGTTTGAGTTTCACTTAGAGCTTGACGGCAATTTGCCGCTTTATAAAGCCCATGAATATACTGATTTGGTAGAAGAAGCCGTCATTCGCCAATTTCCCAATTCTCAAGTCATTATTCACGAAGACCCGGCCGGCTTAAAAGAAAACCGCCTTGACCACAAACTTAACAAGAACAAGGCATAAATTCCGCAAATAAAAACCCCTTGTTGAAAAAATCAACAAGGGGTTTTTATTATTCTTGCTTTTTTAACACAAAAGCCAAGGTCTTCTCCCGTTTTTCCAAAAGCTCTCCGTAAACTTGAAGATTCTTATGGCTGATACTGTTCAAAAACGGATACAGCATCATAATAACGGTAAACACCTGAAGCGGCTTCAGCTTCATGATTCTTTTGGCGACATAATCAAAGAAAACCTCTTCCTTGTACCAAAAGTTTTTTCTTGCCTCATAGTAGAGGGTTTTAACCTGCACGGAGTCAGGAGTTTTTCTTTTTTCTTCCCGATAATGCAGCACCTCTGCCAAAGCGTTATAATAAGAAAAAAAGGCTTTTTTAAACACCCTTTCTTCAATTCGCCGCGGGGCAATGTTACGCTCCAAATTTTTATCAGGGTCCAAAATTAAAGCTCTTCGGCTCATTTCCTGGAATTGGGCCAAATTTTTCTCACCATAATTTTCTACCACGAACGAGGCGATTTCCTCGTCAATGTTTTTGTCTCCGAAAAGATTCTTAATCTTCTGATGGAGTTCTGACTTTGTTATTTTCATAGCTAATTTAATAATTATAATTTATATGCATTCAGGCTAGCCCTTTATCATTAATTTGTCAATTATTTTTGTCAAAAAATATTTAATGCTTTATTTACTTTTTTGTGCTATACTGAAAAATGTAGTCAAAGGAGGAAGTCATGTCAGCAGAAATCGGAGCATTAGGTTCATACGCACTTGCCGTTCAGCAGATGCAGATGTCGCTGATTAAGACCAATATTGAAATGCAGCAGCTCGCCGTAGATGTTCTTTTGGGTGACGCGGCTCAAAGTGTCCCCGTATCAGAGAATTTGGGCACCAATCTTGATATTTCCATCTAGAAGCTGATAAGCATAACGAAAGAAATCGTCAACAAGCTCACCACCACAAATTTTATGGCAGAGAAGATACTGTTAAGCGCCACGGCAACAAAATCAAAATCACCGCGGTCGGTATAGATTTTTTTAAACAACACATTATACAAACCGGCAATCAGCAAAACCAGCAGATAAAAACTATGATTTTTATAAAGGGCATAAATTTCTTCACTTGTGGCATCAAAGCTCAAAACAAGCCCGAGCAAAATCCCGCCCCATACCATAGGGTTTAAGATAGCACCGGAACTAAAAAGCGCCGCTAATCCCTTAAGCATTGATAATCTCTTGAGCTCTGACGCGACGACTGATAAAGCGATTATCACTATTCGTAAAAGAGCTTGGCCAAATACACCGAGCTTTCGGATAAGGCAGTAAATTTCCGTCCTTAACGACGGAAGAAGCAATCAAAGCCAAAGTTCCGCGGTTGCGAATTTTAACTTCTTTTTCTTTATACCAGTCCAAATTGGCTTTATTAATTTTATTAATCATTTTGCCTCCTTTGGCGATAAGCCAAACAGAATATATATGCCTTAGAGCTTAGGCCATAAAAGTAAATAAAAGTTTAATAAGGCTTATCTCTTTGATTTATATATCAAAACTTTTTGCTTTAGCGGCCAATTTTTCAGCCAAAGCATTCACTTCAGCCTCTGCATCACCCTGTACCAAAATCTGCACCATCGGCTCGGTTCCGGACTTACGCAATACGACTGTTCCGCGGGTATTGAGCTGATTTTTGGCCTCTTCAATCATTGCCAAGAATTGTGCATCTTCCATGGCTTGTTTTACTTTATCGGCATGAAGAAAGCGTATTTTGCACAAGCGCATCGGCAAAGGCTCAAAGAGAGGAAAAATCTCGCTCATTTTGCCGGAAAAATGTTTGAGGCCGAGGCAAATCAGCAAACCGACCACCAAACCGTCGCCGGTTGCGGCATAATCGGCAGCGACCATATGCCCGCTTTCTTCACCGCCGAGATTACAGCCAAGCTCGGTCATTTTTTCAACCACATAACGTTCACCGACTTTAGAGGCATAATGCTTAAGGTTAAGGCTTGCCAAATATTTTGCCAGACCAAGGTTTGAATAGATGGTTGAAACCACAGCACCGCCTTTAAGTTTGCCGACAGCTTGCAAATATTTTGCCAAGAAAGCAATAATTTGGTCACCGTCAAGTTTGTTTCCCTTATCATCACTGACAATAATTCTGTCACCGTCGCCATCAAGAGAAATTCCCAAATCGGCCTGTTGTTGTACCACGGTTTGCATCATCAATTCCGGGTGTGTTGAGCCGCAATCTTTATTAATATTATAGCCATCCGGCTGATTGCCGATAACCACCACCTCGGCACCATATTTGGCAAAAACGCGCGGCGCAATATCACTAAACGCACCATTGGCACAATCAAGCACAATTTTTAAGCCCTCAAGCGCCGAGGCAGAAGGCAAAATTTGTGCAACATCAGCTTCATAAAGAGAGGCAGCATCTTGCCGGCAAACGACTTTAGCAATTTTATCTTTATCGGGCAAAATTTCCGTTGTCATTTTTTCTTCAATCTGAGACAAAACCATGTCAGACAACTTATGTCCCTGCCCGTCCATAAGTTTAATTCCGTTTTCAAAATAAGGATTATGCGAGGCGGAAATCATCACCGCGGCATCAACCGCCAAACGCGGCGCCAAACGTGCCAGTGTCGGTGTCGGCAAAACGCCGAGCTCTAAAACCTCAACGCCCATGGATGTAAAACCGGCAATCATGGCGGCTTCAAGCATATCACCCGAGATTCTGGTATCTTTGGCCAAAGCCACGCGCGAATGATGCAAAGGCAAAGTTTTTGCCAAAGCCTTAGCCAAATTTAAGGCAAACTCAACCGTCATCGGAAACAAATTTGCCGTACCGCGCACCCCGTCTGTTCCAAAATATTTATTTGCCATGTCTTAATCCTTTCATACACAACACCGAGCTCAGACACACAGAAGACTGCCCTGCGCGCAGTCGGCGTTCCGACCCGTAGTCGGCGTTCCGACCCGTAGTCGGCGTTCCGACCCGCAGTCGGCGTTCCGACCCGCAGTCGGCGTCCCGACCCGCAAAATCTGCATTAGTCACCGGCTAGACGAGCTTTAACCTTAAACTTCGGAGAATGAGGCGAATAATAAGAAACGAGGGGAAAATTTTTTGAGCGTACAAACTGGTACGTGACTAAAAATTTTATCCCGAGATTTCTGTATTAGACGTCCATTGCGCTTCCTTAAAGCTTGAATAGCCTGTGTGAATAATAAGATTTAAGGGAGACGGAGCGTGAGCGTACAAACTGGTACGTGACCGGTCCGGCTTCCCGCAAAATCTGTATTAGTCACCGGCTAGACGAGCTTTAAACCTCTGGTATGGACGACTGCGTCCTCTTCTCCTCCGCCACCGGCAGTTCGTCTGCCTTGTTTATTTTCTCACCGGCGATAACTTTTTTAATTTCGTCTCCGGTAAGGGTTTCATATTCTATCAAAGCCTCGGCCAAGAGCTCCCACTCTTTTTGGTGTTTTTGCAAAATTTCGGTAGCTTCTTGATGTGCGGCCAAAACAAAATTTTTAATTTCGGCATCAACCAAACGGGCGGTGTCATCGCTCATATTTTTGTTTTGTGTCACAGATTTTCCGAGAAAAACTTCGCCGGAATTTTCGGCATAAAGCACCGGACCGAGTTTGTCGCTCATACCCCATTCGGTTACCATGGAGCGCGCCAAATTTGTGGCACCCGCAATATCTGAAGACGCACCCGAAGTTACGGCATCATGTCCAAACTTAAGTTCTTCGGCCACACGTCCGCCCATCATAATTGTCAGGCGTGAGTGCATTTTGGCACGAGAATATGAATATTGGTCTTTTTCAGGCAATTGCTGAACCATACCCAAAGCTCGCCCGCGCGGGATAATGGTGGCTTTGTGTATCGGGTCTGATTCTTTGACATAAAGCGAGCAAATGGCGTGTCCGGCCTCATGATAAGCCGTCAATTGTTTTTCTTTTTCATCCATCGCCATAGACTTGCGTTCATTGCCCATCAAGACTTTATCTTTGGCATCGTCAAAATCTTTAGAGGTAACTTTACGTTTGTTTTTACGCGCCGCCAAAAGAGCCGCCTCATTAACCAAGTTTGCCAAATCTGCACCTGAGAACCCCGGGGTTCCGCGGGCGATGACGGACAGATTAACATCTTTAGCCAAGGGCACTTTGCGGACATGGACCTTCAAGATTTCCTCGCGCCCTTTGATATCGGGGTTTGAAACCGTAACCTGACGGTCAAAACGCCCCGGACGCAACAAAGCGGGGTCCAAAACATCGGGTCGGTTGGTGGCGGCAATCAAAATAACATTTTCGTTAGATTCAAAACCGTCCATCTCGACCAAAAGCTGGTTAAGCGTTTGCTCACGTTCGTCATTACCGCCGCCGAGGCCTGCGCCGCGGTGACGTCCGACGGCATCTATCTCATCGATAAAGAGCAAGCAAGGGGCGTTTTTCTTGGCCTGAGCAAACATATCACGCACGCGTGAGGCACCGACACCGACAAACATCTCCACGAAATCAGAACCCGAGATAGAGAAGAAAGGCACATCTGCCTCACCGGCAACGGCTTTTGCCAGCAAAGTTTTACCCGTACCCGGAGGGCCGACCAACAAAACGCCCTTCGGAATTTTGCCGCCCAAGCGCTGAAATTTTGCCGGATCTTTCAAAAAGTCAATAACTTCCTCAAGCTCTTGCTTAGATTCATCTGCACCGGCGACATCGGCAAAAGTAACTTTTTTGGTATTTTCAATCAATCTGGCGCGAGATTTTCCGAAACTCATGGCTTTATTATTTCCGGAGTTTGCCTGGCGCATAAAGAAAATCCACACCGCGATTAACAAAAACATCGGGAACCAAGAGATAATAATTCCCCAAAAAGTGTTGGCAGAAGTATCTTCGGGCTGAGCCTTAACCTTAACGCCGCTGGCGCGCAGGGTTTCGACCATACTGGGGTCATAAGGCGTATAAGTAGAAAACTTCTTACCATCGGTAAAAGTTCCGAAAACGTGCGGCCCTTCAATTGTCACTTCAGAGATTTGTTTTTTCTCGGCACTATCCATAAAATCAGAAAAAGCAAGCTCTGTTCCGTTATTGTTTTTAACCCCGTTCCCAAACCCGCCGAAAGACAAGCTCAACAAGACGATGGCCAACAGCCACACCAACATATTTCGTGAAATTCTCATTATTATTCCTTAAAGCTTTTTACAAACTTTATTAAATATAGGGTTTTATTTTTCAAAACTCAAGAACAGATTTCAAGAAAGGAAAAACCGACATAATTTTAGATTATAACACCCGCTAAGCACATTTTAATCCGGCGGCCGGTGTGCGTAAATAATAAGAAAACCACCCCGAAAGGTGGTTTTCCCTAACTCAATAAAATGGGATTAGTGAGGCAGATAGGATGATTTCCAGGAGCGCAACCCCGCAGCGTACATAGAGGTACGTGAGGAGGTGAGCACCGCAAAATTATCCTAGGTGCCCGCTAAGCACATTTTATATTTTCATGCGGTAAAAAGATCTCCACACAAAATATAACCCAATCAACAGGAAGATGATGCCGAGCGTCAACGAAACGCTGCGCGGTGCGGCAACAGCCATCTCAACGGCGAGCAATCCGAACAGAGTTGTAAATTTAATAATCG
>CALXWF010000086.1 GCA_944392285.1 uncultured Alphaproteobacteria bacterium | reverse complement strand
GATTTTGCGGAAAGCCGGACCGGTCACGTACTTCTATGTACGCTCACGCTCCGGCTTCCTTAAATCCTATTATTCACGCACGCTATCCGAGCTTTAAATCTTGTACAATTATCTATTAGAGCAATTTGAAATTCTGTCAGTCTCTACTTCCATAGTTTTCATCCACTAAGTTATAAAAGCTTATTTTATTACGGCTGTATGCTGCCCACATCCTGTCGCCGTAAGAATAATGCCACCATTCGGCCGGATAGTTGGTAAAACCCGCCGTTGTCATTGCGTCGAAAAGAATTTTACGATTTTGTTGCTGTTCTTTATTTAAGTTTTTATTCTGTGTAAATGTGGTGTGGTTGTGTTCACCATAGGCTGTTCCCATATCTAAATCTTGTCCTTGATCGTTACAAAGGCTGATATCAACAGCGCCACCGGTTTGATGACCGCCGAAGCCGGCTTGCGGGTTGGCAATCTGGCTTTGCATCTTGTTAATGGTTTCTTCTTCACTTAAATTAGGAAAATCTTTTTTATTTTTTTGATAAAGATAATCCCAACGTTTTTGCTGTTGTTCTAAAGATCTGTAAGCAGAAAAAATTTTAAAATGAATTCCGGGGGGTAAAAGTTTCTGTGCTTCTTTTAGGCGCTGATATACAGTATGTCTGACTAAGGTTTTCTTTTGCTTTTCAA
Source organism: uncultured Alphaproteobacteria bacterium (assembly GCA_944392285.1). Classification (GTDB taxonomy): domain Bacteria; phylum Pseudomonadota; class Alphaproteobacteria; order RF32; family CAG-239; genus CALXWF01. The sequence goes on along the minus strand of CALXWF010000086.1, from coordinate 4,830 downwards.
GCGTAGGTGAAAAGAAAAAAGACTTATCGCAGGATATATTTACCAAAGGATCATTGTTTTCTTTGATTGGAATATTATTAATGATTGTCCCCGGGATGGTTTTTCTTATTCCCATTTTCCACAAAAGATATTTAGCTTTGGATATTATTTTTGTATTTTTCATAAGACATAAATCTTTCTTTATAATCTTAATGCGTATACCCTTATTTATTACTAGTTGTTTTGTTATAAATTTCTGCAACAGTATTCAGGCAGGAGAGGAAGCGGGAATCTGACATAAAGTCGTTTGTTTGAGGAACAACATTGTCAACCAAGTGCATAATATCTTTATCCATACCGACCAGTTCGGGGCAAAAACGACGGCAAAATGCCCAAGCCGAGGCTATAACGGCTTCCGGGCTGCGTGTATCATAGCCGATTTCTGCCAAGAGTTTGGAAATGTCAATTTCATTTTTTGGGCGCATTTCAGCTTGGGTTTTCGGCCAAAGGCCAATGCCTTTTTCTGCCAAATATTGCCACGGAAAAGCTCTGCCGGGGTCGGCTTTGCGTTGGGGGGCAACATCTGAATGACCGACAATATTAACGGCGGGAATCCGGTAACGTTTGATTATTTCTTTGCTTAATTTTATTAAAGCCTCAATCTGTTCAATCGCGTAGGGCTGTTGGCCAAGGCTGTAATTGACCAACTCGATGCCGACGGAACGTTGGTTGATACTGGCTTCTTCACCCCGCCAATAGCCAATCCCCGCATGGTAGGCTGCTTGTGTTTCGGGAACCAGGCGCCAAATTTCACCTTTTTCATCTATAATATAATGGGCGCTGACTTTATATTCGTGCATCCAATGGATTTGGGTGGCAACATCATAGGCACTGCAATGAAAAACCAACATGTCTATGGCAGTTTGTCTTGGCGAGGCATAGGGCAAAAGTTGTTCTTTCATTATAACAACTCCTTAATATAATCAATATTGTCTTTGCGTCCGACTTTGCGCTGATAATCGGCAAATAAAGCTCGCGCGACGGTGCTCTTATCCAAAAAACGGCTCAGATAGGCAAAAAGCATTTGTGTTTGGCGGGCAATGGAAATTTTATAAGTTTGTTGGTAGGTTTCCCAAATAAATTGTGAAAACTTTGCCCAAGCCCAAAAGGCCGAGCTGTCGGTTTGCGCAATCAGCGGTGCGGTGGCGGGAAAATTCTCAGCATTATAAAAAATGTCAAAATAGCGAGCCACGCGTTTAATTAACTGGACATCGGCATAGCTCATGTCTGCCGTTTGCATCACTTCATAAGGCGGATATTTGGAATAAATCATTTTGCTGGTTTTGTCATGGCGGGCAATCGGCGCGCCTCGCAATTTTTTCAAAATTCCGACCTGAAGCTCTTGCGGGCGGACGGATAATAATTTGTCAAAATCGGCGGCAAAAGTTGCCAAATCCGCATGAGGAATGCCGGCCACCAAATCAGCATGAATGACGGCGCCGGTTTCTTCCCGAATAAAGCGCAAGACCTCAAGCGTGCGTGTCTCGCTTTGTTTGCGTGAAATGGCGTTTAAGGCTTTGTCATCAAAACTTTGGACACCGGCCTCCAAATGCAAACCATGGGCGGGAAAGTTTTTAATTTCTTCCAACATTTGCGGGCTGAGGCGGTCGGGAAAGATCTCAAAATGAAGCAACATGCCTTCCTGCCAACGGGTTTTGAAAAAATCTAAAATCTTTTTGACATTGGCAAATTTAAGGTTAAAAGTGCGGTCAACAAATTTGAATTGTTTAACACCGCGCTGGATTAAAATTTCCATCTCGGCCAAAAATTTATCTAAATCAAACTCCCGCACGCCCTTGGATAAAGATGATAAACAAAATTCACAGGTAAACGGACAACCGCGGGTAGCTTCAACATATATCAGGCGGTTTTTTATATCTTCATCGCTATAAAGATAATAGGGCATTTTAAGCTGCGTCAAATCACAAATCGGTTCCTCAAGCACTTTGGTTTCAGGGCGCTCTCCTTGGCTTATTTTTTGAACCAAATGATAAAGGGCAAGCTCTCCTTCGCCGCGGATAAGGTAGTCGCAATGCGGCAAAAATTCTTCATATTGATATGAAACCTCCGGCCCGCCGAAGACAAGAATCGTTTCAGGGCTGACGGCTTTGATAATTTCGGCAATGCGGACAATGCTCTCAATGTTCCATATATAACAACCAAAGCCGATAATGTCGGCTTTTTGGTTTATCAGAGCTTCGGCAATGTCATTAATGTTGTCATCGCGGCTATATTCAATAATTTGGCAAGCGTCCTCAAACTCTTTAAGGTTGGCTTTGAGATATCTTTGACCGAAAGATGTGTGAGAATAGCGGGCGTTGACCGTGGTTAGGATAATTTTTATATCTGCAGGCATCAGGCTATCTTTCGGCTTTTCATAATGTTTTGGTAGGCATTGTTGATTTCGGCCATCTTTTGAGTGGCGGCTTTGATTTCTTCGGCGCTGGCACCTCTGGCTTGCAAACGGTCCGGATGATATTGAACAATCAGCTTTTTCCAGCGGTTTTTAATTTCTGCATCACTGGCGTTGCAAAAAACCCCGAGGATGCCATAGTCATCTTGCAAGTTGCCTTGAGGGCCGCAAGTCGGTTCAAAACGGCGGCGCAATATCTCAAAATTGCCTTGCGGTACTCCGAGTTTGCGGGCAATTTTTTCCATAATCTTATTTTCTGCCGGGGTTATCGGCCCATCAGCCACAACAATTTTGAACAGGTTTTCAATAATAGTTTCTTTAAGGTTCAAATCACCTTCGGAGAGGATTTTTAATTGGTCAACATAGGGTTTATAGTCCTCGGCAGATTGTTTGGCTTTGTTAAAGATTTTGCCGACTTTGGAGTTTTCATCTGCCGGAATTTCAAAAATCTTCTTAAAAACCCTAATCTCACTTTCATTGACCGGACCGTCAGATTTGGCAACTTTAGCTGCTAACCCCGCAATGGCCTGAATAAAACTGACTTTGCGCGCCTCTTTGGAGTGAAGCGCCAACTTGAGCGGGCTTATCTTGCGCCAAAATTTGGAGAGCCAACCCAAGCCGAAACCTTTATAAAAACTGCGCTCTAAGCGAAAATTGTCTAAGAAAAAACCAATAATGATACCGCTAAAGAGTAAAACACGGCTGTGTAAGATAAACCCGATGATGCCGCCTAAAATTTTGCACCAATGGCGGTTCCAAAAAATGTCAAAATCTTTGCGAAATTTTTTGGCATGCCGGCTGTTGGGGGTGTCAAAAGCAAAATGCCCGACAATAAACAAAAAGATAAAACCGTTAAAACCATAGAGCAGTCCGCCTAAAACAGCTCCCCAGATTTTGCCCCAAAAGTTGCCGTCTAACCGATTGTAGTATCTATACCAACGATAAGGCAACAAAAGGCGAATGTTGTCATCTATTTGGTGTTGCCAAAGCTCAATACGCTTGATAATGACGGTGCGGTCTATTAACAGATGTCCGAGCAGCATGCCTAAAAAAAAGCCGTCGGCACCGAAAAAACGCAGCCCCAAGAGCGCAAATGTAAACTTTCCGAGCGGAGACATTTAAAACTTTAACCCGTTTTGTTAAAAACTTTTCCGATTATAACAGCTTTCCCATAAATGAAAAGACAAAATTTGTCCGCCCTCTCTTACAGAAAAGATTTGCCATATTCCATGGGTGAAAGCTCCAACCTCTCGGCAATGGTTTGACCAAGGTCGGCAAAAGTTTGGCGATGTCCGATATCTTGCGGTTTTACTTTTTTGCCAAACATGAGAATCGGAACATTCTCGCGCGTGTGGTCGGTGCCTTGGGCTGTTGGGTCGTTGCCGTGGTCGGCGGTAATGAAAACAAGGTCATCTTCTCTTAAAAGGGCAAAAAGCTCCGGCAGGCGTGAGTCAAAATATTCAAGCCCTTGCGCATAGCCATTAACATCGCGGCGATGTCCCCAAAGCATGTCAAAATCTACAAAATTAGGGAAAATAATGCTGTTGTCCGGTGCGGTTTTGACTTGATTGAGCGTGGTGTTCCAAATTTCTTCCAGTCCGCTGGCCGGGTGATGTTCGCTGATGCCTTGAGCGGCAAAAATATCGCGGATTTTGCCAATGCCGATAACCTTGTTGCCGGCCGCGCAGTTTTTATCCAAAACCGTTGTCATTAAAGGTTTTACCGAATAGTCATGGCGGTTTTTGGTGCGGGTGAATTCGCCTTTCTTTTCGCCGATAAACGGCCGCGCAATGATGCGTGCAATATTATAAGGCGCGGCGTGTTTGAAAGCAATTTCACAAAGATTATACAGTTTTTCAAGGCCAAAATATTTTTCATGGGCGGCGATTTGAATGTTGCTGTCGGCCGAGGTGTAAAAAATCGGTTTGCCGCTCTTTATATGCTCCTCGCCGTGGACTTGAATAATCTCGGTGCCGCTGGCCGCCAAATTGCCGAGAATCCCAGGAATTTTGCTTTCGCTGACAATTTTTTCAATCAGCTCTTGCGGAAAAGACGGATAGTCCGGCTTAAAATGCCCCCAAGGTTTTAAAACCGGCGCCCCCATTAATTCCCAGTGGCCGGAAGTGGTGTCTTTGTCAAGGCTGATTTCAGACATATAGCCGTATTTTGACGGCGGCAAGGTGCTTGCTTCTGCCGTTGCTAAGGGAAGGTCTTTGCCGGTTGAGGCCTTATAGGCCTTAAACAGACCAAGGCCGCCCAAGTTTGGAATTTGCAAATCGGGGCAGGTTTTGGCAATATGGCCTAAGGTGTCAACGCCCGTATTGTTATATTTTGCGGCGTCGGCGGCAGCGCCAATGCCAAAGGAGTCCATCATTAAA
>CALXWF010000085.1 GCA_944392285.1 uncultured Alphaproteobacteria bacterium | reverse complement strand
AATACAGATTTAAGTTCAAAAGTGTCCTCACGCACCTCTATGTACGCTGCGGTACTTTTGCCCTCAAATCTTATTATTCACGCACGCCGGTTCCCCCTCCTAAGAAAGAAATAAAGAGGAGGGTGCCCGGTTGGTGACTAATACAGATTTAAGTTCAAAAGTGTCTTCACGTACCTCTATGTACGCTGCGGTACTTTTGCCCTCAAATCTTATTATTCACGCACACCGGCTCCCCCTCCTAAGAAAGAAATAAAGAGGAGGGTGCCCGGTTGGTGACTAACACCCCCACCCTGACCCTCCCCCGTAAGAGGGGGAGGGGATAAAGAGAGAGGACTTCCCCGTGAGAGGGGGAGGGGATAAAGAGAGAGGACTTCCCCGTAGGAGGGGGAGGGGATAAAGAGAGAGGACTCCCCCGTGAGAGGGGGAGGGGATAGAGAGAGAGGAATTTCCCCGTAAAAGGGAAAAGGGGTGTAACAAAGAGGGGGAGGATATTTTCTCTTTAGAGGTAGTAAAAAAGAGGAAGCCTTACTCCATAAAAGGGATAGATAAAAAGACGTGCTTAAAGTGGTAGAATGAGATAGAATAAAATGTTTCCTTTCCCCTTGACGGGGAAAGGTTAGGATAGGGGTGAAGATGTCGTCTGACAAAAAATTACTTGAAAAATCTCGTTCTCTTCGTAAAAATATGACCTATTGTGAAAGATTATTGTGGAATAAAATTAATCGTTGCCAGTTAGGAGTAAAGTTTCGCCGTCAGTATGTAATTGATAATAAATATATTGTGGATTTTGTTTGTTTTGAGGAAAGTTTAATTATTGAACTTGACGGGGGACAGCATGGTGATTCAAGACAGGATTTAATCAGAGATGATTATTTGTCTTCTTGTGGCTTTAAGGTTATAAGGTTTTGGAATAAAGACCTTTTGGAAAATATGGACGGGTGTTTGCAGACTATTAAGATGATGCTTTGTAGGGACTAATACCCCCACCCTGACCCTCCCCCGTAGGAGGGGGAGGGGATAAAGAGAGAGGACTTCCCCGTAAGAGGGGGAGGGGATAAGGAAAATTCCCCCGAAAGGGGGGAAAGAAGAGTTCCAGTACAAAAGGAATAAACAAGAGGGGCTTCCCGAGAGGGGACAAAAACTTTTTGAAAGGTTGATTGCGGTGAAAAAGACGGTTTTGACGATTTTGGCTTTGTTTGGGCTTGCTGCTTGCGGGTTTGAGCCGCTTTATGTGCAAAAACAGCATAATAACGCTTGGTATTTCGGCGGAAAGTTTGATACCTCCATTACAACCGAAATGTCCCAAATTAAGGTTGAGGCTATTGAAGAGCGTTTTGGTCAAATCGTGCGGAATGAGTTGATTGATTCTTTAACACCGCGCGGTGTTCCGGCTAAGCCGAAATATCGTCTGTATGTCTTTTTAACCGATAAAACCGTGGTGCAACAAGCCATGCGTAAAGATATTACTGCCACGCGCGAAAAAGTCAGCTATCGCGTAGAATATACCCTTAACCAAGGGGACGAGGTCTTGCTGCAGGGAAATAGTGTTATTGATGTGGGATATGATGTTTTGGCAAACCCCTATTCAACCACAATCGCTCAGAAAAAAACCGAAAAAGAAGCCGCAAAAATCATTGCAAACGACATTGCTTTGCGGTTGGGCGCATATTTTCATACCATGATTACCAAAAAAGGACAGGGTCTTGATATTCAAAACACTGCAAATTGAAAAATATCTTAAATCGCCGGATAAAAGCCTGCGCGCCTTTGTCGTCTATGGCGGTAATGAGGGCTTGATTGCCGAATATACCCGCAGATTGGTGCAGACGGTGTCAACCGATTTGTATGACCCTTTTAATGTGGTCTATCTTAACGGAAGCGATGTTAATGAAGATTTTTCTGCTCTGGCGGCAGAGTTTAACAGTCGTTCGTTAATGGGCGGCCGACGTGTGATTGTTCTTAAAGATGCTGATAATAATCTGACAAAACCCTTAAAGGCTTTGCTCGAAAGCTCGGATTCCGACAGCTTGTTGGTTATTACGGCCGGAAATTTGAATAAAAAATCTTCTTTGTTGGTATGGGGAAGCGATAGTCCGGATGCCGCCATGATTCCTTGCTATGAAGACCGCGATGAAGATGTGCGCAGTATGGCCAAAAACAAACTGGTTGAAAACTCTTTGACCGCTAATGAAGCAACCATGCAGTTGCTTTGTGCTCGCTTGTCTAATGATCGCAAAATCAGTCTGGGCGAAATTGAAAAATTGATTACTTATATGGGGGACAAAAAGAACGTTACCGTTGAAGATGTTGAGGCCGTTATCAGTGACCAATCCGCTTCCAGCTCAGATGATTTTTGTTATGCCGCCGCCAGTGGGCGAAAAGCCGCTGCCGATGCCTTTTTGCGCAAGCTCTTAAATGAAGGTGTTGAGCCGGTTACCATTATCAGAGCTTTAAGTAATCATTTTAACCGCTTGCTCACGGTGCATGCCGCAATTGAAAACGGTGATACCCTCGATAAAGCAATGTTTAAACTCCAACCAAAAGTTATTTTCTTTCGGGAATCTTCTTTCAAGTCACAAGCCGCTATCTGGAAACGCGATAAAATTCTCGGTGTTTTAGAGCTGCTCTATAAATGTGAGCGCGATTGTAAAACAACCAATTATCCACCGGAAGATATGCTGGGGTATATGGTGTTGCAGGTTGTTTCTGCCGCCGCCAAACTTATGAAAACATCATCTAGCTGGTGACTAATACAGATTTAAGCTCAAAAGTGTCCTCACGTACCTCTATGTACGCTGCGGTACTTTTGCTCTCAAATCTTATTATTCACTCACGCTATCTGAGTTTTCATGAGGTTAGCCAGGCGCGTTCTCCAAACTTTTTAGAAAAAATCATCTAGCTGGTGACTAATACAGATTTAAGTTCAAAAGTGTCCTCACGTACCTCTATGTACGCTGCGGTACTTTTGCCCTTTTGCTTCGGAACCTAAGCTCGCGTGCCTGTCTTCTTACAGGTTTGCTCGCTAAGGTTTTCCGAAGAACTTGCAGACAAAAAAGCACCCATCAGGGGGCTTTTTTGCTTAGCGTTTATTATTCACACACGCTATCTGAGTTTTCATGAGGTTTTTTGTGTCTTTTATTGGTTCATTTATATTTCTTCAGGATAGTCTTTAATGAATATGAAGCCGGAAACTTCTTTTGATAAAAAGTTTAACATATAATAAAGATATTCTTTATAAAAACTTAGGGTGTCTTTTCCTGCTAAAATAGCAATATAGTTTCCGGGAGGTTCGCAAAAGTAGCTGCATCTTCCTTGGATATACAGATTGCTCTCACTCATGCCGTCGACCATTTTTTGAATATTCTCATACATTTCTTTTTCATATTTGGGGTAGAATTGGTTGAGAATTTTTTTGGTCACTTCGTTGCAGCAGGATGTGTCAGAGCAGGCTTCAACTTGTTTGCCATAAGAGTCAATGTCTTTTAGCATTTGTACAAAGTTTAGTTTTCTAAATTCTTCGCTGGCGTCCCAATTTTCTGTCGGGTTTTTGTAATCAGCGGGGATATGGGCAAGTTTCGGCGGTGTTGTCCAACCGGCTAAAGCCGTTGAAAAACTGATAACAAGAACAAAAACGGAAACAATGACAGTTTTTAAGGCAGACATATCTTTCTCCTTTAATAAATATATCATTATCATAAAATACAAATTGTAATTGTCAATATTTTATGATAAATACATTTAGTATAGACACCGGTTGGGAGATGGTTGATGCAAAAAAGTGTTAGGCAGTGGATAGGATATTTATGTTTTGGCGCTTTTGCGTCGGTTATTTCTTAATGAATTTATGATAAATATAAAGATTGTTGCCAAAAGAAAATTAAGGGTTGAGGCTGTCGTTTTTTAAGGTAGTTTAGGCGAAATCTTTATAAAAGGTTTTGCGTTGCTTGCGGCTCATGGACCACAAATTTCCCAGTCCGCAGGATGGTTGTCGGGCGGAAAGCGGTTTGAAGTCAAATTGGCGCCGCAAGAATAAAGATGTGGTTTTTGTATAACAATTCATGGGGCAAAAACCATGAAAGTCTATCTGAATTAGGTCAGCATTTTGCAAAATTTGGATGGCGGCGGCATAATCAGCAGAGTTGGTTATGCGGTCGCTGTCGTCTAAAATAATCATTCCGTTCGGGGCGAGGTATTTTATGGCGGATATGGCACATTCTTTGCGATATTTGCCGTCAATGATAATGACATCATAAAGCTCGTTGTCTTCGGCAATGGCATTTTGATAAGCGGCGGCCTCTTCCCTTAAGCGAATGTCTAGGTTGTTTTGCTTAAAATCTTGTTGCCATTTGGCAAACCATTTGGGATTGTCTTCAATGCTTGTGACCTTTAGCGCCCTTTGAGCCCAAAAAGCCGAAGAATTACCACAGCCGAATTCAAAAATTTTTTTCTGCCGATAATCAAGCTCGCTTAAATATTCAATGGCGGGGTAAGTGTACCATGGCAAGGGGTTGCCGTCACGGTCAAGGCTGATTTTTTTATCCATGCTGCGTTCTATGGCAAAGTCTTTTTGCCATATTTCAATAAATTTTGCAAACTTGCGACTAAACATTGCACCTCCCGCTTGAAAAGGAATAAAGGCAATATATATCAGAAAAGTCAAATGATAAATATTTTTTATGGAGAAAAAATATGTGGATTCAAAAAATTGCTTTGATTCTGACAATTATCGGCGGCCTTAACTGGGGTTTGGTCGGTGCCTTTAACTTTGATTTGGTCGCATTCCTCTTTGGTCCGATGAGTGTTTTGAGCCAAATCGTTTATATTTTGGTCGGTATCTCTGCTATCGTGCTTTTGGTTGCAAGTTTTTATAACAGAGCCGAACAGAAATAGGCCATATCTCTTAAAAAACCCGATGCCGTTTTGACATCGGGTTTTTTTATATTCAGAGTTTTTTGTCGGCGCTGTGGCAGAACTTGGATATCGGACATTTGGCGCAGTCGGGTTTTTGGGCTTTGCAGATGTAGCGCCCAAACAAAACCAGCCAGTGATTGGTGTTTTTGGCATAGGCCGGCGGCAAAAGTTTGAGTAAGTCTTGCTCTACGGCCAAAGGGGTTTTGCCGTTGCTGAAGCCTAAACGATGTGCAACCCGAAAAACATGGGTGTCAACCGCTAAGGTCGGCTGATTGAACCACACGTTTAAAACAACATTGGCGGTTTTGCGGCCGACGCCTTTGAGGTTTTCTAAGGCTTCACGATTGTTCGGAACTTCGCCGTTATATTTTTCAACCAGCTCACGGCTTAAGGCCATGATGCTTTTGGCTTTGTTGTTAAACAGGCCGATGGTCTTTATGTGTTGTTTGAGGTTGTCTTCTCCGAGGGCAAGCATTTTTTGCGGGGTGTCGGCAACGGCAAACAGGCTTTTGGTGGCTTTGTTGACGCCTTTGTCGGTGCTTTGGGCCGAAAGGACAACTGCAACCAATAAGGTATAGGCGTTGACATAGTCTAACTCACAGCGCGGGTTGGGATCCAACTCGGCAAAAATTTGCATAATATCAAGAGCTCTTTGTTTGTCTGTCATTAGGCTTTTACTCCTCCGGCTCCGGGGGCAAGCGGTGCCAGCTCGTCTAACGGCCAACGCGGTCTGGGCTTGAAATCAAGCGAATTTGTCAGCCCTTTTTGAAACCTCTCTAACCCTGCCCAGGCTATCATTACGCCGTTGTCGGTGCAGAATTTTAGCGGCGGGGCCGAAAAAGTCAGCCCTTGGCTTGCGGCAAGTTGTTGGAGGCGGCCGCGCAGATAATTATTGGCAGCCACGCCGCCGGCGACAACCAGGTCTTTGCCTTGCGGATAGTTTTGCTTAAAAATGGCAATGGCTTTTTCAAGTTTGTGCAACAAACAGTCGGCCACGGCGGTTTGAAAACCGGCGCAAATGTCGGCAATGTCACGCTTGCGCATGATGGCATGTTCAATATTGCCGTCTTCGGCATAAGATTCAATAATTTTGCGGACTGCGGTTTTTAAGCCCGAAAAAGATAAGTTTAAATCAGCAGAGTTATAAAGCGGACGCGGCATGACAAAACGCGAGGCATCTCCGAGTTCGGCCATTTTTTCAATAATCGGACCTCCGGGATAGCCAAGCCCCAACATCTTTGATACTTTGTCAAAGGCTTCGCCGGCCGCATCGTCTATGGTGGTGCCCAGACGTTGATATTCTCCGACCCCTTTGACAACCAATATTTGACAATGGCCGCCGGAGACCAAAAGCAATAAAAACGGATATTCAACATCACTGCTGAGGCGGGTAACAAGCGCATGGCCTTCTAAATGGTTGACGGCAATAAAAGGCTTGTTTAAGGCTAAGGCCATGGCTTTGGCCGCCATTACACCGATAACAACCCCGCCGATTAACCCCGGGCCTGAGGTGGCGGCTATGGCATCTATGTCTTGCGGGCGTAAAGAGGCTTTTTTTAAGGCGTCTTCAATGACTTCATCTATATGATCAAGGTGGCAACGCGCCGCTATCTCGGGAACAACGCCGCCGTATACTTTGTGTTCTTCAAGCGAAGTGGCCAAACTTTGTCCCAAAATCTCTCTCTTATCGTTAACAATGGCCGCGGCGGTTTCGTCACAGCTGCTCTCTATTCCTAAAACTATCATAAATTTGCTCGTTTCTTACCTAATTTTATTGCAGTTTTTTTTTAATTCTATACACTATATTTTAATTAATATCCAGTTTTAATAAACATCAGAGGTCGGAAAATGGCAAAAAATACTCCCGAAACAGCTGAAAAAGAAACTAAAACCCCCGAAAATGCTCCAAAAACGTCGCTCAAAAAAGCTTTTTATAAACTGCTCTTTTGGCTGGTGTTGGTGCTGGTTGTCGTCGGATTGTGGAAGAATCCCGTCTATGTTAAAAATGCTTGGCAGTGGTTGCTGACCCAAAATCAGGGGGAAAATGCGCCCAAAGTTACGGTTGAAAGTTTGGCTTTGCAGGTGGAGAATCTGCAAAATCAGCTTGCCGCTTTGCAAAAGGCTCAGGAAAACCTTAATCGTAATGTCGATGCCGAGGCACTTAATCAAAGAATGGACGCTATTGAAAAAGTTAATTTGAACGTGATTGACTCAAAGGCTGATATCGCCACGGTTTTCGGTATGGTTAACCGTTTGGATAAAATGGATGAAAGACTGCAAACTCTTACAAAATTTACAGATGAAAGCGCTTTGATTTTAACCGCAACCATGTTGGTGAAAGATAGTGCCGAACGTGGAAATGAGTTTGTCTATGAAGCTGAAATTTTACGCCAAATTGCTGATAAAAATCAACAAGTTGGCGCACAAGTGGCAGTGTTGGCAAAATATGCGCCGCAAGGAATTAGCACAAATGCAGCTCTTATTAACGAATTTGAAAGTATTTATAATGCTTTATTAAAAGAGCAAAAAGAGACGTTTGAACAAAGCTGGAAAGACAGAATTAACAGCAAACTTAATGAAATTGTTAAAATTAAACGCATTAAGGGAGATGCTCCCGAATTTGCCGCCGACCAGAACCTTGAGGAGGTTTTGGCTTTGGTTAAAACCGGAGAGTTTGCAAAAGCTGTTTCGTTGCTTGAGAAAAACGAATCGAAATTGGTGAAAGAAAACGCCGCGCTTAAAAATTGGGTGCAGAAAGCTCAGGCTAAAATTGAATTTGAAAAAGCCGTGGCCGAAATTGCAACCTATTCTTTGGCAAAAATGAAAGTAAATTTTATTAAAAAGGAGACAGGTAATGACTAGGAAAATATCAACTTTTATCTTTATAGGTTTGATTTTTACCGCGCTTGCTTGGGTGCTTGACAAACATGGTGTGGTTACGATTACCTGGATGGGTGAACGCAGCATTTTTTCGGTGCCGGAGTTTATGCTCTTGGTGCTGTTGTTTGTGGCGGTGGTCGATTTTATCAATCGAATCTTTCGTCGTTTGGTTAAGCTGCAAGTTAAAGAAGTGTATAAAAATACTTTGCCCGGAAACCTTTCTGAAAGTGATGCCATAGACGTGTTGGCCGGCAAAATCAGTGAAAAAATCGTGATTGACCGCCAAGATTTTGACTCTGCTTTCCTTTTGGTCTTGAAAGCCATGACCTCGGTTACGGCAGGTGATATGAAAGCCGCCCGCGATAACCTTAAAGCTTTGAAAAAAATTATCGGCAATGACCCGATTATCGATGTCTTGAAAATGAAAATTTATAAGGGCGAGAAAGATTTTGATAAGATGGAAAAACTTTCGGCCAAATTGATAAAAAATCAAGATGTTCAGATGGTGGGTATGAAAGCCGCCGTCGAGGCTCAGATGGAAAAACGCGAGTTCTCCGAAGCATTGCGTACGGCTAACAAAGCGTTTGAATTACGCCAAGACTTGTATTGGGTTATTGAAAGCGCCTTCGAACTGCGCGCCAAAGCTCAAGATTGGGACGGTGCTTTGCAAGTGCTTGATGCCGGTCATAAAAAGAAATTGGTGCCCGAGGTGCGCTATAAACGCTTAAAAGCCATTGTGCTGTATGAAATGGCGCGTGAGTATCAGGCCAAAAATGATGAGGTTAACTTCTTTAAATGTGCCTCTCAGGCAATCAGCGCCGATGAAACTTTGGTGCCGGCAGCTTTGTTAATGGCTAAATATTATGTTGAAAATGATAATCAATATCGTAAAGCGGCCAAAGTTTTGACTACCGCTTGGAAGAAAAATCCGGTTGATGAGTTGGCTTATGCTTATTTGGATTTGTGGCCGGAAGAGGAAATTTTGGATCGGATTCAGAGAATGGAATCTTTTGCCATGTTAAACGGCAAACGCCCGTCTTTGAATAATCGTATTATGGCAGAGCTTTGCGCTCAGGCCGGTTTGTGGACTAAGGCCGAAGGTGAGATTGAGGTCTTCTTGATTAATAATCCGGCGACCAAAAAAATCTGCGAAATTGCGGCAAAATATGAGCAGTATTATAAAAAAGACAAAGAGGCCGCACAAGATTGGCGCAAAAAAGCTAAAAATTGTGCCGAAGATTCTCAGTGGGTTTGCAAAAACTGTGGCGCGGCTCATGGCGAGTGGCATTCGGTTTGTCCGGAGTGTACGGCTTTCGGTCAGGGAATGTGGCACTTGTATGTTGAAAAAGACGAGCCCGAAATTGATGATGTAAACGAAACCGAAGAAGAAGAGGAATAAAAATGGATATTGCGCGGTTAAAGACTCAGTGGCTTAAGATATATCAGGCTGTTCCCAAGACCTTGGCCAAGGTCACTGAAGTTGAGACCGCCGCAACCGCTTTTAATACGAATATTGATGCGGTTTTGAAAATTAACGGCAAAAAAATTGCCAAGCTTTTGCAGGAACAAAATATGAGCTTGGCACAGGCGCGCGATGTTAAACAGACAAAGTTGCTTTCAGGGGCTGATGTCTTGAAAGGGATTGTCAAATGTTTTGAACGCGGAATCGCCGAAGAATGGCTGACCGAAGATAAGGTCGTTTATCAATGGATGGCAGATAATTTGGGCTATGATCGTTTGCAAATGGGCGGTCAGGGCGGTATTGTCGCCAATGCTTTGGCGGTTATCGGCGTGCAAAATGTTTTTGCGCATACAAACTCTTTGCCCAAGCTCCAGGCACAACAGTTCTTGGCGCAAAAAAATCTGCTCTCTTTTGATGAAAAAGGACAAGCCAAACCCGCCGCGGAGATTGACCGTAAAAATGATATTCCCTTAATCCATTGGATTATTGAGTTTGATAAGGGAGATGTTTTGGAGCTTGACGGCGAAAAGGTCGTTTGTCCGAAGTCTAATCGTTTTATTGCAACTTATGACCCCTTAAATCTTAAATTGGTTATTGATGAGGGATTTGTGTCGCATTTGCAAAAAAATAAAATGCAATATGTGATTTTGTCCGGCTATCATGCTTTGACCGCAAATAATGACGGTGTGGCCTTGCTTGAAAAATCTATTCCGGTGATTAAAAGCTGGAAAAAGGCTTGTCCGTCTTGTTTGGTGCATTTGGAAGTGGCGTCTACCCAAGATGTTGAGGTGCGCCGCGCCATTGTCGAAAAAATCGCCCCGATGTGTGATTCTGTCGGTTTTAATGAACGCGAAGCCATTGATATTTTGCAGGTTATCGGCGAAGAAGATTTGGCGCGCCGTTGTGAAGAAAAAACCGATGCCGTTCATTTGTTTGAGGCAACTTTGCGGATTAAGCAAAAACTCAAAGTCGCCAGGGCACAGCTGCATATGTTTGGGCTTTATATAACCTTGCAAGACACAAATTATCCCGTTTCGGCCGAGGCAAATTTGCGCGGAATGTGCGTGGCGGCTACGGTGGCGGCTTCAAAGGCCGGAACCGGCAGTATTAATCAGGCAGAAAATCTTTTGTGGGCGCAAGGAAAAGAAGTGGCTGATGTTGGGCTGAAAGAATTGGCAAGTTTGGCTGATTATTTGCAAACACCACAACTGCTTGAGACAGGATTGAGCCGTTTTGAGGGATTAGATGTGGTTGCCGTGCCGACAATTTTGGTGGAGAAACCTTTAACTTTGGTCGGAATGGGCGATACAATTTCTTCAGTGTCTTTAGTAGCGGCTCGCTAAGGGATTTTGTTTTGATATTGGTCAAAAATCTGCAACAAAGGCAGTTTTTTGCGCAGCTCTAAAATCAATAATGACAGACGGCCGATTTGTTCTTCGGTTAAATATAGGGTTTCAAGGCTTTTGGCGGCTTTGAGCGGCGCGTAGTCGTTAAATTCGGTTTCACAAATATCTAAGCTGTGAAAATGCTCTAAATGAGCAGGGAGTTTGCGGTCGGCAATTTGGCAATGAATCAGCTTTAGGCCGGTGAGGTGTGCCAAACGGTCAATAAATTTTAAGTCCGGCAGGCGGCAGCCGATAAGGCGCAAACGGTGCAACGGCAGTTTTTCTAACGGGCTGAAGTCGGTTATCGGTGTGCGGATAAGCTCCAAACATTCGAGGTCAGTTAATTGTTCAATGCCTGAAAGGCTTTCAACCTCACATTCATATAAACTCAGGCGTTTGAGCTTTTGGCAATGGCAGATATGTTCCATTCCTTCGTCATCAATGATGATTTTGCTTAAGGTTAGACTCTCAAGGTTGGAAAAATTGTCTAAGTCTTCAAGAAAGACCGGTGTGAATTTGCGGTTGTAATCTATCGTACTCAGCGCGATATCTTTAATTTGCTTAAAGTCTTCGGCCGAAAAATATGCTTCCTCTTTTTTGAGCAGGGAAGCCAGCATAGATATGAGTCCTTCACTCTGCAATATGGTCATTTCTTTGACTTTCATAATGATATGTTCTTTTATCATTATAGCCTATTTTGGCGTTGATTGCAAACAAAACCGTCAGCTTAGATTGCCAGTTCTTCGATAATTTTATCTAATAATAAAAAACCTTTGGGGGTTAGGTGCAGGTGGTCTTTGCGGTTGATGATGAGGCCGAGTTGCTCTAATTTGGCGGCGTGTTGTTGGTTGATGAAGTTATCAAAATCAAGCCCGCATTGGTCGGCAAAGGCTTTTTTGTTTATGCCTTCGGGAACGCGCAAGCCCATAATTAAAAGTTCTTCAGCGCGCTCAAGAGGGGTTAAAAGTTCTTTTTTGCGGGGGTGGGTGAAAGCATAAGCCTCTTGCCCTAAACGCAGGCGGCCATGCGCCCCTTGGCCGATGCCGATATAATCTTGGCCATGCCAATAGGCTTGGTTATGACGACATTCTTTGCCGCTTTTGGCAAAGTTTGAAACCTCATAACGGCGATAGCCGGAATCTTGCAAAAAGTTATAAGTAAACTCATAAAGTTTGGCGGCGGCTTGTTCTGCAAGCGGGCGTATATTTTGTTTATAAAACAAGGTGCCCGGCTCAATCGTGAGCTGATAAAGCGAGATATGAGTCAGGCCGAAGGAAACGGTTTGTTTAAGCTCTTGCGCCCAATCTTGTTGCTTTTGAGCGGGGCGGGCATAAATTAGGTCTATGGAGTGGTTGTCAAAGCAGGATTTTATCTCTTCAATGGCTTGCAGGGCTTCGGATAAACCGTGGCTGCGTCCTAAAAATTTTAAATCTTTTTCATTTAAGGCTTGTACCCCTAAAGATAAGCGATTAATGCCGGCCTGCTTCAAGTCTTGAAACATTTGCGGGTGGTTGCTGTTGGGGTTGGCTTCTAATGAAATTTCAATATTTGGGCTTGTCGGCCAAAGTTTGGCTGTATGGTCAATGAGTTTTTCTATATTTTTTGCTTTGAGTAATGACGGTGTGCCGCCGCCGAAAAATATCGTGTCAATTTGGCGTTCACTTGTCAGATCATGATAATAGTCCAAGTCAGACAAATAGCCGGTGATAATCTTTTCTTCATCTATTTTGCTGCCTGCTTTGCTAAAAAAATCGCAATAGGGGCATTTGGAGAGGCAGAAAGGCCAATGGATATATAGGGATAAAAGCTTTTTAGCGGGCTTTTGCCGGCGGCATTCAGTTTGTGGGTTTCGTCCTTGAGGTGGGTTGGATTCCAGCTTTCGCTGGAATGACAGGGGCGGAAGTTTTCCTTCTGTCATGCCAAACTTGATTTGGCATCCAGCTTGTGGGTTTTGTCCTTGAGGTGGGTTGGATTCCGGTTCTTGTCGGCAGGATAATTTTGTGCGGGAAATGTTTTTATAGGATTTCATGGTATAAATCTTTCCAATCCGGATTGTTTTGTTCAATTAGTTCCAGTTTCCAAGACCTTTTCCATGCTTTTAATTGTTTCTCTCTACGGATGGCTTCATTGATATCTTGGTGTATTTCATAATAGGCAAGTTTATCAATATTGTATTTTTCTGTAAAGTCTTTGAAAATGTGGTGTTTATGCTCATAAACCCGTTTAACCAAATCGGCGGTCACGCCAATATAAAGTGTGCCGTTTCTTTGGTTAAACAGGATATAAGTATAATAGCTCATTATAAAATAAATTTGGACAAGTCGCCGGCTTGGGTATATTTGGATAGTTTTTCCTCAACCATTTGGGCGGTGATTGTCTCGCTTTGGCCGCTGCGGTCTGAGGCCGTGAAGCTGATGTCTTCAAGCAGAATCTCTAATACCGTGTGTAGACGTCGCGCTCCGATGTTTTCAACATTTTCATTTATCAGGACAGCTATGTCGGCAATTTTATCAATGGCCTCTTTTTCAAATTTTAATTCAAAGCCTTCGGTTTTGAGCAGAGCCTCATATTGCTCTATCAAATTGGCTTCCGGCTCGGTTAAAATTCTGACAAAGTCTTCATGAGTCAGGGCTTTAAGCTCAACGCGAATCGGTAAGCGTCCTTGCAACTCGGGTAATAAATCCGAGGGTTTGGACAAGTGAAAAGCTCCGGAGCAAATAAACAAGATGTGGTCTGTTTTGACCATGCCGTATTTGGTGGTTACCGTGGTGCCTTCAATCAGCGGTAAGAGGTCACGCTGAACGCCTTCACGCGAGACATCGCCGCCGCGGCGGTCTTCTTTGCCGGCTATCTTGTCTATCTCATCTATAAAGACGATACCGTCGTTTTCAACCGCGTTTATGGCCTCTCTTACGATGGTGTCGTTGTCTAAGAGTTTGTCGCTTTCTTCGGCGATTAAAACATCATAGGCTTCCCCGACTTTCATCTTGCGGGTTTTATATTTGTTCCCAAACGGTTTGCCCAATAAATCCCCTAAACTTATCATACCCATGGAGGCGCCGGGCATGCCGGGAATGTCTATGGTGGGCATGCTGGGAGGGGTGTTGTCTATAACACTAATCTCAATCTCTTTATCATTGAGCTTGTTTTCTCGCAAAAGAGTGCGGAATTTTGCTTTGGTTTCTTCACCGGCAGAGGCTCCGACCAGGGCTTCTAATACTCTTTCTTCAGCACCGAGCTCGGCTTTGGCCTGAACACTCTTGCGCAGCTCTGCTCGTGTTGAGGCAATGGCGATTTCCAATAAATCACGAATAATACTTTCAACGTCTCGGCCGACATAGCCAATCTCCGTAAATTTGGTGGCTTCAACCTTAATAAAGGGGGCCTTGGCAAGTTTGGCCAGACGACGCGATATTTCGGTTTTGCCGACACCGGTCGGACCAACCATTAAAATGTTTTTTGGAACAACTTCTTCTTTCAAATGTTGTGGTAACTGCATGCGCCGCCACCGATTGCGCAAAGCTATGGCAACCGCTTTTTTGGCCTCGTGTTGGCCAATGATGAACCTGTCTAACTCTGAAACTATTTCTCTTGGGCTGAAGTTTGCCATGATTATACCTTTTCTATAATAACGTTGTGGTTGGTGTAAATGTCTATGTCGCCGGCAATTTGCATGGCTTTTTTGGCAATGTCTTCCAAAGAAAGACCTTCAATGTCATATAGGGCTTTGGCCGCCGCCATGGCATAGTTGCCGCCGCTGCCGATGCCGATAATGCCGTCATCGGGTTCCATAACCTCGCCGGTGCCGGAAATAACCAATGAAATGTCTTTGTCGGCCACAATCATATAGGCTTGAAGTTGGCGCAGATATTTATCCATACGCCAGTCTTTGGCAAGCTCTACCGCCGCACGTTTCAGTTGGTTGGCGTGTTTTTCAAGTTTTTCTTCCAAACGCTCAATTAGGGTCATGCCATCTGCCGCGGCACCGGCAAAACCGGCAATAATCTTGCCGTTGCCAATGCGTCTGACTTTGATTGATTTTGACTTGAAAACAACGGCTTCTCCCAAAGTGGCCTGACCGTCTCCGGCCATGACAACCTCGTTGCCCTTGCGAATGCATAAAATGGTGGTCATGAATATTCTTCCTTTGTTGGTTTTTCCATTAAGGATGATGTAGTTAAGTTTTTGTCCTTTTGCAAGAGGCTTGGCTAAACTATAAGAAAAAACCCCGATTTTCTCGGGGCTTTTTTGCTTTATTTGCGCTCTTTGGCGTTCATCGCCTCGGGCTCTTTGGCCTTGATTGTTTCTAAGGCTCTGGTTATGGGCTTGTCAATAACGGCCATCTTGGTAACGTCTTGGTTGACAAACGGGCGACCGCAAATGCTTAAGCCCAAGCTCTTTAAGGCTGTTTCTATCGGAATAAAGAGGTCGGGGTCTTCGGCTTTGGCTTTGTCGCTGTGAGCAAGGCCGACAATGTTGCCGTTGTTGTCAATTAAGGCACCGCCCAAGGTGTAGGCCTGAACATAGGTGTCTACCACAATTTCGGCACCGCGCTCTTCGGTATATTTGTAGCCGGTGACCTTACCTTCATTGTCAAGATAGCCTTCGCCTTCTTTTTCAATGTCAAGCAAACCTAAGGTCATGAAAATTTCTTTGCCGACTTCGGGTAAGTCTAAGCGTAAGGGCAACGGGTTGAACTGTGCCTTGTCTTCAAGCAACAAGAGGGCAACGTTTTTGTTGGGGTTAACCCTGAAAGCGCTGGCTTTGAACTTAAGACCGTTAATGGTTTGAATGTCAAAGTTGTTGTTGTCTTTTAACAAGAGGTCTGCCGAGGTTAAAATCAACTGGTCGGAAACCAGAAGACCTGCACCTTTTTTGCCGGCCGGATTGGCAACAGATACAACCGCCGCACGGACTTTGTACAGATTTTCGGCACGCATGTCTTGATAAGGCGGTTGGTTTTGAATGCAGAATTTGTTGTTGGCGTTGCTGAAGGCTTCTTCCATGGCGGCGCGGTTTACTTCTGCTTTGTGGCCGGCATCATTTAACGGCAAGTCTACCCAGTAGTCGTCTACCAGTTTCAGACTGCTGTCGGTTACCCGAACCGTGGTGCAGCCGTCTTCAAGCTTGACGGATTTGCAGCCTTTGTCTAAGACCATGCCGGAGGATTTTACGCCACCGAATTCTTCAACAAGGCCCTTACTATAGGCTTCGCTGCCATAGGCTTCGTCTATTAAGGTGTAGGGAGCTTCTTGCGGAATGTAAGAAACTTCGCTTACCATGTAGGGGAATTGTGTTAAAACATAGGGAACATCAGAGGCACAGCTTTGCATCATGTTGATTGCCGTCAGCTCAGGCGCATATTGACTGCGGAAGTCGTCGGCGCGGCCTTCTTGCGCTTGATAACGCGAAAGCAAAATTTGTTGCTGCTTTTTGAGCTCTTCCGGGCGAATGCGTTTGGCTAACTCGTTGTTGAAACATTTGCCCTGAGGCAGTTTTTGCAAGGCGTCTTCAAAGGCTCTTTCAACCAGTTTGATTTCACCGTTATATTCACCGTCTTTGACCTCGCCATAGCCGGTGGTGGTGACTTTGCAGTAAACATGGTCTTTGGTTAAGTCCATCAGGCGCCAGGTTACCGTCATTTCAGAAGTGCCGGTGCGCAGATTTTGTTTGCTGACGCTGTTCCAGTCATATTCGTCACAAACATTCATGAAATAGTCATTAATCTCGGCGGTTAAGATATATTCGGGCTGAACTTTGTCAGAATATACGTAATAAGGATTGTTTTTATCTACCACAACCGGATAATATTCGTTCATATTTTCAAAAAAGATATCAAAAAACTTCATGTCACGCTGCATAGCCCGACCGCGGTTGAGATAAACTTCGCGGTCAAAACGGCGGCAGCCGAAAATCCGGAAACGGTAATTACCGAGTTTGGTATTAAACTGGTCATAGCGGGTTTCACGGGGAATGCGAAAATCAACAACCTCAAGCTGGAGCGGAGCAAAACGGTCGCGACTGTGGTGTAAGTAGGCATAAGCCTCTCTTTGGGCGCGGTCCGGCTGAACATTGCGGATAAAACTTATTTCTTCCGGTTTCTTTTCGGCAGGGCGCTCACACATACAAGACAAAATGCCCAAAGTGGATTCTTTGTTGTCGCACATGCAGGGAAACAGCTCAACACTTTTGGTCTTGCAGCTTAATAGCAACAACGGCAGAAACAATAGGCTCAGAGATTTTATTCTATTCATAATTTTTTTGCTCCTAATTACGTTTGGTCAGCCGCGGTCTGCGGTATGACAAAGCTTCGGCAATATGCAGTTTAAGGATATTCTTTGAATTTTGCAAGTCCGCAATCGTTCTTGCTAACCGCAAAATGCGATGATAGGCCCTTGCCGAGAGCTTGTTTTGCTCGCTGTAGGTGATTAACAGTTCTGAAGCGTCATTATTTAGCGCGGCGGCTTGTTCCAAAAGCTCGCCTTTAAGCTCGGAATTGGTGCTTAAGCCTTCGGCGCCCAAGGCCTTGAATCGGGCTTGTTGAATTTGTCTGGCGGCGATGACTCTTTCGCGGATGATGGCCGAAGATTCACCTGATTTGACACCGGCCAAGTCCCACGGGCTGACGGCCGGAACTTCAATTTGCATATCTATACGGTCAAGCAAGGGGCCGGAGATTTTGGCCTGATATTCTTCAGCACAACGCGGGGCGCGCGAGCATTCAAGTTCAGGCGTACCAAGATGCCCGCATCGGCAAGGATTCATTGCCGCAATTAACTGAAATTTTGCCGGATAAGTGGTGTGGGCATTAACGCGCGAGATGCTGACACAGCCGTTTTCTAAGGGTTGGCGCAAAGCCTCAAGCGTGGCTTTGGCAAACTCGGGTAATTCATCTAAAAACAAAACACCGTTATGCGCCAAAGAAATTTCACCGGGGACACCCTTGCGGCCGCCGCCGACCAAAGCCGGTGTCGAGGCGTTGTGGTGCGGGGCGCGGAATGGGCGGTCAAAGCAAATTTTGCCGTCTTTGAGCTCTCCGGCAACGGAATGAATCATGCTGGTTTCTAAGGCTTCTTCGGTGGTCAGAGGCGGTAAAATCGAGGGCAGACGCGCCGCTAACATAGATTTGCCGGACCCCGGCGGGCCTATCATCAACAAATTATGGCCGCCGGCCGCGGCAATCTCAAGCGCTCGCTTGGCGGATTCTTGGCCTTTGACATCCTTCATGTCTAAAAAGGCAGTGTTGCTTTCAGGGGTTAAGGGCTTGGGTGCGGCGATAACTTGTTCGCCTTTGAAATGGTTGATTAATGAGAGCAGAGAATCGGCGGCGATAATGTCTTTTAGCCCTGACCAAAGGGCCTCACCGCCTTGGGAGGCCGGACAAATCAGCCCAAGACCGCGGCGATTGGCCTTGATGGCCACCGGCAACACCCCGTTAACGGAGATAATTTTGCCGTCTAAACTCAGCTCTCCCATAACCAAATAGTCAAGCAGGCTTTCTTTGGGCAAAATATTCATGGCGGAAAGTAAGCCTAAAGCTATCGGCAGGTCAAAATGCGAGCCTTCCTTAAATAAGTCGGCCGGTGCCAGGTTTACGGTAATGCGTTTGGCCGGCAGGCTCAGCCCCAAAGACTGTAGAGCTGCGCGGACTCTTTCTTTGCTTTCGGCAATGGCTTTATCGGGAAGACCGACAATGGTAAAAGACGGCAACCCCGATGAAATTTGAACTTGTAAGTCAACGTCTAAAACTTCAAGACCGTTAAAGGTGAGGGTGTTAATCCGCGAAATCATGGCTACCACCTGGGGGTGCGCTCGCTGTCACGCCAACGCCGTGTGGGGTAGGTGTCTAAGGTTAAAAAGTCAAAATTGGCGGTTTTGTACGGAATATCACGAAACCTGGTGTAGCCTCTTTGCTCAAAATATTCGGCACAGCTGTCAGCTGATTTGAAAAAGTTTGAATGGCAATAAACGACCACACGGTTGTTTAAGTTTTGCAAACCGATGGTCTCTGCCTCATTGGCGTATATGGTGCGGCTTTTGAATACGACCTTGTTCTCTTTTGCTTTGGGAAGATAGGCGCAAGAGCTTAAGAAAAGAGCGGCAAGCAATGCATATAAAATCTTTTTGGCCAACATTGATGATTCCGTTTGTTATATTATTTGTTCTTAATATAGGCCAAAAGGGTTAATATTGTCTAAATTTTTTTGAGGAATCACGCAGGAAGGCTAAGAAATTGCTTGCAATTTAATTGTTTTGGGGTATAGTGCGCTTCGTCCCTTGCCGGAAATTTGTTGTTTTCGGCTATACAAGAACCCGGGCTGTTTGCCCATTTGTTGAGAATCCATAAGGAGATATTTATATGGCTTTTTATGAAAGCGTGCTGATTGCACGTCAAGATCTCGGCGCTTCACAGGTTAATAACATTGTTTCGGATTTGTCCGAAGCTTTGGCCAAAAACGGCGGTGAAGTCGTTAGAGTTGATAACTGGGGTTTGAAAAACCTCGCTTACCGCATTAAGAAAAACCGCAAAGGTTATTATGTTATTTTGAACATTTCGGCTCCTGAAAAATCTATTGCCGAGTTCGAAAGATTAATGCGCGTTAATGAAGATATTATCCGTTATATGACGGTTAAGGTTGATGCTTTGAGCGCTGAACCCGCCAACAGCGAATCTACCGATGCGGCCGTTGAAGAGTAAAGGAGAAGGAAAATGGCTAAACAATCATTCTTTAGAAGAAAAAAAGCATGTCCCTTTTCCGGTGAAGACGGACTGAAAATTGACTACAAGGATGTTAAACTGCTTTCAAGATATATTTCTGAAAAAGGTAAAATCATCCCCAGCCGTATTACGGCTGTTTCAGCTAAAAAACAGAGAGAGTTGGCCCGCGCTATTAAACGCGCTCGCTATATCGGCCTGCTTCCGTATGTTGCAGCTTAGGTTAAGGAGAAAATAAGATGGAAATTATTCTTCTCGAACATGTTGAGAAACTCGGTAAAATGGGTGATAAAGTAACCGTTACAACCGGTTATGCCCGTAACTACCTGTTGCCGCAGAAAAAAGCTCTCCGTGCTACGGAAGCTAACTTGGCGGTTTATGAAAGACAAAAAGCTGCTTTGGAAGCCCACAATAAAGAATTGTTGGATGCTGCTAATGCTCAAGCCGAAGCTCTTAAAGGTTTCAGCACGGTATTGATTCGTCAAGCCGCCGAAACCGGACAATTATACGGTTCCGTTACCATCCGTGATATTGCTTCTGCTATTAAAGAAGCCGGTTTTGATGTTGAACGCCGCTGCGTTTATCTTGAAAAACCGATTAAGGATTTGGGCGTATATGAAGTTAAGTTGAACTTGCACCCTGAAGTTTCTCAAACGATTTTGGTTAATGTGGCCAGAACCGATGATGAAGCTAAAAAACAGGCTAAAGCTTTTTCAACCGCTGAATAGTCTTTATGAAGCTTTAAAAAATCCCCGAAATTTTGGGGATTTTTTTTGTGCTTTTATTCCTCATCAATTAATGTGATTTTGATTTTCTTTTGATAAAAGGCGAAGAGCTTGAAAAAATGGTGTATTTCAGTGCTGGTGCCTCTTTCCATGTTGTCTATCAGTCCTTGGGGCAAATGAGAGCGCACGGCAACTTTGCAGAGCTTTTGGCGTTGGTTACGGCGTTCAAGCCACAGGGCTTGGCCAAGCTCTTTAAAAAACGTGCTTCTGATGTGAGATTTGGTAATTTCTGTCATTTTCAACTCCTCAAAAAGTTTTGCTTAAAACAAAACCACCCTTTGTGAGAAAAGGGTGGAGGAGTTCGAAACTGTAGCACGACAGTGTGCTTATTCGTCCGCGGAAAGCGGCTTATATCGCACCATCCTCCATTGGGGAGGTTATAAAGATTTCGTACTAAGGAGTTTCGACACTCCGCCGAGAGGATAACCAATCCTTCGACATAAAAGATTATAGAAAGATTTTGCAAATTTGCAACGGAGAAAATAGTTCTAAGAATTAGCCTTTAGAATCACCCCCACCCTAACCCTCCCCCGTCAAGGGGGAGGGAAAATAGGGGAATGTTCCGTCAAGGGGGAGGGAATGAGAAGGAAGTGTCTGTCATAGGGAGAGGAAATAAAAAGTGACCCCGTCTCCTTTCCCCTTGACGGGGAAAGGTCGGGATAGGGGTGAAATAAATAAGGACTGCTAAAGCAGGAGTTTGCTGGATTCCAAATGTGCCACGTCCCGTAGGGCGTGGCCTTTGGAATGACAGAGAAAGAGAGAGCTTCACACATTTTACTGTCACCCTGAACTCGTTGGTCCTCGCCCTCTTATGTCATGCTGAACTTGTTGGTCCTCGCCCTCTTTTGTCATGCTGAACTTGTTTCAGCATCTCCGAGGGCTCATTCGTCCCGTAAGCCTCGCGC
>CALXWF010000084.1 GCA_944392285.1 uncultured Alphaproteobacteria bacterium | reverse complement strand
TAATAAAGTTGAGGCTTTGCCGGTTGCTGCAGGTGAAACAGAGGTTGTTTCTGAGGCTCTTCCAGAAGCACCGGAGACAACAACCGAGATTAAGAAGGCAGAGGTTAAACCTGTTGATGCTCAGAGTGACGTGCCGGAGGCTCAGACCAAGAATTTGGTGCAGGAAATGCAGAAAAGCGTTAAAAAACAAGAAGATAGCGCAAAATCTGCAGCTAAGCCTAAGGAAACCGTTGAAAAAGTTGAGATAAAAGTTATAGAAAATTAGGAGACTGCTTGAAAAAGCTTAAAAAAATATTCTTTGAAAAGGTGTCGCCTTTAACGCAAAAAAGGTGGCGGGCCTTTTTGCAGAATAAAAGAGCGGCATATTCGGCAGTTGTTTTTTTGTTGTGTTTTGTCGTTAGTTTATTTTCTGAATTAATTGCTAATGATAAACCCTTGATTCTTAAGTATAAAGACGAGTTTTATTTTCCGCTTTTTTCCGCTTATACCGATGCTGATTTCGGGGGAGATTTTCCGACGCCGGCAGATTATCGTGACCCGCTGATACGCTCTAATATTCAGGCAGAAGGGTGGATGTTGATGCCGATTATTCCGTTTTCTTTTAACACGGTAGATTATGAAATGCTAACGCCGACGCCGGCACCGCCTTCGATACGTCATTGGCTCGGTACGGATGATGAGGGGCGTGATATTGCGGCGCGTATCTTATATGGGTTGCGTCTTTCGGTGATTTTTGCTTTCATTCTAACCTTTATTTCTTCCGTTATCGGAATTATTGCCGGCGCGGTGCAAGGCTATTTTGGCGGCAAAATAGATATTTTTCTGCAAAGGTTTATGGAAATATGGGAGGCCTTGCCGCAACTATTTATTTTGATTATCGTTGCCAGTATTTTTACGCCGACTTTTTGGAGCTTGCTCATTATTTTGTTGTTTTTCTCTTGGATGAGCTTGACCGGTGTGGTTAGGGCCGAGTTTTTAAGAACCAGAAATCTGGAATTTGTTAAGGCGGCCAAGGCGCTTGGTGTGAGCAATTGGCGGATTATGTATCGACATATTTTGCCTAATGCGGTTGTGGCAACCATTACTTTTGTGCCTTTTTTGCTTTCTGAGGCGATTGTGTCTTTAACGGCTCTGGATTTTCTGGGTTTAGGGCTGCCTTATGAATATCCGTCTCTTGGCGATTTGGTGCGCCAGGGAAAAGATAATTTGCAGGCTCCTTGGATTGGAATTACCATTTTTATTGTTTTATCAACTTTGCTTACGCTGCTTATTTTTATCGGTGAGGGCGTCAGAGATGCTTTCGATGCGAGGAAAAATAAATAATGGCTTTGCTTGAGGTTAAAAATTTGGGGGTGAAATTTCACGGAGCGCAAAAAGATGAAGTCGCCGTTGAAAACGTGAATTTGACCCTAAATCCCGGAGAAGTTTTGGGCATTGTCGGAGAATCCGGGTCGGGAAAATCTGTGACGGCATTGTCGATTTTGGGGCTCCTTCCTTATCCGAAGGCTTTTCATTCGCCGGGGAGCTCTATTAAATTTAAGGGAAAAGAGCTTATTAATGCACCGGATTTGCAGCAAATACGCGGAGATAAAATTGCTTTTATTTTTCAGGAGCCGATGTCATCGCTTAATCCCTTACATCGGATAGAAAAACAAATTGCCGAAACTTTGATGCTGCACAGAAACATGGATTATCGTCAGGCCAGAAAAGAGGTTTTGCGTTTGTTAAAGCTGACGGGTATTAAAAATGCGCGTAAGAGAATGCGGGCTTATCCTTTTGAACTTTCAGGCGGGCAGAGGCAAAGAGTGATGATTGCTATGGCAATAGCCAATAATCCTGAGATTTTGATTGCAGATGAGCCGACAACAGCCTTAGATGTTACGGTGCAAAAACAAATTCTTGATTTGCTCTCTGAGTTGAAACAAAAGCTGCAAATGTCGATGATTTTTATCACGCATGATTTGCGCATTGTTCGACAGATTGCAGATAAAGTTGCGGTTATGCATAATGGCAAAGTCGTAGAGCAGGGTAGTGTCCAAGAGATTTTTGAATGCCCGAAAGAGAGTTATACTAAAACTTTAATTTCATCTTATCCAACATTGAAAAAACACAATAAAATATGTGATGATGTTATGCTTCGTGTCGAAGATGTCTGTGTCTATTTTCCGCTTAAACGCAATTTTTGGGGCAGGGTGAAAGAATATGTTAAAGCTGTGGATGGGGTTTCTTTGGTGCTACGTCGCGGCGAAACTCTTGGAATTGTTGGAGAATCCGGCTCAGGAAAAACGACTTTGGGCCTGGCTTTGGTTAAAATGAATAAGTTTTCCGGGCATGTATTTTTAAACAATATTGATATAAATCAAATAGATAAAGAAACAAATAAAAGTTTTAGAAAAACTATTCAAATCGTCTTTCAAGACCCGTTTAATTCTTTGAATCCGAGAATGAGCGTCGAGCAAATTGTATCTGAGGGGCTGTCTGTGCATTTTCCGCAGTTGAGTCGAGAAGAAAAACGCGAATGCAGCTTAAGGGCATTGCAGAAGGTCGGATTAGGGGCAGAGGTTCTTGATAAATATCCGCATGAGTTTTCGGGTGGACAAAGACAGCGCATTGCCATAGCTCGTGCTTTGGTGCTTGAACCGGAACTGTTAATTTTGGATGAGCCGACATCGGCGCTTGACGTGACGGTGCAGAAACAAATTATAGATTTGTTGCAAAAGATTCAGCAAGAAAGAAATTTGGCTTATATTTTTATTTCTCACGATATGAAAGCCGTTAAAGCGATGTCTGACAGGATTGCGGTTATGAAAGACGGAAAAATTGTTGAGTGTGGCAGTCGTGAAGATATTTTTGAAAATCCGAAGGAAGATTATACACAGACTCTGATTGCAGCGTCTTTATAAAAATTTTATACGAGCTGTCAGAATGAGTTGGTGATTATTTATAGCTTCTTTGTAAATTTGCTTAGCCTGAGCGTTTGTGTAAATTTAGGCTTAAGATAACCTCTTTGATTTAATCTGAATAATTTGTATACATAATATATATTATGCGACAAAATATGATTGAGATAATGGTGGTCGTTGTGGCAATCCCCTGTTAAATCAATGTGTTATTTGTTTTGTCAAAAGTTAATGAAGTTTGCGCCCGGTGCGAATTTTTTTATGAAAAGTTTTGTTTTCTGTTTTGTATGTTGTTTTGTCTTTTGATTTTTTCTTAAATTATTTTTTATTCTGTGCTTATCAGTGAAAGTTTGTGAATAAATGTTGGCTGTTTTGTGGCTGTCTTGGTAAAATATATGTTGTGAAAATAATCGTTCTATCCCTGCTCCGCTAAGGAGTTATTAATCTTTTTTACCTATACTGAAAGAGTATGATATCATAAATCTATTGTGAGAAAAAGTTTCTGTCATGCTGAACTTGTTTCAGCATCCCTGCAAAGAGACCCTGGAGTCGATAGTTGGTGAAAACGAGCCGCAGTCGGCGTCCCGCCCCATAGGCGAAGTTTGAACCTTACGG
>CALXWF010000083.1 GCA_944392285.1 uncultured Alphaproteobacteria bacterium | reverse complement strand
TGGAAAGATAAACTCTCCGGAGAGAAGAAAGAAAGAACCGAATGGCATCGGGTTGTTATTTTTAACCCGCAGTTGGCAGATGTTGCCGATAAATATTTGAAGAAAGGTTCCAAAGTTTATCTGGAAGGCCAGCTTCAAACCCGCAAATGGGAAGATAACAACGGTCAGGAAAGATATTCGACGGAAGTTGTTTTGCAAAACTTCAGCGGCAACTTAGTTTTACTTGATGCCAGAGGTGACGGCGTCCCCGCCGGCGGCAATGATGTTTTCTCCGGTTCAGCTTCTTCTGGTTGGGACAGCACGCCCGCAGCCGCTCCGGCAGATCTGGATGATGACATCCCGTTCTAACAATTGTAAGCATTTTACAAAGCCCGGGTCAAAACCGGGCTTTTTTTTATTGCGGTGTTAACCTTTTAAAGAGTAAGTTTTAAAAAATCGATTTTAAGGCACTTTTTTTGCCCATAGAAAAGAAAGTGGCATTTTGAGGCTGGGTATAAGTCTGACAAAAAACTGGCAAACTTAAGCAGATTTTGCTATATTCTCAAACAGTTTAAGTAAAAAGAAAAGGTAAATCAAAGTGAGTGAAGAAAATGAAAACATGGCGGTTGTAAGTGCCGCCCAAGATATTGCGCCGGTCGAAATTTCCGAAGAAATGCGGCGTTCATATCTTGACTATGCCATGAGTGTTATTGTATCTCGTGCCTTGCCGGATGTCCGTGACGGCTTAAAGCCGGTTCATCGCCGCATTATTTATTCCATGTATGAGAGCGGCTATGATTATAACAAGCCATACCGCAAGTCAGCTCGTATCGTCGGAGATGTTATGGGTAAATATCACCCCCACGGCGATGCGGCAATTTATGATACCATGGTGCGTATGGCACAACCTTTCTCCATGCGTTTGCCTTTGGTAGACGGGCAGGGTAACTTTGGTTCTATGGATGGCGACTCGGCAGCCGCCATGCGTTATACTGAGGCTCGTGCTGAAAAAGTCACCTCAACCTTAACCTCTGATTTGGATAAAGACACCGTAGATTTTGTACCAAACTATGATGAAACGGTGCAAGAGCCTTCGGTTTTGCCGGCCGGCTATCCCAACTTATTGGTAAACGGTGCCAACGGTATTGCGGTTGGTATGGCGACCAACATTCCGCCGCATAACTTGGGAGAAGTTATAGACGCCTGCTGTGCCTATATCGACAATCCCTTAATTTCGATAGATGATTTAATTGCCATAGTTCCGGGGCCTGATTTTCCGACCGGTGGTTTGATTTTGGGGCAGACGGGAGCAAAATCGGCCTATTATACCGGCCGTGGCTCGGTGATGATGCGCGCCAAGTGCACCATTGAAGAGCTGCGCAAAGACAAAGAAGCCATTATTGTTCATGAAATTCCTTATCAGGTCAATAAAGCAATGTTGGTTTCGCGTATTGCCGAGCTTGTTAAAGAAAAGAAGATTGAGGGCATATCAGACATCAGAGATGAATCTGACCGTCACGGTGTCCGTGTCGTTATAGAGATTAAGAGAGATTTTCAGGCCGATGTTGTCTTGAATCAGCTTTATAAATATACGGCACTTCAAACCAGTTTTGGTATGAATATGTTAGCCATTAACGGCGGCCGCCCGATGATGATGAACTTAAAAGAGATTATCGGTGCTTTTATTGATTTCAGAGAAGAGGTCATTCGTCGCCGTACGGTATTTTTACTAAACAAAGCCAGAGACAGAGCGCATACTTTGGTCGGTTTG
The DNA here is from genome assembly GCA_944392285.1 of uncultured Alphaproteobacteria bacterium. GTDB lineage: Bacteria > Pseudomonadota > Alphaproteobacteria > RF32 > CAG-239 > CALXWF01. The sequence continues at coordinate 25,824 of CALXWF010000083.1, read as the reverse complement.
GCCATTGCGGTTGAAAATATTGACCCCGTAATTGAGCTAATTCGTTCTGCACCGAGCCCGCAAGAAGCCAAGGATGCATTATTGGCCAAGGCTTGGCCGGCCGGTACGGTAACGCCGTTGGTTGAGCTGATAGATGAGCCGGACCGCAAAGTTGAAAACGGGTTTTATCATTTGTCCGAAAATCAGGCCAAAGCCATTTTGGATTTGAAACTGCAGCGTTTAACCGGTCTGGAAAGAGATAAAATTCATGAAGAATTGACCGGTATCGGTGAAGATATTAAAGAATATCTGTCAATTTTAGGCAGTCGCGAAAAATTATACGGCATCATGCGTGATGAGTTGGTTGCCATTAAAGATGAATATGCCACGCCGCGTCGCACCAAAATTGAAGATATTGAGTTTGACCAAGATGTTGAATCTTTAATTCAGCGTGAAGAAATGGTTGTAACGGTAACAGATGCCGGTTACATCAAGCGCGTACCGCTCAATGCTTACAAAGCACAAAAACGCGGGGGCAAAGGCAAGTCCGGCATGGCCACCAAAGAGGAGGATTTTGTTTCTCGTCTGTTTGTGGCTTCAACCCACACGCCGGTACTGTTCTTCTCATCTAAAGGTTTGGTCTATAAGATGAAAGTTTACAAATTGCCGCTTGGCTCGCCGACGTCAAAAGGTAAACCTTTCATCAATTTATTGCCGTTAGACGAAGGAGAAACCATCACCACGATTATGAAATTGCCTGAGAATGAGGCCGAATGCGAGAATATGTCCATCATGTTTGCCACGGCGCAAGGCAATGTTCGTCGTAATTCTTTGATGGATTTTGTTAATGTCCAAAGCAACGGCAAAATCGCCATGAAGCTTGATGAAGGCGACAAGCTGATAAATGTAAGAATTTGCCATGAAGACAATGACATTATGTTGGCGGCACGCAGCGGCAAGTGCATTCGCTTCCCGGTAACGGAGGTTCGTGTTTTTGTCGGCCGTAACTCGACCGGTGTCCGCGGCATTAAGTTGGCTGACGGGGATGAAGTAATCTCTATGTCGGTCTTAAATCACAGTGATGCCACTTCGGAAGAGCGTGATGAATATGCCCGCATTTCTTCGGCAATGAAGCGTTTGCAAGCCGAACGCGGCAGCGATACTGAGGTTGCTTTGAGCGAGTGTGATGTTCCCCTGCAGGTATTAACGCCCGAAAAATATGAAGAGATGAAAGCCAAAGAGCAGTTTATCTTATCGGTTACGTCAACCGGTTACGGCAAACGTTCATCTTCTTATGAATATAGGGTTACCGGCCGCGGTGGACAAGGTATTGCCAATATGGAAATGTCGGCCCGCAACAAAGAGATTGTCAGCTCCTTCCCGATAGAAGACGACAATCAAATTATGATGGTTACCGACGGCGGCAAGTTGATTCGCATGCCGGTAGAAGATATTAGAATTGCCGGCCGCAAGACCCAAGGTGTCATCTTGTTCCGCACGGCAGAGAATGAAAAAGTTGTTTCCGTAACCTGGCTTGATGCTGACGACGGTGATGACGAAGAACTTGAAGAAGAAACCGGAAGCGAGGTCTTGGGAGACAGCGTTGCCGATCCTGAAGAGGATATGGGAACGGTTGTTGAAGAACCCGAGATTGACAGCGACAATCTGGAATAATCTTCAAAAACAGACGGATACAAGCCCTGAAGCCATTCGGGGCTTGTTTTTTTTTATTGACTATTTTGACAAAAACTTTTAGACTTGCCGCAAACCAAAATTATTTTAACTAAAAAAGATTATTATGAAGAAACAATTAATTAACATGTCTGAGCAGGAGGTATTATCAGCTTTCAGACATACGCATCTTGAAAGTAAGGACCTTAAATTTTGCCACATGCAATGTCGACAAAGTTTCAGCCAAGACGGCGAGCTGATTTTTGCACCGCAAAAATTTTATACATTTTGGGTAGCAGATTATAGTGATGACATTGTCAAAGCCAAAGGCGTGTTTGTGGCAATTCCGGGGTTTGCGCCGAAAGAAGGCGGAAAGCGGGCCTATTTTGTACCGCGCGAAACTTTTGCCGATGTATATTTTCAAGCAACGACCAACAAACTTCGACTGGGGACTGAAAACTACGGCATGGTTTGCGCCATGAACGGGTTGCGCTATCTTGTCCCCGAATGGAGCACCAATCGCGCCGGCATATTGAATTTTGTCAGAGAACAGCTTGGAGATGAAGCGTTTTATACGGCAGTTCCACGGATTTTGGGGGTTGATTATGAGCATGGTTTTCCGGCTTGGGACATTACCCGCAAAGTCGGTTTTGGTCGTCATCGTCGGATAGAAAAGATTTATTACGACTTAATCGGCCAAAAACTGTGTCTGGAGTGGTTTCAAGACGGCAAACATCTTGATTTTCAAATGCCTTTAGGGTCAAACCAAAAGGCTTTGATTATCGGCAAGACCAAAGTCGCTTATAAAGACAAGCAATTAATTTATGACTTTGGCAGATAAAAAGGCAGGGAAAACCTGCCTTTTTTTGTGGTCAAAAAGCAAGAACAAAGCTAAGTTAAAGAAAAAAACTAAGGAGAGATAAAATGCCGTTTTTAACCGTTAATACCAATGTAAAACTTGACACAATGCAAAGAGAAATGTTTTTGCAAGATGCAACCGAATTCGTAGCTAAACAGTTAAATAAGCCCAAAAATTATATTATTGTCACGCTGAATGTAAATCCTGATATGTGCATCGGCGGAGATTTGGGCGCACCTTGCATTTTGGCAGAGATGCGCTCGGTCGGTTTTAAGGATAAAGCCGGTTTTGCGCGCTTGCTGACTGAGTTTTTATATACGGCCATTCCGGCAGATTTGGACAATATAAATATTGAGTTTACGGACTTATCTGCGGCTGATGTCGCCATCGGCGGTAAATTGCTCGGCTAAATATATTTTATAAAAACTACTTTCCGTTAATCTTTTATAAAAGAATTGTCGTTATTCTAAGCACGGCAACAGAAATACTTTTAAGCCAGAAAACGGCGGAGAAAGAAAATGGAAAGTAGTTCACCGGCACTTGGGAATAAGGTTATTCCCTTAAACCAGTTAGAGATTTTACAACGCTCACAAGCCTTAAATGACTCGCTTGGTGCGGCTTATCCTCTGGTTTTTGCCTATATGATTAGTTTTGATGAGATGCTGAATAATATGGCGCGCTATATGCGTCTGGTGAATTTTGAGCAAAAAAACTTGCAAGAAGAAGTATCCTATAAAGATTTATGCATTTTTTGTAAAGAGCGCCATGTCATAAAGGGGACCTTAACCGATTGGATGTTTTATCACGCCCTAAGGCAAAAGATAGATTGCCGACTTGATAAAGATACCTTGGAAGAAATTATCAGAATAGCCCCCAAGTTTTGTGATGAAGCAAATTATTTGGCCTCTGAGCTTGAAAAGGTAATTAAAAAATATCGCCGCTATAATTAAACTAAAGGTGTAAATGACATCTAAATAAGACTAAAGAGTTATTTTTACGGTTAAAATGCAACGAATTTTCGTTGCATTTTATTTTACCTTGAGTAGATTCGAAAAAAGAAACGGTTTCAAACATAGAGTTAGGAGAAAACATGCAATTTAAAAACAAACTTTTTGCTGCTTTAGCGGTTGTTTTAGCGATAACCGCATGCAAGGAAGAAAAAAATACTCAAGCTCAAAATGCCATTCCCGAAGTTCAGGCCGTAAAAGTTAAGATGGAAGATATTCCGCTGAGTTTTGAATTTGCGGCAAGAGCTCAAGGCTCCAAAGAAACCGAAGTCAGAGCCAGAGTAGGGGGAATTCTCCTAAAAAGAAACTATGTTGAAGGATCAGCCGTTAATGCCGGAGATGTTTTGTTTGAGATAGATCCTGAGCCATATAAAGTAAAATTGGCACAGGCCAAAGCCAAATTAGCACAAGAACAAGCGCAGTTAAAAGCTGCTGAAACCCAATGGCAGCGCATTGAAAAATTGTTTAAAGAGCGCATTGTCAGTGAAAAATCGCGCGATGAAGCCCGCGCCAACCTAGATTCGCTTAAAGCAAGCATGGCTTTGGCTGAGGCAGAGGTGCAAGCGGCTCAATTAAATTTGGACTACACCACCGTAACGGCTCCCATCAGCGGCATTACCAGCATGGAAACACAGTCGGAAGGAAGCCTGATAGATACCACATCAGACAAAAGTTTGTTAACACACATCACCCAGTTAGACCCGATATATGTTATCTTTTCGGCCTCAGACAATGATGCTTTTAAGTTGGGTTCTATGGTAGAGAGCGGCAAAATCGTTACCTCAAACGGTACGCGCCGTAATGATGTTATTGCCAAGCTCAAATTAGGAGATGAAAAATATTATAACCAAGACGGCAAGATAGACTTTATTAACCCGACCATTGATGAAAAAACCGGCACTATCAAATTGCGTGCGGTTTTCCCCAATCCCGAGCGTAAAATCATGCCCGGCCAATTTGGTCGTATTGTGCTTGAGGGCTTAATCAGAAAAGATGCGATTGTTTTGCCGCAAGAAGCTGTTATGCAAGGAGCGCAAAGCCCTTATGTCTACCGCCTGAATGCGCAAAATCAGGTCGAGGCCGTAAATGTCACCACCGGTTTTGCCGTACCGCAAGGTTGGATAATAGACAGCGGCTTAAATCAAGGAGATACGGTTTTGGTCAGCGGCTTAATGAAAGTTCGCCCCGGTATGCAGGTAAAACCTGAATATATCAATGAAAATAGTGTCGACAACAACTAATTATTAAATAGGGAGAAGGCAATGTTGTCTGAATTTTTTATTAAAAGACCGATATTTTCAACGGTTTTATCGCTGATAATTGTATTAGCCGGCCTTGTTTCAATGAAAATTTTGCCGGTTGAGCAATATCCGAACATTGTCTCTCCTGAAATTCAAATAACTACGACTTACCCCGGAGCCACGGCTGAAGTTTTGGCAGATACGGTAGCCGCGCCTTTAGAACAAGCCATCAACGGTGTTAAAGGCATGATTTACATGTATTCAACAGCCACCTCTTCGGGATATTTGACCATTGGCGTTGTTTTTGAAATCGGCACTGATCCGGCTCAGGCGACCATTGATGTTAACAACAAAGTTCAGGCCGCCATGTCCAAGCTTCCCTCAGAAGTAACCAAAATGGGCGTCACGGTAGAAGAAAAATCAAACAATATTTTATCTGTTGTGACCATGCGCTCAACAACAGATAAATATGACACTGTTTTTGTCAGTAACTATGCCCTGTTAAATGTTATAGATGAAATCAAGCGTATCAAGGGCGTAGGAGATGCTTCTTTGTTTGCCAGCCAAGACTATTCCATGCGCATTTGGCTAAGTCCTGACAAGTTAGCAGATTATAATTTGACCTCAACCGATGTTATTTCAGCCATTCAAGAGCAAAATGCCCAATTTGCGGCCGGCCAATTCGGACAACAGCCGATGGGAGAATATCAACCCTATACCTATTCGGTAAATACCAAAGGTCGTTTGGTAGATGAAAAAGAGTTCGGCAACATTATTTTGAAGGCAGATGCCTCAGGAGCCCTTTTGCGCTTAAAAGACGTTGCCCGAATAGAACTCGGCGCGCAAGATTACAGTGTGAACGCACAGTTAAACGGCGAAGATGCGGTTGCTTTTGCCATTTATCTCCAGTCCGGCGCAAATGCTTTGGAGGTGTCAAAAGAAGTACAAGAAACCATGAAGAGGTTATCGAAGAACTTTCCCGAAGGCATTACCTATAGCATTCCTTATGATACGACAATCTTTGTAAACGTGTCGATAAATGAAGTCATACACACGTTTTTTGAGGCAGTTTTGCTGGTAATCTTGGTTGTTTATTTATTTTTGCAAAACATGCGTGCAACCCTCATTCCGATTTTAGCGGTTCCGGTTTCGATTATCGGTGCTTTTGCCGGTATGTATGTTTTGGGCTTTTCCATCAATTTGCTGACTTTGTTTGGTTTGATTTTAGCCATTGGTATTGTCGTGGATGATGCCATTATCGTGCTTGAAAACGTAGAACGCCTCATGAGTGAAGAAGGCCTCTCTCCGAAAGAAGCGGCCCTAAAAGCCATGAGAGAAGTTGCCGGCCCTGTGGTCGCCGTGGCTTTGGTCTTATCTTCAGTATTTTTGCCCATTGCCTTTTTAGGGGGCATGACCGGTGTTATGTATCGTCAATTTGCGGTAACGATTGCCATTTCGGTTTTAATCTCGGCTTTTGTGGCTTTGTCGTTGACTCCGGCACTATGTGCGCTTTTAATCAAGCCCGGCCACAAAGACAGAGAGATACCGGCAGCGTTTAAGCTGTTTAACCTTGGGTTTGAAAAAGTAACGGATTGGTATCTTGCCGGTGTCAAATTTTTCTTAAATCATCGTAAGACGGCGATTATGGGCTTTTTAGGCGTTATTGCCGCCATTATTGCCTTGTTTAAAATTATTCCCGGAGGTTTGGTTCCGGCAGAAGACCAAGGTTCATTGTTGATGGCATACAGCATGCCGCCGGCAGCATCTTTACCCCGCACCAAGGCTTTTACCGACAAAGTTTCAGCCATGGTTAAAGAAGACCCCAATGTTGAAGATGTCTTGACGATTAACGGTTATAATATGCTTTCAGCCACACAAAATACCTATTCGGGCATCAGCTTTATTGTGCTGAAAGATTGGGAAGACCGTAAACAAGCCGCGCAAACGGCAGAAGCCTTAGCCGGCAAATATACGCAAATGGGCATGAGCCGTCCTGAAGGTATCGGTTATGCCTTTAGCATGCCGCCGATAATGGGTATGAGCATGACCGGTGGTTTTGAGGGCTATGTCCAAAACAAAACCGGCAAGAGCAGTGCCGAGTTAATGGCCAAAACACAAGAACTTGTTGATGCCGCCAACAAAAATCCGGCATTGCGTAATGTTAAAACCACTTTTTCGGTCAGCACGCCGCAATATCGGATTGACTTAGACCGAGAAAAAGCGCGTATACTCAATGTGCCGATAAATGCCATTTATTCGGTTATGCAAAGCACTTTCGGCAGCTTATACGTCAATGACTTTACCTATTACGGGCGCAATTTCAGGGTCACGGTACAATCTGAAAGCAAATTCCGCACCTCTCCCGATGACTTAAAATATGTTTATGTCAAATCAAACGACGGGGTTTTAATTCCTTTATCAACCTTAATTAAAGTTGAGCGCATTACCGGGCCTGAGTTAATCAACCGCTTTAACATTTTCCCCGCCGCCAAGATTTTAGGAGATCCTGCACCCGGATACAGCTCCGGCCAAGCCATTGCCGCCATGGAAGAAGTTGCGTCTCAGGTCTTGGGGGATGATTATTCTCTGTCATGGATTGGCTCAGCCTATCAGGAAAAATTAACCGGAGGCGCTTCGAGTCAGGCTTTTGTCTTTGGTTTGATAATGATATTTTTGATTCTTTCGGCGCAATATGAGCGTTGGTCATTGCCTTTTGTGGTTATATTGTCAGTACCTTTTGCGGTTTTGGGAGCATTACTGGCAACCTGGCTCAGAGGAATTGAAAATGACCTTTATTTTCAGGTTGGCTTGGTTACCTTAATTGGTTTGGCGGCGAAGAATGCCATTTTGATTGTAGAATTTGCCATGATGCAGGTAGAAGCCGGAAAATCCTATGCCGAAGCGGCGATAGAAGCAGCCAAACTTCGTTTCCGCCCGATTGTCATGACCTCTTTGGCCTTTACCTTTGGCGTTTTGCCTTTAGCACTCAGCAGCGGTGCCGGTGCCGGCAGCCGTCATGCGATAGGAACGGGCATGGTCGGCGGAATGTTGCTTTCAACCTTTGTGGCCACATTATTTGTGCCGATGATGTTTGCGCTCATAGGAGAAATGTTTGATAAAAAACCCGCCGCAAAAGAGGAGAAATCTCATGACTGAGGTTGTTGTTTTAACCATGGTTCCCGATCGCGAAACCGGACTGAAGATTGCCAGAAATTTGGTAGAATGCAAGTTAGCCGCCTGTGTTAATATGATAGACAAGGCAACCTCGGTTTATGAATGGCAGGGAAAGATTTGTGAAGAGGAAGAATTTCTGCTGATAATCAAGACCACGGCGGCAAATTTTTCTTGGGTTAAAGATAAAATTTTAGAGCTTCACCCCTATGAACTGCCGGAAGTAATCATGTTTAAGATAGATGCCGGCTTAGAAGAATATCTGGCCTGGATAAGAAAATAATCAAAGAAAAGGGAATTATAAAAATAATTCCCTTTTCTTATAATATAGATAAAAGCTCTTTACGCTTTTTTAAGTACATCAGGCGCATAAATAACATATCAAAAAAATTGTTAGCGGTTATTTTGCCGATGGCGATTCCGTTTTTCTGATTATAAAATTTTCAAAATTTTACTTATGGAAACAGTGTTTGTTTATGTGTTTATGGGGTTGCTTTATTTTGCAACACTCTTTGCGGCACTTTATGCCTTCTTAAAACCGGATATCTCCGATTTTTATGTTTACTCTTTGGCAGAACGCTACCCGCTTTTTAGCATTGTCGGGGCTATCAGTCTGTTGTGCCAGTTTATTTTTCTTATGGTTGCTGTGTCCTACTTCAAATGGTGGGGGATAGGTGTCGGCATTGCTCCGATAATTGCAGCCTATTATCCGATACGCCTGTTGTTGCGCTTTCGGTTTATCCAAAAAATGAAACGCCTTAATCTGCTGTGAGATTAAGGCGTTAGCCTTTTTTAAATCCGATTGCAAAAATATTTATTTCTTTTATACTGACACTATCAAAATTTATTATTTGCAAATAATTAAACCTATAAACATATGGAAACACTTGGATTTAAGGTCGTAATTTTCGTTTTGTGCGTTATCGGCCATACGGCAATTTACAACCCCAAAAGCAAAAACCGACAATACTTTAGTATATGGCTAAAGTTTTTTGGAGCTTGCTGCGGAGCTGTTGCGATACTAATAGCTTTATTGCTTTATAAAGACGGCGGATGCTGGGCCATTATTTTGGCTGTTATCTGTTGGGGGCTCTTAAGAAGAGGGCTGACCAAGTTTATTAAATAAAAAAGCCTGAATTATATCAGGCTTTTTGCTTTTTAAATTTTAACACTTTTGCTTGTGAGAAAATCAAGTGCGCGCGCCTCGACATAATCTTGTGCTTTAGCGTCCGGATTATGCTCTCGAACGCATTTTAGCAGATTTTCAATAACTTTTAACTTGCGGCAAAAGACAAAAGAGGGGGCGTAGTTTAAGTCAAAAATCCAGCAAACAACGGATAAAAGACGGTCACATAAAGAATGCCCCACGTCTCCAGGGACTAAGGAGCCTTGACTAAAATAATCCATCACGTCTTGAGAAATCGGTGCATAAACTTCTTCCGGAGTCAAATGTCCGTAAAAAACCGTTCTTAATTTAGAATAAGAGCGTGTAAACAGATAAAAATTGGCAATTTTATCCGCATCGCAAGTCAGTTTATAATTATCAATAATATCTTGGCGCAAATCGGCATCTGTAATTTTTGCCAGTTCTTCATCATTATAAAAACACCGGGGCAAATCGCCATGACGTTTAATCGGAATAATAATCTCAGGTAAATTATAGGCGGCAAACCCGCGCAAATAATCAGCCCCCAAAGCGCCGTGAGAAAGATTAAGCTTTGCACTTGCGTCTCGTCTTTCGGGGTTCTTTACTTTCAGCAAAGCCTCAAGCTCAATAAAACGTCCGATATCATGAAACAAATAAGCCAATTTGGCTCGTCTTTTTTGCTCAAAATTTTTAGGGGCAAAAACCGCCTCATGCCGCAAAATAAAATTTCCGGCACCAACCACTTGTAAAGAGTGCAAAATTTTCTCTTCGGCAAACTGACAAAGGAATGCATTCGCCTTAACTTTGCGAACACATTCCTCGTATCTTTGCTGCAGAAGCTGAATTTCTTGAGAGCAAGGAATGTTATTTGTCATGAAAAACCCTAAATATCGGCAATAACGACCATGCTGACAATTTCATCAGGATTGCTGACGGCACCGTTATCTCCGTCACCTTTCTTAATATTATCAACATATTCCATGCCTGATGTAACTTCACCCCAGACCGTATATTGTCCGTTGAGCCAATCACAATTATTATAACAAATAAAGAATTGGCTGTCGGCAGAATCCGGATTCATTGCGCGAGCCATTGAAACCGTGCCTCTTTTGTGGGGATTGCGGTTAAATTCGGCCTTAAGTTTTTTGCCCGTGCCGCCGGTGCCGTTGCCGTAAGGACAGCCCGTTTGCGCCATAAAACCGTCAATCACACGGTGAAATTTTAAGCCGTTATAAAAACCGGCTCTGACCAATTCTTTAATTCTGGCAACATGGTTTGGAGCATCATCCGGATACATTTCAATAATAACGTCACCGTCTTTGAGCTTAAGGAGCAGGGCGTTTTCAGGGTCTTTAACTTTGTAGGAATGTTTAATTTTCTTTGCACGCGTTTTGCTGACGGCAATCTTTTTGGTATCTTCTTTAGCTAATTTTTTTGTACCGCCTGCAGAAATCTTTTTGGTTTCGCTCTGTTTTAAGAGTTTTGCATCATCAGTTTTTTTAGAAGTTTTTGTTTCTTTAGCCATTGTAACATCTCCGATAAAAAATTCTTTCTATAAACTAAGTAGGTATTTTAAAAACAATAATCAAGAGCAAATTAGGCATTTCTGCTTAAAACAAAATCGACTCTTTCCTCAGGGGTAAGACCGGTCGGAAAACTGCGGTCAATTTCTTTGAGCTTAGATTTTAAACCGATACCGTTGGCAATCTGAATCGCAAGACCGGGGCGCGCATTAAGTTCAAGCATCATCGGGCCTCGTTTGGCATCAAGCACGATGTCTGCGCCCAAATAGCCAAGTCCGGTCATTTCATAGGCTTTGGCACCGATAAGCAAATGCTCGCGCCAAAAAGGAACCTGCAATTTTGCCAAATCGGCATTTGTGTCCGGATGGTGCGTAATCGGCAGATTATTCATAACCGCCTTCAAGGTTTTGCCGGTGGCAATATCCAACCCCACACCGACGGCACCTTGGTGCAAATTTGCTCTGCCGCCGGAAGCAGCCGTTGCCAGACGCATCATTGACATAGCCGGAAACCCTTTATAGACAATAACCCGAACATCAGGAATGCCCTGAAAACTGAAATCGGCAAAAATATTGCTAAAATGCACCAGCTCTTCAATCACCGCCACGTCATATTGGCCGCCCAAGCTGTAAAGACCGCTCAAGATGTTGGAAATATGCTGATAAAGCTCTTTATAAGAAATCGTCCGTCCCGAAGGTGTCGTAAAAGCATTGTCGGTATAATCAATAATAACCAACACGCCTTTACCGCCGCTGCCGTGCGCGGGTTTTACGACAAATTCTTTATAATTTTTAACAATTTCCATAATATTTTTGACTTGGTGCTGAAATTCAATAATTCCGATAAGCCCCGGCGTATTAATATCGGCTTTCTGAGCCAAAAGTTTGGTCTGAACTTTGTCATCCACCAAAGGGTAAAGACGCCGCTGATTATATTTTGAAATAATATTATAATTGCGGTTGTTCATGCCGAGAACACCGGCTTTACGCAATTCTTTCGGAGAAGAAAATTTCAACCAGTCAAACATCGGCATTAACCTTTAGCTAGAGGAGAAAAACGTTTCAACTCGGTCAGACGATATCCGGTATAAGTTCCGAGCAACATGACAATAAACAAAATAACCAAGTTAAGCTCGTTAAAGGCAAACATAATATGGCGGATATATTCGTTGCTGACCACAAAATAGGTGATAAGAGCCACCAACAAGCTGAAAAACACCTCGCGTCCGGCATTTACAGGTCCGTCTTCTTCCCAAGTAATGGAAGCTCTTTCAATAATCCAAGCCGTAATAATAATCGGGAAGAACACGGCCGAAGAGCCGATATCAATTTTAAACTGATAGCCAAGGATTGTGAGGGCCTGCATGACGATAATAACAAAAATCACCACGGCCGAAATTCTCGGAACCAAAAGCAGGTTAAATTTAGACAATACAAAACGCATCAACAAGCCAATGGCAATAATAATCGTAAAACAAACCAAGCCGGGGATAAGGCCGGTTTTAACCAAAGACATGGAAAGCAACATCGGTGTAAAAGTTCCCATGGTTTGCCAGCCGACAACATTGCGCATCAAAACAATGATTAAAATTGCCAAAGGAAAGATGGAAAACCATTTAAGAGTGTTTTGCTGTGCCAAGGGCAGGTTATAGATAGAATAGTCAAACAAACTTTTCTGGTTAGCAATTTTTGCTCTTTGACCGGCTAAGCCGAAAGAGGAGCTGACAGATTTAAGAGCCGAGAACAAAACGGAAGAATTTTGTCCGCCCATGACATCAAGCAAAGAGCTGCCGCCGCGTTGGAAAATAACAAAATTTTCGGGAATACCCTTTTGTGCGGTCTTAATATCATAAATACGCCATTTACCGTTAATATAAGCCTCAACCATAAGATCCGGGGTGAAAGATTTTTTATTTTCCTCAAGTTTAACGCCGCGCGCAATTCTGGTCGGAACGCCTTTTTCGGCAAGCAGAGAGGTAATAAGCGCAGCCATGTTTTTCTGCGTCTTTTTCATCGGCAACAACGTCGCTGTCAGAGGATGAGGCGGATTCTGGTTTAACAGCTTAATAATCTGTTGCGGCAAATCGCCGGTCTGCTTGGCTGCATCTTTTAAAAATTGTTTGGCCGCACTTTGTGTTTGTTCGTCCCAAAAAGGTTTTTCCGGAGCAGGGGGAACCGGCGCATAAATTTTACCTTTGGCGTCACGATTATCAAACAACATGAGACGATAATAAATATCTTGAGGTTTGTCTTGAGCCGGAGCAGTCAAAACCACGCGGCTTGTACCGTTTTTAACGCGTTTCATTTTATAGTCTGGTGCGACAATATTCTCTTCAAGAATTTTAAATTCTTCGGTTTCTGACGGCACGGCTAAAGAAACCTTAATCGGCTCACCCGTAGGCTCAAAAGAAATATGTGCCTCAATTGTCCACACATCGGTCATTTTTTTAGGAGCAAAGCTAAAGCCCCAATATTTAATTTTGTAATAAATGCTGTATCCGGCATAGGCCATGGACAACAAGAGCAACAGAGTCAATATTTTGCGAACGGTAAAAAATTTTTTCAGCATGAGCAACTCGCTAAAGTTAGTTCAAAGTATGAGAAAGAGAGGTGTCGACAATGGCGCGTCCCGTTAAAATATTGCGCCCGACAAGCACCTGATATTCAAATTTTTCGCGGTTTGCCAAAGAAAACTTGGCATTAATAATTTGGTTGCCGAATTTCACGTCTAAAGTAACGACAACTCTTTTTTCGCTTTCATTAATGCGTTTGATGGTGGTTGTCTTTTCAACTTTTTTTTCAAAACGGTGAACTTCGCCGTTTTGGCTGTTTTTAATGGTAAAAGAAACCCATTTTTCGCCATCACGTTCAAAAAGATTTAATTTTTCAACATCAATGGAAGAATTTTCGGCACCGGTGTCAATACGGGCTTCAAAGGGCGTCTTCATCGGCAGAATGTAGATAGGTTCAACTTCTCCGATAATACCCAAGGCATGAGATGTCGGCATTTTTACCTCCACGGCCGGAACAATATCAGGAACGACCGCCTGTTTTTGTGAGCAGGAGGCCAAAAAAGCACAAATGCAAAAAATATTCACAGTTTTGAAAAGAAAACGCATAATTCAATCACTTGTCATAAAGGTTACAAACTACTCAAATTTAGAGCCAAAAGCACATTCTTGTAAAGCATATTTTGCCTTTTATCGGCAAAAAACAGATGAAAAAATTTTTTTAAAATGATAATAAAGACAAGAGGAAGAAATGAGAGAAGAAACAAAGAATTTAAAGTTAATAAATGAACTTAAGCGTAAATTACAACACATGGCCAAAAAGGCGGCAATCAGCTCCAGCCTTATTTTAGCCATGGCGCTTGGGACTAATAAAGAGGCAAAATCTGCAGACATTTCCAAAGGCCAAAAGAGTATTCCGGCCGCGGAGGTAAACACGTCTGCACATGCTGAAAAGCCTGACTATACCTTTACGGAGGTCGCATTTGCACAGCGTTTGGCACAGAGCCATAGTCTGGAATTTTTTGGCAATATGTTTTATGTCAATGATTTAATTCGGGCAACACGCGCTCAAGGGTATAAAGAACAACTTATTAAAAAAATTGCCGATTATGTTTTTAAGAGCGGCGGTTTGAGCGGCAAATCAAATTATTGCGTTATGTCCGGGGTCCTATCAGCCAAGCAGGCTGCGATTGAAGCTGCGCAAAACAGCCAAATTGCCGATCTGATAACAAAAGCCGTAAACAGAATTTTCCCCGACGACAGCCATTCCAATGTCTCTTGTCCCAAGTTTTTAGAGCATATTCAACAAGATAAAATATTATCGCGCTTTCTTTATGAGTGTAAAAATAACTTGAAGGAAACCATAGAAAAAGTCGGCGTCGGAGGAATCTTAATCAGCAAAGTTCCCGGCAACCAAGGTGTAAGCACCTCAAGCGGAATGCATTTTACCTGCATAGGTTCCAAATGGGTCCAAGAGCAATATAAAGAGCATAGTTCCGAGATAAAATCTGCCGTAAAAGTGGTTAAAGAAAAAGGTAAAGTAGATCTTGAACAAACGATTCGCCAAATACGCCAGCGTGCGCCGGACATTACGCGAGCCGAGGCGGATTCTCTCTCTGACGGAATGATATATGTCGGAGCCAACGGCGAAAGCAGCGGTCGAACAGAGCTGATTGCCGACAAAAATTCCGGCTGCTATTTTAATTATTGCGGAGCGGTAGCTTATTTGATTTTTTGAAGAAATGAAAAATCTGCCAAAAGAAAATTTGCAGGCCTTGCTTAAAGAACAACAACCCTCAGATACAATTTTGGCAGATTTTACCGCCATAGAAAACAAAAGCCGCCCCGATATGACACTGAGCCCGATACGAGGCGGAAGATAAAATCAGAAGAAGAAAGTTGTTCGCAAAGAGAAGACTGCCGCATGGTCGCTTTTGGGGTTTTCTGCCGGATTAAAGTAAATCTGAACATCAGGCGTCAGTGTCATCCATTTTGAGATGCCAAACGCCCAATAAGCTTCCAAAACCGTTTCATCTCCATGATTAAGCGCATTTCCGACGGCATCTTCATTAATTTGGTTATAAGCCACAGCAAAGCCGATTTGGTCAAGCGGGTTGCACTCTAAGGGGTTGTTGTAAACACCGCCCAAGACCAAAGAACGGTCAATAATGGCCTGATTGCCGGAAACGCCGTTAAGACGGGCAAAAACTGCCCATTTTTCGCCCAGATTTTGACTAAAATTAAGCGACCATCCGTTGGTTGTTTCTTTTTGTGCATCAACCCAAGGCTGATTATAAACCAACACGGAATATTGGCCGGCACCGAGATGATTAATTGTCGGCGTATAAGACAAAGAGGCAAAAGAAGTATAATGTTCTTGCCCAAAGTGGGTTTTAAGGCTTTCACCGCTAATGTTTGTGGCATCTTGTCCGCCGAAAGCGAAAGCCCATTCATCGTTAGGGACAATTTGCACATAAGCACCCATACTCGCGGTCGGGTAGGTGGAAGATGCATTTTGAGAAAGCGCCTCATTAATAAAGTTAACTTGCTGGTTTGATGCATAGACTGTGCCGTCAAAATTATATAAAGGAAATTGTCCGACAGCCAAAGTCAACCATTGCCATTTGTCAGGCAACTGATAGGTAACATAAAACTCGTCAAACGAGTTTTCGGCAGACATGCTGTCGTTAAGCCCCGTAGCCGTTCCGAGATTATTGGCCAGATGTTGTCCGCTGATACCGCCATAACGAACAATATTATACGCCATGTTCACGGATGCGGTGCCATATTCGTTTTGAAAAGCGGTCCATGTAAGAGAAGGATAAATAATGGTTTGATAAGAAGTCTTTTTGCCGCTCGGTGTTCCGCGTTGTGCCATATAAGAAACATCAACCGAATAATCAAGATTATATTTTTTGTTCAGCCAGTTCTTAAAATCACTATATTCTTTTCCAAAATCTGTAAAAGAAAGATTGCGCCGATGTCGGCTTGCAGCAACGCGTTGTTTAGCGCCTTTGGCAGCATTCATGTTTTTTTGCACTTCGGCAAAAGAAGCCCCTGAAGCAGAAACATCACTTTCTTGAGCGCAAACATTTTTGCAGTCAAAACAAAATGACAGAACCAAAGCAGAAACCAATAGCTGAGAAGTTTTGCAAGACATGGTGCTTAATCCTTAAAGTTAAAACATAGAATTTATTTAAGCATAAATTTAAAATAATAAAGAAGAAAAAACATTATTTTTCTAGACAAATTTAAAAACTTTCTTGACTTTTGTCCAAATGAGGGGTAAGCCTGAAGTAAAGAAGATATTATGAAAATATTATTATAAAACAAAAAAGCTATGAAAAAATTTTTAACGGTGGAAACACCAAGACAAATTATGGAATTGATGGTAAACACCTTTCCCGATGAAACGGCACATGCCGTTCACTATCCGGGAACGCCTGGTGAAGATATTTTGCCGGTCTTGCACGAAACCAGAGATGACGGATATCGCTGGGTTTTATGTTTGGATTATGATGGAGTTATGGATTATCTCGTCTATGATTCTTTTACCGGCAGTATGACTCACGAGGTAGATAGTCCGGGGTGCACTTTGGTGACAAGTTGTTCGAAAAGCTTTCCAAGGCAGAAAGAAGTTCCCCAAAAAAGGAAAAACACCCGAGGAAAACTTGTATACCATCTTGAATTGTGTTTCTACCGCGAAGGAGTTGGAATGGATAGAGATGGTAATCTCATTCTATATAGAAAACTACTTCCATGAGAACGATGAAAAAATTCCTAAGGCATATTTTTGGGTATTAGTTTAATAGGGAATTTTTATCCGGTTGACTTTGTCAGCCGGTTTTTTTTATGTCTCAAACAAGAGGGGTAATTTGCAGGGCATAAGTATCTTTTTCAAACAAATAGAGCAGAACCCTGAGCGCCCGTCCGCGAGGAGTTTGCAACAATGGGTCTGCGGCAATAATCATCTGCGCGTCTTTATGAGCGGTATACAGCAGGTCTTTATGGTAACTTAAATCGGCCAAACAAAACTCATCAAAACCGGATTGTCTGGTGCCGAGCAGTTCCCCGCCGCCGCGCAGTTTCAAATCTTCTTCGGCGATTCTGAAGCCGTCTTCCGTCTCGCGCATGATATTTAGTCTGGCACGAGAATTTTCGCTCAAAGGCGGATTATAAAGCAGCAGACAAGTTGAGGCCTCAAAGCCGCGCTTAATTCGGCCGCGCAGTTGGTGCAATTGAGCCAAACCAAACCTTTCGGCATGTTCAATTACCATAACCGTAGCTTCGGGCACATTAACGCCGACCTCAATCACGGTGGTGGCGACCAAAAGTTTAAGCGAGCCTTTTTTGAATGCATCCATCACTTGGTCTTTTTCTTTTTCTTTCATTTTTCCGTGAACCAAGCCGACGGCATTGCCGAAATATTTTTGCAAAGTTTCAAAACGGCTGATGGCTGCCGCCAAATCTGACTTTTCCGATTCCTCAACCAAAGGGCAAACCCAATAAGCGCGTGCGCCGTTCCGAATCTTTCTTTGCAGAGCAACAATAATCTCGGGGAGTTTATCCAGTGGCATAACCCGCGTGTCAACGGGCTTTCTTCCGGCGGGAACTTGGTCAATTTTAGAATATTCCATATCGCCGTATGCGGTTAAAACCAAGGTTCTGGGAATCGGCGTGGCCGTCATGACCAAAATATCGGCCTGATTCCCTTTTTCAGAGAGGCACAGCCGCTGGTGTACACCGAAACGGTGTTGTTCATCAACCACGACGCAGGCCAAGTCCTTAAAAACGACATCTTCCACAAACAAAGCATGGGTCCCGATAAGAATGTCAATTTTTCCGTCTTTAAGCTCTTCAAGAAGTTTTGTGCGGTTTTTGCCTTTGGTACGTCCGGTTAAAATTTCTGCTCTGATGCCGATATCTTCACAAAGCGGGGCAATGGTTTCCATATGTTGCTTGGCCAAAATTTCGGTCGGAGCCATAATGGCGGCCTGCGTACCGCACTCAACGGCATTAAGCATGGTTAAGAGTGCCACGATGGTTTTACCGCTGCCGACATCTCCTTGTAATAAGCGCAACATCCGATAATCTGAGGCTTGGTCGGCATAAATTTCTTTAAGAACGCGCTCTTGAGCTTCCGTCAGATTAAAAGTGAGCTTCTGCAGCACTTTTTGTCGCAACAAACCGTTACCGTTAATCTTGCGTCCGCTTTGCTTTTTAACCTCATGGCGAACCATGGCCAAAGCCAGTTGATTGGCAAGCAATTCATCATAGGCCAATCTCTGGCGCGGCAGAGAGCTTGGTAACAAATCTTGTCCCGTTTGCGGATGATGAGACGCATCAAGAGCTTCATTAAAAGACGGAAATTTAGAAACCTTTAGAAAGTTTGGCTCCAACCATTCCTCAAATTTCGGTACCGTTTGCAAAGCTTCTTTAACAAATTTGTTTAACATTTTGTTTGAAACGCCGGCCGTTAACGGATAAACGGGTTCAATCCCCATAACGCTTGCGGCTTCTTGCGGTTTGACAATATAATCGGGATGTGACATCTGCCATTGCCCGTTAAAGCTCTCAAGTTTGCCGCTGACGATTCTTTCTTCACCGATGGGCAGATTTTTGGCAATGGATTGTGCATAAACCTTAAAAAAAATCAAACACAAGCGGTCTGTTCCGTCTGAACAAATCACGCGATAAGGCTGTTTGGAGCTTTTGGGCGGCAAATGTTCCAAAATTTTGACCCTAAGGCTGACAATCATGTTTTCTCGGGCATTAATTAAGGCGGGGGAATATGTCCTATCGACCAGATTCGTCGGCAAATGCCAAAGCAAATCCACGACTCTGTCGCCGCACAGGCGGCTTAAAAGTTGTGTAGCTTTGCTGCCGACGCCGCCAAGCGTCGACACAGAGGCAAAGAGCGGAAACAAAATCTTGGGTCGCATGTTAATTGCTTTTCAAAAAATCTGTTGCGTAACTAAAGCTGATTGTATATACATAAAGCCAAGATGTAAATAATGAAGAAGCACAATGTTAAATGATATTTCCCAACTCAAAAACAAAACCATAGCCTCTGTTCCCGACGGCTATGATGCTTTTTTGTTAAAAGAGCTGGCTCAGTCAGGGACTGCGGATATTTTATATATCGTCAGCGATGGCTTTGCTCTTGAGCGCACGGCTTCGCTTTTGGAATATATTGCGCCCGAAATTACCACGCTGAAACTTCCGGCTTGGGACACGGTGCCTTATGACCGAGTATCGCCCAATGTCAATATCGTTGCCCAAAGATTGGAAACCCTCTCAAAGCTTGCCGCTCATCCCAACCCGGATAAAAAGCACCCGCGTGTAATTATTGCCAGTGTTTCTTCAGCAATCCAAAAATTGCCGCCGAAAAAGATTTTTCTTAATGCAATGCGTGAGGTACGTGTCGGTAACGAATTGAGTTTTAATGATTTTGTTCATTATGCTGCGGTTAATGGCTATAACCGTGTTGAACAAGTTATCGAGCCCGGAGAATATGCCTTACGCGGAGATATTATAGATATTTTTCCGGTGGGAACGGAAGAACCTTTGCGCATAGATTTATTTGGCGACGAAGTTGAGCGTATTCGCACTTTTGATGCCATGAGCCAACGCACGACCGGAGAGCTGACGCATTATAATTTTGATGTCATGAGCGAAGTCGTTTTAGATGCCAACACCGTAAAAAACTTTCGCACGCGCTATCGTGAGGCTTTCGGTGCCGCGTTTAAGGATGATGAAATTTATGAAGCCATCTCCAATTCCAAAAAATACATGGGCATGGAAAACTGGCTGCCATTTTTCTATGAGGACAAACTCCCCACCTTGTTTGATTATATTCCCATGGCGTCGGTAATCATCGGCCGCAAGGTTGAAGAAGCGCTTAAAGCAAAAGCAGAGAGCATTGCCGACTATTATACCGCAAGGTTAGAGGCCTTAAAGGTAAAATCAGCAACAGAAGTAGACGTATATCGTCCGGTGCCGCCTGAAGAAATGTTCTTAAATGAGGCAGAGTTTAAGCGCATTATCCAAAAAAGAGAAGCCGCGTATTTTACCAACCTGACCCTTCCGCAGGAAGAAGATATTATAGATGCCAAAGTTCTGCCGGGGCGCGAGTTTTCGCAAGCCAAGAATGTGACGGCTTCCAAAGTTTATGAAGATTTGCAGGCTTTCTTGTCGGAAAATGCCAAATTACGCCGGATTATTTTTGCCTATTCGGCCGGTTCCAGAGAGCGTTTGTTTTCTTTAATGTCCGAACACGGCATTACCGATGTTCGCTTTGCTGAAAACTGGGATGAAGTTTTAGCCACGCCGAAAACCAAAACAGCCATGGCTGTATTAAATCTGGCCCATGGCTTTAAAGGCGACGGTTTATGTGTTATTACCGAGCAAGATATTTTGGGAGAAAGGCAAAACCGCCGCGTCAGCAAAAAAATCACTTCCAAAGATTTTATCGCCGATGTCTCATCTTTGAGCATCGGGGAGTTGGTCGTGCATATCGAGCATGGTATCGGCCGTTTCTTAGGTCTTGAAAATATTATGGCCGGCGGCGCCCCGCATGATTGTTTGAAAATTCAATATGCCAATGATGCCAAACTTTTTGTTCCGGTTGAAAATATAGATGTTTTATCTCGTTATGGCCTTGAAGATGAAAATATTCAGCTTGACACCATAGGCGGTCTGGCTTGGCAGGCCAAAAAAGCGCGTGTAAAACAGCGGATTCGCGATATTGCAGAAAAACTGATAAAAATTGCCGCCGAACGCCATTTGAAAACCGCCGATGTCTTTATGCCGCCGCAAGGGCTATATGATGAATTTTGCGCCAAATTTCCTTATAGCGAGACCGATGACCAGCTCAATGCCATTCATGACGTTATGCAAGATTTAAATGCCGGCATTCCCATGGATAGACTGGTTTGCGGCGATGTCGGCTTTGGCAAAACCGAGGTGGCCTTGCGGGCGGCCTTTGCCGTTGCGGCATCCGGCGGACAAGTAGCGGTCGTTGTGCCGACAACCTTGCTCGCACGCCAACATTATCACAACTTTTTGCAACGGATGACAGGGTTTCCGCTTAAGGTGAAGATGCTTTCTCGCTTGGTAACTCCGAAAGAGGCCGCGGAAGTAAAGGCCGGTTTGGCAGATGGTTCGGTTGATATTGTTATTGGAACACATGCATTGTTGTCAAAAGATATCAAATTTTCCAACCTAGGTTTGTTGATTATTGATGAAGAGCAACATTTCGGCGTGGCGCATAAAGAAAAACTTAAACAACTCAAGTCAGACGTCCATGTCTTAACCCTGACGGCAACGCCGATTCCAAGAACTTTGCAGCTATCATTGACGGGAGTGAAGCAGTTAAGCATTATCGGAACACCGCCCGTAGACCGTTTGGCCGCCAGAACTTTTGTTATGCCTTTTGATAAGGTTATGATAAAAGAAGCCATCTATCGTGAAAAATTCCGTCACGGTCAAACTTTTTTTGTTTGTCCCCGAGTTTCTGATATTTATGGGGTTGAAAAAGAGCTAAGAGAACTGGTGCCGGATATCAAAATTTTGGTAGCACATGGTCAAATGCCGGTAAAACAACTTGAAAATGTTATGAACGATTTTGCTGACGGCAAGGCTGACTTGTTGCTCTCAACCACCATTATTGAATCTGGCATAGATATGCCGAGCGTCAACACCATGATTATTTATCGTTCAGACATGTTTGGCTTGGCGCAGTTATATCAGCTTAAAGGGCGGGTAGGGCGAGCCAAACTCCGTGGATACTGTTATTTTACCGTTCCCAGACAAAAAGTCTTAAAGCCCATTGCCGAAAGACGCTTGAGCATTTTGCAGGCGCTGGATACTTTGGGAGCGGGTTTTTCGCTTGCCAGTCATGACATGGATATCCGCGGCTCGGGAAATATTTTGGGAGAGGAGCAGTCCGGCCATATAAAAGAAGTCGGTATTTCGCTCTACCAACATATGCTTGAAGAAGAAATTTTGCGCTTAAAAGCCGGAGAACTTGCCGAGAAAAACAAAGAAGTTTCTGACTGGGCACCGCAAATCACCACCGGTATCCCGATTATGATACCAGAGACTTATGTCAGAGATTTGGGTGTGCGCTTGGGGCTATATAAGCGTATCGGCGAGATTAAAGACAAAAACGGCATTTTGGATATGCGTGAAGAACTAACAGACCGCTTTGGTCCCATTCCCGAAGAGGTGGATAATCTGCTCAAAACCGTAGAAATTAAACAGCTGTGCCGTTTGGCAAATGTTGAAAAAGTTGATGCCGGCGCCAAAGGAATTTTAATTGCTTTTCACAATAATGTTTTTGCGGCGACGGACAAATTATTTGACTTTATAAACAAGCAATTCGGCGCGGTTAAGATTCGCCCGGATCAAAAATTATTTATAGAAAAAAATCTTGAAAGTTATGCCGTGAGGGTAGAAACTATCAAAAAATATATTTCACATTTAGCCGAAATGCTCGGCACAAAAAGCTAAACGGCGGCAATCATGTACGATAAAATGGAACAATCCAGTAACCCTGATTTTTATAATCTTGTGGCGCACTTAATCTATAATAACAAAATCACGGAAGAAACGGTTGCGATTAAGAAGATATGGAAAAAAGGCGATAATTTATTTTTAGACCTTTATTTTTATCGCACCAAAAAATCTCATGTTCTAAGCAGCGCTTTCATCTATGATATCTTAGATTTGAATACGGAAAAATATTATCGTGACATCAACAAACTATATCAAGATTACATAAGTCAAAAAACGCAATCCTCCGAGACAAGGGCGGAAGGTGATTTGCCCGCCCTGGAAAAAGCTTTTGACTTTAAGTCGTTGGATAATATTAAAGACGATGTGACGATTTTAACTTTTATCGCCAAATGCAGCCGCTTCTTTTCTGCGGTAAAAGAGCAGGTTATTGCCGAATATATGCGCAAACACAATGACAAAGCCGAGCTTTTGAGTAATAAATTTATAAAAGCCTATCTGCAAGAGCTATCGCCGAGTGAAGATGATTTTTATCAAGCCTTATCTAATCTAAACAGCAAAACCCCCGAACAAGCAGAGGCTTTGGCGGCTGAAGTTATTAAAATCAGCTTATCAGATGGCAATATGCAACCAAGCGAACGTCTGTATTTAGCAGAAATTATGCAGTCTTTGCGAGAGTTTGGGCTTTATCCTGATGTCGGTCTGGAATAATTACAGAGCCGACTGATTCATCCCCGGAAAGGGAGAATATTGGCCGACCCCGCCGAAGAAGCGTTCAAAGAACCCCGGTTGTTGACCGAAAGTTTCGGTTTTTTCATCGCTGATTTTAACTTCTTGTCCGTCTTCTTTGTCCAGACGAGTAATTTCAACTACTTTATCTTCATCATCAAAACGAATGGTTAAAATATCCCGATTAATTTCTTTTGGGGAGAAAAATGCCACGCGTTCAACATCGGCTGACATATAAATCCAGGTGTTTTTATCAAAAGATACAACGCTTGAAGGTGCGCCGAGGGTTTGTAGAACGGTATTTTTATCAATTCCGGGCTCTATCTGAGCAATACGCTCCTCAGAGGGCATATTCCCGTTATGTGTAATAAACAAATCTTTGGAGCATGCGCTGGTTAAAAACAGTCCGACCCCGAGCAATAAGGCTATTTTGTAGGTTGACATCTTATAATCCTTGCAGTTATATCTTAAGAATATTGCAATTATATAGCATAAGGAAAATATTTATGCAAAATCTTTTTTCTTATCCTCTGTTGGTAGAAGACATATCCGTTAAGGAAAAAAAATTCAAGTTAGCAGCAAACAAAAATGAGCTCGCTTATATAAAAGACATTCTGAAAGTGCCGGATGTTAAGTCTTTTAAGGCAAATTTGGAAGTTTCATCAGACAGAGAAAGCCGGTTGATTACGGTTAGAGGTAAGGTTTTAGCCGAACTTGAGCAACAAAGCGTTATCAGCTTAGAAAATTTTATAAAAAACTATGAAACAGAGTTCGTTATGGTTTTTAATCCCTTTGCCAAACCGGAAAAAGCCAAAGAAAAAGAATGTGAATATGATGAAGAAATTGAGGATATGGTTGAAAACGGACAAATAGACTTAGCTGCTGTTGCCATGGAGCAGTTAGCTTTAGTAATAGATGACTATCCCAGAAAAGAGGGGGAAGAGTTTTCATTTCAGTCCGAATTTGTTGAGACCGAAGAAGAAAAAGAGGCAAATAACCCGTTCAGCGTTCTGAAAAAGCTCAAAAAATAAATAAAAGATGATTTTATGCTTGCCAAAAGCAAAATTATTATATAAAAAGTCAGCAAGAATTTATAAACCGTGTTTATTTAGTTGCTTTTAAAAACTAAATGGTTTATTAATGCCTTTGAAAAAAGTTTTTAACGTTAATAAGTAGAGTATAATAAAATGGCTACACCTAAAAAGAAAACTTCAAAATCCCGTCGCGATATGCGTCGTTCTCATGATGCTTTGACTGCCAATGCTTATCATGAGTGCCCGAATTGCGGCGAGTTGAAAAGACCTCATAATGTCTGCCCTTCATGCGGACAATATGATAACCGTGAAGTCGTTGCTAAAAAAGCATCAACTCAGGAATAATTAAAAGACTTATCAAAACACATATATAATGGAGCCGGTATTGTCTAAAAATCTGGTTATATCCGTTGACGCGATGGGGGGAGATAATTCCCCCAGAGTCGTTATAGAGGGCTTGGTTATCGCAGCGAAACAAAATCCTGACATCAGCTTTTTGTTGTATGGTGACCAAGACAAAATCAATCCCATTCTTAACTTATATCCCGCTTTGAAAAAAGTTTGCGAAGTCAGACATGCGCCTGAAGTCGTGCGCAATGAAGACAAGCCTTCACAGGTTATTCGCAATCGCAACACCAGCATGTACATGGCGATAGAAGCGGTCAAGAAAGGCGAGGCCAGAGCCGTAGTCTCGGCCGGAAATACGGGAGCCTTAATGGCTATATCAAAAATGGTATTAAAAACCATTCAAAAGATACACCGTCCGGCGTTTGTAAGTATTATGCCGCATCAAAACGGCAAATATGTTATGCTGGATTTGGGGGCTAATACCGAGTGCCACGCCGTTAATTTGGCAGAATTTGCCATCATGGGAAACATTTTGGCTCAATATTCATTAGATATTAAAAAGCCCAGAGTCGCGCTGCTTAATATCGGCGCCGAAGAAATGAAAGGCAAAGAAGAGATTCGTCAAGCCGCTCATATGCTTAAAAACTCAAAGCTTAACATAGATTTTATCGGATATATAGAACCGCATGAAATTCCCAACGGCGTTGCAGATGTTATTGTCGCTGACGGTTTTACCGGCAACATTGCCCTAAAATCTATTGAGGGGACGGCACGTTTGGTTGTTCGTTTGTTAAAACAAGCCATAAAAGGGTCATTTTTGGCAAAACTTGGCTTGCCGTTTATGTTGGGCGTTATGTTAAAAGTCAAAAAGACGATGGATCCGCGCTTATATAACGGAGCCATGTTTGTCGGACTTAACGGCTTGTCGGTAAAAAGCCATGGCGGAACAGATGCCGTCGGATTTGCGGTTGCTGTTGGCAATGCGGCCAAGCTGGTTCGTCAAAATTTTGTTGCGACCATTCGCAATGAACTTGAGCAAGTAGATTTGGATGAATTATCACAGGATTCGATTTATGAAGTGTATTAGATC
>CALXWF010000082.1 GCA_944392285.1 uncultured Alphaproteobacteria bacterium | reverse complement strand
AAAGTTTGGATAGCGTGTGTGAATAATAAGATTTAAGGAAGCCGGAGCGTGAGCGTACAAACTAGTACGTGACCGGTCCGGCTTTCCGCAAAATCTGTATTAGTCACCAGCTAGACGAACTTTTTACATGATGGTTTTAGTCTTAATCCTAACCTTTTTCATCTCGATGCGCTTAATACCGAAGCTGTCATTGGGGTCTTGGGTAAAGATGCGCATTTGCAGTTGTTTGAAGGGCATGGTGCCGATAAGAGAATAGGTCACGTTAAGGCTGTCATCGCGCCCCCAAACGCCGCCGTTTTCATCATTTTCGTCTTCTGCCCAATAACCGCCTTCTTCGTCATCTTCATCAACACACCAAATTAAGAACTTGTCGCCGTCCTTATTGATTCTTCTGAGTTTTTTTCTATCGGGTTTATCATCATAGGTAAACTCGATATAAAAATTATTGATGTATTTGCTGTCAAAGGTAAAGATTATCGGCATTTTCGGAATTTTCAAATTACTGTCCGAGCCGACATTAATAATATTCATCAAATATTCGGCGGGGCGAAATTCGCCGTTAAAACTATTGCCGAGATATTCACGATAAATCTTATTGCCGGTTGCCGAATAAATGGCGTTATCATAAAGCATCAGCGCATTAAGCCCCGAGACATCACGCACAAGCCATTCATTTTTCAAATAATCATAAATCAAGACCAAGACCTGCCCGTCTTCAAGCGGCAATTTGAACCAGATTTCGGTTCTGTCCTCAACGGTAAAGCCCTGAACGCAAATTTCATCACAACGGGTGGAATCTATTTTATCAAAATAGGTTTTAATATCATTTGCCAAACCGTCGGTCGGGCGGGTTTGTCCGCTGTCATAAAGATAATAGGCAAAGACGTTTCTGGCAAAATGGTCATAATAAAACAGCTTATTGTCAAAACGCAACACACTCATAAAGCCGGCACAACCGCCACCGGTTGACCCGCTGCGGGCAAAATCGCTTCCTGCCGGATTGCCGGTAAAACAAACCGAATAAGTTTCGGTAAAGGCTATTAAGCTATTGTTATAATAGATAATAGCCTTCACATCGCGGTCAAATTCCTGATAAGCGGCATTAGTCACATAGCCGGTTGTTGCGGCCGACCAATCAAAAATATTCCCCTGTTGCGACCAATGGACACGATTTTTACAAATCGTAACCAAGCGTCCGTCATAATATTCTAGGGCCAAACCGCGAATTTGTCGGCTTTCGGCATCAACTGCATTGAGGTCTTTAACTTTTTCTTCCGCGCTTTGAGCATTAAGGTTAATGGCCACATAATCATCAACCCCGTTGGTAAAGATAAAAAAGTCTTCCAAACCCTGGGCAATGGTTTTACCGTTACAGGTAACGGTTTTGGTCAAGCCGTCTTTCAACAGCTCAAAAGTTTTTGTCGCCATTTTATATTCATAGAGATATCCGCCGGTATCATCCGTGGCATAGAGGATATTATGTCTGACGCCTTGTTGGACGGACTCCCAAATACCGCGAATTTCCTTTTGCGGAAGCAATTCAGCGATTTCGCGGTTTCCTTTCATGGTATAAATTCCGACATTGTTGCCGTTTTGTGAATATTTAAGCTCGACATTGCTGCAAGACAAAGCCGACATAACGCCGGTTTGCACCACATCGACCAAAGGGTTAACGGCGCGAATCCCACGGAATTTATCAATAAACAAATTAACTGAAGCAACCATTACATTACAAACCTCGTACTGATTTTACGCCCGGTCATATTTTTAAGATTGGCGTATTGTTGTTCAAACTGCTGCCAATAAGGCTGATAATTTTCATCTGTTGCGTCGGCAATCAAATAATAAATTGCCATGGGTTTCAGCGCCGCGATATATGCTTCTTCATATTCGGCCGGCAGATTCAAGACATCATCGGCATTTTCCAGATTATAAATCAGATTACCGTTTTTATCGCGGGCTTTATACAAAGTTTCATAGCGCTGACGAACAAAATAATTTTTATCGGCCCGCGGATAAAATTTAAGCACATTTCCCTCTGGGCTTGTTTCTATCCAATATTGTTCCGGCACGCCGCGCACATCTTTCAAAAAATCCGGATTTTGAGCATAGGTTAAATAGCTGTCGGCATCTTGCAGCATAATATTGATAATATTTCCTTTCGGGGCTTCCAAACTATTTTCGCCCTCTTGCAAAACCACGGTTTCGGTTTCTTGTTTAAAGGGAAAATCATCGCGCCCCCAAATATAAGCATGAGCCAACTGCACGGCCTGTTTCAGATTAAGCTGCACTTCGGCAAAAGATGTCGGTTCCGGATCATCAATTGACCAGCGCATATTTGAAATTTGTTTGATAATATCATAAAAGGTTTTCATTTTTCGGCTCCTGTTTTTGTTTTAACACGCCCTGCCGGTTTCTTTTTTGGTTTTGAACCGGCCGCCAAGCCGAGAATTTTCATTTCTTCGGGGTCAAGCGCCGGCTGTGCTGATTTTTTAGCCTCAGAGCGATTTTTATTTTCAATAAAGTCAAAATTTTCAATCAAGTTTTCCGCCTGTTGCGGATCAAGATTAAAAACCGCTTTGGTCGTTCGGTTAATCACCTGCATTTTTTTCTCCTTAAATAAAAAAACCGCCCGAACCCGAGCGGTATCATTAACAAAAAAGCGTCCGTTTTTCACGAACGCTTAAATAAAACTTTCTTTCAGCTTTCCACCAATGACAACAAAATCCCATAAACAATTTATACTTTTTTATCCCTTCTTTTGAAAATTCGTCAACTCTCTATAGTTGAAATGCTAGGTAAAGAGGGATTGACAATAGCGCCATTTTTTGCTAATATGTTTAAGATATTTGAACGCTGCCTGTCAGCTCGAATGTTCAATATATCTCCATGCAAAGACAGGCTTTGCATGGGCTTTTTGAATTGATTGCCTACATAATCTCTATCTGTTGGTTTCTTATTAAATAGCTTTCCGTTTGACAACCATTCTCTCATAAGATATATTTACCTCTATAGAGGTTTTGTGTAGGTCTAGGTCTGTTATTTACTTTTTAAAATATCCCGATACGGACATTTGGCTGAAAAATCACATTTTTGTTTATCTTCAAGCCAAATTCCGCCGGCTTTGGCACAAATTTTCGGCTCATAATTTGCCCGATCCATTTTACAAGCCTCCCCACTCCAAAAACCACCATATGTTTTACAATAATCTTCTGTCACCACGCAAGGTTCATTACAAGGCCAACATTTATCTAACCTTTGCCCCGAGGCACAGGTATTTTCATCCAAGCAATAATCAACCCGATGATGAAGCCTTACCGTCAATATAACCGCCAACAATAAGATAACAACCAACATAGCTCTTATCATTTAATTTCTCCTTGCTCTTGCCTTTTTTCAGCTTTATACGGACATTTTGCCGAAAGATCGCATTTCCACCTGTCGTTATTCTCTGCTCTCCAAATTCCGCCGGCAGCCTGACAATTTTCAGGAGAATAATTAACCACTTCCAGATTACAAATCCTTCCGCCCAACTCACCGCCAAAAGTTTGGCAATAATTCTCGGTAATAATACATTCATCACTACAAGGCCAGCAAACCGAATGATAACTGCCCAATTCACACCATCTGTCATCTAAACAATAATCAGTTTCTGGCATCAAAGATAAAGCCGTCATCAATAAGATAATTACGCCCAAAAAAACAATAACCACTGATTTTCCGATAAATGAATAAAAACTTTCTTTCATCTTTCCACCGACACTTGAGTAACACCTTATTTTACAAAAACAAAATTTTGCTCAGATAACAAAGCCTCAAAGGCCCAACCCGACGCAATTTTCAAAATCTTCATTTTTATCTTCAAAATTACGCCAATTTTCATAACCTGCATATGTAAAACAACGCAAATTATCTTCATTTTCGCGTATACAATTCATTTCCATATCTGAGGCAACTTGTTGCCCTCTGGAATCTTTTATAATACATTTGCAAGCTGAACATTGGCTTATATCAAGATATTTATAATAGCCGCCGCACAATTGAACCTGATATTTATCAGCCCCTGCTTTTGTCAATAAATATGTGCCGCCATCAAGCCGATGACAAAGTAAAGACTTTTTTTGCTGATTAAACAAACAGTCAAAACGCATATCTTCACTTTTGCCCGTTTCAAGATTTTTCAGCGTTCCCAAACAACCGGCGTTACCGCAATTATATATATAAGGCTGATTTTCCGTTTCATCAAAATTTTGAATTGTAATTTCATACAAACCGTTATTTCCCTGAAACTTATGCCCCCATTCCTGCCCCTTGCCGACAGCATATAATTCAAAATCTTCACACGGCCAATCTTGCGGCAAAGCAACCGCAGTGCCGCAAGCAAAAATCATCATAAAGAAAGAAGCTAAAAGACTATTTTTCAAATTTTCGTAACCTCGTTTCAAGCACTTAAACATATTCACAATATCTGCCTCGGTTATTTTATCATAATCCATATAATAAAATTGTTCTGATTTTATTCAAGCTTATTTAAGTATCGATTAACAGCGCCGGCTTCTCCTAAAAATTCCCTCTCCCATTAATTTTTCCATAAACAATTTATACTTTTTTATCTTTGTGCAAACTACATCTTAAACTTTCCCTGCCCCAAACACAATCCTAACTAAATCTAAGGGCAGAAGATTATTTACTTTCTGCCCTTAAAAAGTCAATTATCTGCAGTTCCCGTCTCCCCAAGAATTTGAACCAGATAAGGAACCAAAGTATAAAGATTATCCCCGCCTTCGGCATTAATCTTTGCTATTTCCCGCATTAAATTATCATAATTTCTCTGCGGCATTAACGAACGAAAAGTTTCTTTATCTGCAGCAATTTTTGCAGCTAAATCATGACCGTCTTTTGCCTTACGCAGATGATTCGCCAGTCTTCCCTGTAAAAAAGCCTGACGTTCTCTCAGACTGTTAAAACTCAATCCGCCGGCAGTGCTGCTTGGCGAAACAAAACCATAACCTTGCCGATAAGCGCTCCGCAAAGCATCAGCTTTGGCGAGGCCTGCCTCATACTTATCTATTCCGGTCGGCTTCATCAATTCATTTAACTTGGTCTTAAGTTCATAAAGCTGCAAACTCTCCGCCGTCGGCAGTTTCTTTCCGGTCTCTGATACCTTATAAGATTTCTTAAGCATATCGCCAAGAGTATCTTGCATTATATGCGTTGTCCCCAAACTGCCGACTTTTCCCGAAGAACTTTCAACCGCTTGCGCCATAGCCTCATAAAAGACTTTCTTTTGAAAATCCGTCAAACCTCTCTCTATAGTCGAAATATTAGGTAAAGAGGGATTGACAATAGCACCATTTCGATATATCATCGGAAATGAGATCTCAGCCTTAGGTAAGCCACTTGTCGGCTCCGAATTACCAAGGTTTTGCCTACTGAAAGACAAGTTTTCAGTGGGTCTTTTGAATTGATTAACAATATGTTGTTGATTTGTATTATATTTATTGAATAATTGACCTTTATCATTTTTAATAACAAAATCATAAAAAGGTTGTTTCGTTTTCTGATTAAGATATTTCTTCACTAAATAATTACGTATATTTCCCCTTTCGTTTACCTGTGTATAAACTACATCTGGAACATTAATAGTATCTTTCAAAGTTTCCATATACGGCCTTCTGCCTGAAC
>CALXWF010000081.1 GCA_944392285.1 uncultured Alphaproteobacteria bacterium | reverse complement strand
GTAATTTGCTTAGCTTGCAAAACATTGCAAGACAGCAAGATATTGTGCAAAATCGGCTGGCAACGGGCTTGAAAGTATCTTCTGCCATAGATAATCCTTCTTCTTACTATACTGCCGCTTCTCTTTCTAATCGTGCGGCAGATTTGTCCGCCCTTTTAGATGCAATGTCTCAGGGTGTGCAAACCATTAAGAGCGCCTCCGAGGCGATTGACGCCGGCATTAAGTTTCTCGAACAGGCCAAGGCCGTCGCCAATCAGGCTCTGGAAACCGCTGAACCGGTCGTCGCCCGCGTTTCCAACGAAGAAGAACTGCTGGCCGCGATTGATTCCGGAAAATCCGGAATAATCATCATTACTCAAGACATTGATTTATCAGGAAAATCTCTCACTCTTAATAACGGACAATCTCTGGCCGGAGCGACGGCTTTTACGGCGAACACATCCCCTGTAAAGCTTTCTGTCGGAAGACTTTTCGGCGGAAGCAATTCCACTCTGATGAATCTTTCCGTTAAAGCGACCAGCCTGGAATTCACGGGAAACAATATCCGCCTGACAAATCTTGACATCCGCGGCAGCATCCGTCTTGACAAGGCTGAGGTAACCGTTTCCGGAAAAATAAACGTTTATGCCGCAAATGTTTTTGACTTAACCGATCACTCCCTTCTAACCATCGGTAACAATACGGTTATGAACAGCTACAGCACTTTCCGCATTTTTGATCTGACAGCATCACAGTGTATTATTAATGCCGGAGCCGTTCTCAATGTTCAGACACAGAATGCTGGTTTGGAAATTTTTTCGCTTGGCTCCGATTCCTCGACAGATATCTACGGCACAATCAATGCCTCCTGCCTGAAAGCAGGTTTTGCCTGGCTAAGAAGCGGAGGCAATAATAGTTTTAACATACACGCCGGCGCCCGGATTTACTCTGAAATACCAGCAAGACATAATCTCTTTCCCATCACAAGAAATACTCAGTCAGCAGAACAAACAATTTTTATCGAAAAAGGCGCATTACTCGGATTTAAACAAGAAACAGAAGAACTATTTCTCCATACCGCCGCTGATTTTTATAGTTCGGGAAAATCTCTTTCCTTGGCAGATTTTTCGGCTCAAAAAGAAACCTTCTTACCGGCGGAAACTCCCTGGCACTTTGATTTCACTGATTTCAACAACAAGGTTGATAATCTGGTAAACAGCGGAGAAGCCAGTTGCAGGGTTTCTTCGGAAGAAGACGATATTATCCTCCGCTTAAACCAAATTATCGCACAATATGACAGCTTGCTGAAAGACGCTTCTTACAAAGGCATTAATCTGCTTGAAGGACAGAAACTGAAAATCAATTTCAATGAAGACCGCTCGTCCAAAGTTGAGGTTAAAGGGGTTAAAGCCGACAGTGAAAGTTTGGGCTTAACAACCAAAGAATGGCAAAGCAAAGAAGATATTGAAAAATCAATTTCCGAGTTGGAATCGGCCATTAGTTCACTTCGTTCTTTTGCTTCGGCCTTTGGTAATTATTACTCGATTGTCACGACAAGACAGGATTTTACCGAGAATCTGATTAATGTCTTGGAAGAAGGAGCGGATAAGCTCACCCTTGCCGATATGAACGAAGAATCGGCTAATATGCTCGCTTTACAGACCAGTCAACAATTGGCGATTAATTCACTTTCCCTCGCCTCTCAGGCAGCGCAGAGCATATTGAAGTTATTCTAAAATTTGACTGCTTCGCAGGGATTTGAGATGCTGAACGTTCCACGTCCTGTGGGGCGTGGGCTTCAGCATGACAGGAAAGAGAAAGGCCTCTCAGGCCGCACAATCTGTTTTGAAATTGCTTTAAGAATCACCCCCACCCTGACCCTCCCCCGTCAAGGGGGAGGGAATAACGGGGTTTTCCCCTCGACGGCATTCCCACTCTTACCCCTTTCCCCTTGACAACACCATCCACTTACCCCTTTCCCCTCGACGGGGAAAGGCCGGAATAGGGGTGAAATAAATAAGAACTGCTAAAGCAGAAGTTATAGATTCCAAATGTGCCAGCTCCCGTGGGGGCTGGCCTTTGGAATGACAGGGAAAGAGGGCGAGGACCATGTGTCACAGCCCGCAGGGTGTGACCTTCAGGATGACAGTATAGAGAGTTGGGGCTGGCCTTTGGAATGACAGCACCCCCACCCTGACCCTCCCCCGTCAAGGGGGAGGGAATATAAATGGAAATGCCCCGTCAAGGGGGAGGGAATATAAATGGAAATGCCCCGCCAAGGGGAGGGAATGAAAGAAAAAGGGGCTGGCCTTTGGAAGAACAGAAATGAAAAGGCAAGGTCGAGATTAAAAATTAGTTTTCAAAAGAATTGAGTTTTTCACGTTGTTCGGGGCTCATGGCTTTGTAGACCAAGGCGGCGTTTTTTTCGGCATTGGGAACTTTGAGTTTAATGGCGCGTTGATAATAGTCAAAGGCCAAAATCAAATCTTGTTTAACGCCGATACCGCGAGCGTTCATCCAGGCAAATATTTCAATGGCTTTGGCGTCATTTTTGCCGATCCTCTCTTCAAGAACGGCAAGCTCTATGGGGGTGATGCGGTTTTCTTTAACGGCGCGGACGGTGTTGTCCCATTTTTGTTGTTCGGAGAGTAGGGCGTTGGTCCGAAGTTTGCGTTGGTTGATAAAATTTACCTCATTGACGGCATTGGGGTCAACCTGACTTGCCGGCGGGGGCGGAACTTCTTCATCAAATAAAAAATCGGGGGCTTTGCGGTTTCTGACAAACATCGGCAAATAACCCTGATTGTCGCTCTTGACAATGTCACGGTATAATTCATCCAGACTGGTGGCCCATGAATTTTCTGTATTAAAAAATATAGAGAATGCGGCCAGAATTATTTTTATTTGCTTTTTCATCTTGCGGTGTTTGCTTTTTATAATTTATTGTAATAATATCTGATGCATCACATATAGCAAAGTATAATTTCAGGCTTATAAACATTTGATTTTGAAATAAGGAGCGCCGCAATGGCAAAAATTTATGACAGTGTGACCGAAATGGTCGGAAAAACCCCGCTCTTGAGATTAAATAAATTGGCTAAAAAATATAAGTTAAAGGCTAATATCTTGGCAAAGTGTGAGTTTTATAATCCGATTTTTTCGGTAAAGGACAGAGTGGCGCTCAGCATGATTGAAGCTGCCGAAAAAGCCCATAAGATTAATAAAAATACGGTGTTTGTCGAAGCAACTTCCGGCAATACGGGAATCGCCCTGGCTGCCGTTTGTGCCGCCAAAGGCTATAAACTGGTTATCGTGATGCCGGAAAATATGTCAAAAGAAAGAATTATGCTGATGCGCCATTTCGGGGCAGAGGTGGTTTTGACGCCCGCCGAAGACGGCATGAAAGGCTCTTTGGCCAAAGCAGACCTTTTGGCTGAGAAAAATCCGCAGGTTGTGTTGCTCGACCAGTTTAATAATCCGGCGAATCCTGACGCACATAGATTTACAACCAGTATTGAAATTATTGAAGATACCGGCGGTAATGTTGATTGTTTGGTGGCAGGAATCGGTACCGGCGGTACAATTTGCGGTATTGCCTCAACCCTTAAAACCTGCAATCCCGAGCTTTATGTCGTCGGGGTTGAGCCTGCGGCAAGTCCGGTTTTGACCAAAGGTGTGGCCGGTGCGCATAAAATTATCGGAATCGGGGCAAATTTTGTGCCGCCGCTCTATGATGAAAGTTTGGTTGATGAAGTCTTGGATATCAGTGATGAAGAAACTATTGCCATGGTTAAGGAAGTTGCCAAACTTGAAGGTTTGCCGGTCGGCATATCCTCGGGTGCGGCTTTGGCCGCTGCCGTTAAGGTGGCACAGCGTCCGGAAATGAAAGACAAAAATATCGTGGTTATTTTGGCTTCGGCCGTGGAACGTTATTTGTCGCTCGGCTATTTTGATTAAAAATGCTTGCTTATAAAGATAAAATTTTTTATTGTGGCAAGAAATTGGTTGAGATGTAAAAGAATGAACCCAAAAACTATTCTCGGTCGTTATTTGACCAAACAGATTATATTTAATTTTTTGGCCGTCTTGCTTATGGTCTTGGGCGTGGTGTTGCTCTTTGAAGTGATTGAGCTGTTGCGTCGCACTTCTGACCGTGAGGATATTTCTTTCGGCTTTGTTATGCAAATGGCCTTTACCAAATTGCCAAGAACCATTGATATGGTTTTCCCTTTTGTCATGATGATTGCCGCCATGATTACTTTTTGGAAACTTAGCAAAAGTAATGAGTTTGTCATTATCAGAGCCGCAGGGGTGTCTATTTGGGGGTTCTTGACGCCGGTGTTGGTGGCGGTTTTTGTCGTCGGCGTTATTAATATTACGATTGTTAACCCGATTTCAGCTCGGATGTATGAGCTCTATGAAACTTTGGATTATCGACTGAAAACCAAAAACCCTAAGGCTATTTTGTTTAATGATATCGGCTTGTGGTTGCGCGAGGCCGGCGAAAATGATACCGTCGTGGTGCTGAAATCAGCAACCGCCAGACAAGAAAAAGGCTCTTTGTTTATGCGCGAGGTGACAATCTTGGAGCTTGATAAAAATTCTCAGCCGCTTAAAAGAATAGAGGCCTTTGCCGCCACACTCGATAAAGACCATTTTGAGCTTAATGATGTCAGAGTCTTTGAGCCGGGGCAACCTACCCGCGAGCTGGCGAATATGGCCTATAAAACAACCATGACTCTTGAACGTATTAAGGAAAGTTTCGTTGAGCCGGACTCTATCTCTTTTTGGGATTTGCCGGGGATTATTCATTTTTATGAAATGTCGGGTTTTTCGGCACAAAAACACAGAATGCGCTATTTATCATTGCTGGTTTCTCCTTTCTTGCTTTGTGCCATGGTTTTGGTGGCCGCCGTTTTTGCTCTGCGCCCCAATAATCGGCGCGGCGGTGTAATGTTTTTAATCGTCGGCGGCATCTCTACCGGCTTTGTCGTCTATTTCTTGTCACAAGTTATCTATGCCTTCGGCTTAAACGGCGATATTCCCGCCCTTTTTGCCGTTTGGACACCAACGCTCATCGCCACAATGGTGAGTGTGTCTATATTGTTGCACCTCGAAGACGGGTAAAAAGTTCGTCTAGCTGGTGACTAATACAGATTTTGCGGAAAGCCGGACCGGTCACGTACTAGTTTGTACGCTCACGCTCCGGCTTCCTTAAATCTTATTATTCACACACGCTATCCAAACTTT
>CALXWF010000080.1 GCA_944392285.1 uncultured Alphaproteobacteria bacterium | reverse complement strand
AAGAAAAGTTAACTTGTTTTTCGGGAGAAAGACTATGAACACTTTTACAGAAAAAGAAATTGCCGAAGCAGCATACTATATATGGAAAAACAACGGTTGTCCGGCCAATACGCAAGCCCAAGATTGGGAAGCAGCCATAAAACTATTATCATCACGCAATACTAAAAAAACTGAAGAGGTTGTTCTTGAGCAAACCAACGCTTTAAAACGTTATGCTCAAGCAAAAGCCAAAAAGATTACACCTGTTTCAAAAAACAGCATTAATAAAGCATTAGAGCTGGCTTACAAAACCAACATGGCCATGCAAGATACCGGCACAATCCCGTTAAAAAGCATTACGTCACTTTATAAACAAATAAAGCTCTAATTTCTTACAAGCCCCGTCCGGGGCTTTTTTCTTGGCTATGTGCAATTTTATTACACATACAAAGAACTTGATTTTTGTCAAATTTCTGATAACAATAACTTGAAAATAAGAATTATTAATTAAAATGTTATCTATTATGAAAATCAAATTCATCACTTGCTCAGGCACAAATGAACACACCAACATTCAAGGTTTGGTTAACCTTTTAAGCACATATCCGCAAGCTGAAGCCGGAATTCAAATCTGGGAGGACAAATGCGCCGCACATATGCCGCGTTATCATTGGATAAAAGAATTACATGCTTATCTTAATGACAAAAAACAAATTGTTAATCTGGCCGCCCACATCAACCGCGGTTGGGTTGAAGGTTTTTGCGCAGGAAACTTAGCCCCTGAATTGGAAGAAATATTAAATTTACAAGACTATCAGGGAAACAAATTTATTAAACGTCTGCAGCTGAATTTTAAAATCGGCCGTGAAAAAGAACCTGACATAAACAGGCTCATTGACACCATAAAACGCTTTTCCAAGCAACGCGTAATATTATCCTACAATTCGTCTAATGCTGAATTAATCAACCAAATCTACAGCCAAGGCATCATGTTTGATGTTTTATTTGATGCCTCTTTTGGAGCAGGAATCATGCCAAAAGAGCGTGAAAAGGCAGCTTTTTCGGACAGACTGCAAGGCTACGCCGGTGGACTTGGCCCCGACAATATTGCAGATGAGCTAGCTAAAATCTCAGCCGTCACACCGAAAAATGCCGAAATCTATATAGATGCACAAGGTCGTCTTGAAGATGATAATCAACATCTGTCATTAGAAAAATGCCACGCCTACATCAGCAATGCACTCACTTGGCAAACACAAAACATCTAAAAAAAAATAACCTCAGAAGATTCTGAGGTTATTTTTGTATCCAAAGCCACCTATTCGGTGGCTTAAATTGGTGGGCGCCGAGAGGCTGGCGGAAAAAAATTTCTCCGGCGGAGAAATTTTTGACAACAGGCGAAGTTTTGTTAGCTTGCAAAACCGCAACAGCGTGGGAAGCAAGCGTTACAAAACGAGTGACCGCAGCGAGTTAGGCTTTAACAAAAGCCTTACGAGCCAGAAGAACTCCCGAGGGAGGTCGAACCTATTTACCCGATAAAACAAAAGCCACCTATTCGGTGGCTTAAATTGGTGGGCGCTGAGAGGTTCGAACTCCCGACCCTCTCGGTGTAAACGAGATGCTCTTCCAGCTGAGCTAAGCGCCCATCTTGTTTACGAGAAGACTTATACACTCATAAAAAAAATTAATCAAGTATTTTTTCAAAAAAAATTCAATATTTTTATATTTTTTAAAAGATACATATTTTACAATAAGTTAATGTAATTCAGACACAAAAAAGGCAGGATAAAAACCCTGCCTGATTTGTTTTAGAGGTTTTTAGCCTCTCGCAATAGCTCATAAACTTAAGGACCGGCACAAACCGATCCTTAATTTATATTAGTTTACAGAGTCTTGCAAAGCTTTACCTGCTTTAAATTTAGCCTGTTTGCGAGCAGGAATTTTAATAGCAGCGCCGGTGCGAGGATTGCGGCCGGTCGTAGCAGCGCGTTTTGATACAGCGAAAGTACCAAAACCAACCAAGCGAACTTCATCACCTTTTTTCAAAGCATTGGTTACGGAAGCAACAAATGCATCTAAAGCCTTAGCAGAATCAGTTTTGGTAAGGCCGGTGTCACTAGCAATGCTAGAAATCAATTCATTTTTATTCACTGTGAGGACTCCCTCTAATATAAGTTATAAACAAATGTGGTATATGCATATCACATCCACAAAGAAATTTAATAGCCAAATTTTGCTTAAGTCAAACAAAATCAATGCTCACAAACAAAAAAAAGTGATTTTTCGGCATTTATACACAAAAAAACACCGTTTTATACCATCCCCAAAGCCTTAAATCCCAAAAATCAAGCCGCCCAGCATGATTACAAACGATTCTTTTCTGTCAACGGCAAGGAGTCGAAATCATTCGAATCAATTTTAGCATTAACATATAGACAAAAATAACAAAATATGATATAAATATTCCAAGTATTGAGATCAAAGGAGAATAAAATGGATATAAGAGAGAGAGTAAAAAAGCTCAAACAGCATCTCAAACAGCAAGCCCTGACAGCGGCCATTATAACGGCGAGTATCCTTCCCGGAAAAGCTGCCGAAAACAACACAACCGCTCCTGACACGGTCAAAAGCAGCATTTCCGTAAATACCGAACAAACAAAACACTACCTTAATATTATGTTTATTCCCAGCATTGATGCGCTGCAAAACCGTAATGAAAATATTGCATTATACAACAGTACCGCCGATGCCGTCATCTATAATATTTATGCTATGGAAAACCCGACGGAATATGAACGGCAAATATTGGAAGACAGAGCCCGCAAAACTTACTGTCCGGAAGTAAGCAATCATGAAAAGCAGCACCAGTTGCTTGACAGCATTCATAGCAAACTGTATGACGGAAGCGCGTTTATGCTCCCGTCTGATCGTATCCGTCTCAATCTTCTGGAAGAAATATATGCCCTAAAAAATGAAAAAGGCTATAATACAATAGAAGAGGCTCTCAAAAATTTTAACAGCTCCAAAACGGATTCTTACATCCGCCATTATCAATCTCAAACAAATTCAATCATATTGGCTTTGTCTGCCGAAGAAAAAATCCCTGACCAAGTCAATAAAGAATTTATCCGTACATACAACGACAAATCCGTCAACATCGCCGGTGAAGAATACGTCGTCAGTTTATACAAATCTGCCGATAAGAAATATCAGACTTTACTGCTTCATAATGCACAGGACGACATAGTATCGTCTCCAGAAATCACGGCTCAATGCGAATATCCGATCGGCATTCTCTGCAATGAACAAATGAAAGCGGTAAAAACAGCAGATGGACAGAATGCCAGCGCTTCCTATCTCGGCTACAATAATCAGTCAGGAAATTATGTTTTGTCCGTAACCAATATAGAAAAAGAATCTCAAGGCTACGATTTCAACAAAGCAAAAGAAAATTATGAAAAGCTCAGCCTGGAATATGCGGCGGCCATGGGGCTGTCGTCATCGGAACTCAAAGCTGCCCGTAGTTTTCTCGATTCCCTGAACTTATCGGCCTCTGATCCCTCAGATGATAAAATTGCCTCAATCAGACAGGAATATGCTGGCAGCACGCTGGAAGCCGAGCAACACAAAATGGCCGAACGATATAATCAAATTAAAAATGAAGAGAATAAAAAAT
Source organism: uncultured Alphaproteobacteria bacterium (assembly GCA_944392285.1). GTDB lineage: Bacteria > Pseudomonadota > Alphaproteobacteria > RF32 > CAG-239 > CALXWF01. The sequence continues at coordinate 6,599 of CALXWF010000080.1, read as the reverse complement.
TTGAACAGGAGCTAAAAAAGAATCTCTATCAAGTTCCTAACCCCTCCGAAACAAACCTGGACGATTTTTTCAGCAACAAAATGCCCGAATTGTTGCAAGACGCCTTAAAACGTGAACAAAACACAACATCCCAGCAAACAACACAGATTTTGAATAAAATCGCCGCGCAAAACAAAGCCCGGGACTAACCGGGCTTTGTCTTAACACGCTTTTTGAAGTTTTTTCAAGGGCTTTACCTTTTCTTTCAAAGCAATATCCAAAACTTCTTTTACCTCCGACACGGGAATAATCTTCAGTCCTTCTTTAACATTATTGGGAATTTCTGCAAGATCTTTCTCGTTATCTTTCGGAATAATCACGGTTCTGATTCCGCCGCGCAACGCCGAAAGCAGTTTTTCTTTTAACCCGCCGATCGGCAGTACCCGACCCTGCAATGTAATTTCACCGGTCATGGCGACATCTTTACGTACCGGAATTTTAGTCAAAACCGAAACCAGCGTCGTATACATGGCAATACCGGCCGAAGGCCCGTCTTTAGGCGTTGCTCCTTCCGGCACATGAACATGGATATCGGTTTTTTCAAAAACTTCCGGCTCTATTCCTAGCTGCTCGGAATGAGAACGAACCACCGAATATGCCGTTTCAATAGATTCCTTCATCACATCACCGAGTTTTCCGGTCTGCGTAATTTTTCCCTTACCGGGCATATCAACGGCTTCAATAAAGAGAATATCTCCCCCGACCTCCGTCCAGGCCAAACCGGTCGTAACACCGACATGGTCTTTCTGCTCGGCCTCGCCGTAACGATATTTAATAACGCCGAGATATTTTTCCAGATTTCTAGTGTTAACAGAAACTTTCTTCTCTCCCGACATCAATATTTCTTTAACGGCTTTCCGCGCAATTTTGGAAAGCTCGCGTTCCAGGTTTCGAACGCCGGCTTCTCTGGTATAATACCGAATAATATCGCGGATAGCCCCGTCGGCGATACTCAGCTCGCTCTTTTTAACACCGTTTTCTTCATAAATTTTCGGAATCAAATGGCGTTTGGCAATTTCAATCTTTTCATCTTCGGTATACCCGGACAAACGGATTATCTCCATACGATCCAGAAGAGGACGAGGCATATCCAGCGAATTAGCGGTTGTCACGAACATAACATCAGACAAGTCGTAATCTACTTCCAGATAATGATCATTAAAGGCCGAATTTTGTTCGGGGTCCAAAACCTCCAAAAGCGCCGAACTTGGATCTCCGCGCCAATCCTGCCCCAATTTATCAATTTCATCAAGCAGAAACAACGGATTGGATGTCGCGGCTTTTTTCATACCTTGAATAATCTTACCCGGCATGGAACCGATATAAGTGCGCCGATGCCCGCGGATCTCAGCTTCGTCGCGCATACCGCCGAGCGAAGCACGAACAAAACTGCGCCCCGTCGCCCGAGCGATTGACTTACCAAGTGACGTTTTCCCCACCCCCGGAGGCCCGACCAGACACAAAATCGGCCCCTTAACCTTATCGGCCCGCGCCTGCACGGCCAAAAACTCTAAAATTCTCTCTTTGACTTTTTCCAGACCGTAATGATCCTTTTCCAAAATTTCCATGGCTTTGTTTAAATCACGATTTACTTTGGAACGTTTTTTCCAAGGAATACCCAAAAGCCAATCCAAATAATTGCGTACCACGGTTGCCTCGGAAGACATACTGTTCATATTTTTAAGTTTTTTCACTTCAGCCAAAGCTTTTTCTTTGGCCTCGGCGCTAAGTTTGGTATTTTTGATTTTTTCGTTATATTCGACGATTTCGGCATCATCTTCACCATCGCCGAGTTCTTTTTGAATAGCTTTTATCTGCTCGTTCAAATAATATTCTTTTTGGCTTTTTTCCATTTGTTGCTTAACACGGTTTTTAATTTTGCTTTCAACCTCAAGCAACGTAATTTCCGCATCCATAAAGCCAAGTATTTTTTCAAAGCGCTCTTTTAGGCTTTTTCCTTCAAGCAAAGCTTGTTTTTCGGCAATTTTTAAGGCCAAATGCGAAGCAATGGTATCGGCCAGCTTGCTTTTATCCTGAATTTGGTTAACGGCGACCAATACTTCCGGCGGAGTTTTTTTAGATAATTTAACATAGTCTTCAAATTGCGACAAAACCGCTCTGACCAAGGCCTCAAGTTCGGCATCTTCTTCAGATTCGTCTTTAAGGATAACGGCCTCTGCTTCCATATAATCATCATTTGGCAAAAACTTGTTGATTTTAACTCTTTCAAGCCCCTCAATCAACACCTTAACCGTACCGTCCGGCAGACGCAAAAGCTGCACCACCGTTCCCAAAGTTCCGACATGATAGACGTCATCGGGCGTCGGGTCTTCCACTGCGGCATCAAGCTGAGTTGTCAAAATAATATTCTGATCAGAGTCCACCACTTTTTGCAAAGCCTTAACAGACTTCTCTCGTCCGACAAACAGCGGTACAATCATTTTGGGATAAACAACAATATCTCTTAAGGGTAAAACCGGATATATTTGTTTTTTTGCTGCCATAATACCTCTATCCTAACAAATTATTGCCACAGAATATATATAGGGAAACCCGAGCTCACCTGCAAGCTCACTGCTAACTTTTTTGGCACAATTAAAAAATTTGGGCAACGGTTATTGCGTTTAATCCACAAGCGACGCGCAAAGAATAAATAAAGGTTTGATAAGTGTTAAAATTGAATTTGCAGATTAAAAAAAATTATATATGATGAGCACAACAAAAGAGACAGGATTTTTAAATAAGATGATAAATAACAAAAAACACATCATTTCCAATGATGAAATAATGGTTGAAATTTCGGTAACATTAGGCACGGCTGACCTCAGAGTCCACCAGTTATTAAAGCTCGGACGCGGCGCGGTGGTTGAGCTTGACCGCGATATCAATGATTATGTTGACATCTATGCCAATGACGTGCTTATCGGCCATGGTGAAGTTGTCATTACCGAAAACGATACAATCGGCATTGCCGTCACCGAGATGGTCAAAAAGAAATGAACCAATATAAAAAGAAACTAAAAAAGAAAATAAAAAAGATATTAAGTTCGGCCTTTGTCATCCGTATAGTCAGCCATATCTTATACCTTTATGCCCTATTAGTCGGCAAAACCACACGTTGGCAGACCAAAGGCGTTGAGCAGTTGTATAAAAATGTTGCTGCTCAAAAGAACTTTGTTTTGGTTGGCTGGCACGGCCGCGCCATGATGATGCCCTATTTTGCCCGCGGCAATTTTCCGTTGGATGCCTTGGTATCTCTGCACCAAGACGGCCAAATAATTGCCGGTCTTCTCCGTAAATTCGGCCTTGGCACCATTTGTGGCTCCACAACGGTAAACGCCAAAGGCGCCGCCATGGGTTTAATGCGTTCATTAGAAGAAAAAAATCGTTCCATTTGCATTATTCCCGATGGTCCCAAAGGTCCCAGAATGCACATGACCAAAAGCCCGCTTTACTTTGCCCAAAAAACCGGCACGCCGATTTTTGTCATGGTCAATAGTTTTAAGCATGCCTACATTATTGAAAAAGCCTGGGATAAAATGATGATTCCCCTTCCCTTCGGTCAAGGTATTTGCACGGTTTCTGAGCCTTTTTATGTAAAATCAAATGCCACCGAAGAAGAAATTGAAACTTTGCGTCAATCTCTGGAAGACCTGGCCAACCGTCTGCAATCTGAAGCCGACCTCGCCATGGGACGTACGCCGGTGCTACCGGCCACTTTACAAGAGATTGAAGCCTCTCGCAAAAAAAGGAGCTGAACTTCGTGTTTATTCGTATCTACAACACACTTATTCGGATTCTCTATCCTTTGGTTATTTCTCGCTACATTAAAAAGCGCAAAGAAAACGGCAAAGAAGACCTCAAACGGTTTAATGAGCGCATCGGCCGTCCGAGTTTAAAGCGCCCCGAGGGGATTTTAATTTGGTTTCACGGGGCATCCGTCGGTGAATCTTTATCAATGTTGCCGCTTATCCACAAATTGCTTGAGATATATCCGACGGCACACATCATGGTCACCACCGGCACCATCACCTCAGCTGAGCTCATGGCCAAGCGTCTGCCTGAGAGAGCTTTTCACCAATACATTACCATTGACAATCCGGTTTTCACCACGCGTTTTATCAAACATTGGCGGCCTGATTTGGTTTTGTGGTTTGAATCTGACTTATGGCCGGCCATGTTATCAGGGATAAAACGCAAAAACATTCCGCTGATTCTGGTCAACGGGCGCATTTCCAACAAATCATTCAAGCGTTGGCAACAATTTGACTTTATTTGTAAAGAGCTGTTAGGCTGTTTCAGTCTTTGCCTTGGACAATCTGAAGAAGATGCCTATCGGCTGCGGGTTTTAGGCGCCAAAGAAGCCTTGTGCCTCGGCAACCTTAAATATGCCGGCCTACCTCTTCCCATTGATAAAGACAAAGAAGATGAAATTACCTCACAAATCAAAGGGCGCACGGTTTGGTTAGCGAGCTCGACCCATAATAATGAAGAGACCAAAATTGCCCGCATGCACAAAAGGTTAAAAGAAAAGTTTCCCAAACTCTTAACCTTAATTGCCCCACGACATCCGCACCGTGGTCCCGAGGTTATGGAAGCAATCAAAGAAGCCGGCCTGAAAGGTGCTTTACGCTCTCAAAATGACAAAATAACAGCCGATACGGACATCTATGTTGCCGACACCGTCGGAGAACTCGGCATCTGGTATGACATTGCGCCTTTAGTTTTTATCGGCGGGTCTTTAATTCCTCATGGCGGCCAAAACTTTATGGAACCTTCCCGTGTGCGAGATGCCGTTATTGTCGGCCCGCATATGTTTAACTTTACCGATGCCATGAACCGTGCCAAAAAAGCCGATGCCGTAATTCAGGTAAATGACATTGAAGAATTGGAAGAAACCGTATCTCAACTCTTAAGCAATAAAGAGCTTCTTGAAGCCAAACGTAGCTTAGCATATAACTGGGCCAACGGTGAGGCAAAAATTTTAGACGGTATTGTTAATAAAGTTAAAGGTTTTATTTAAATGAAAACGCCGTCATATTGGAAAACAAGGAATTTAATTTCAACAATACTCTGGCCCTTAGGTGGTTTATACGCTTGTGCAACACGCTTACGCTTATACCTGCGCCACCCCAAAAAAGTAAAAACGCCGGTCATCTGTGTCGGCAATTTGACCGCCGGCGGCACCGGTAAAACCCCGATAGCGATTTCTTTGGCAAAAATGTTGCAACAACAAGGATATACACCGTTTTTCATCACCCGCGGCTATGGCGGAAAGCTGCAAGATGTTTTGGTTGACCTCTCATGCCACACAGCGGCTGAAGTCGGAGATGAACCGTTATTATTGGCAAGCACGGCGCCGACAGTCGTTAATGCTGACAGATACAAAGCAGCCCTTAAAGCTGAAGCAAACGGCGCAAACATTATCATTATGGATGACGGCTTTCAAAACCCCGGATTATTTAAAGATTTATCTTTTATCGTTGTAGATGGTGGTTTTGGCTTAGGCAATCGTCGTCCGGTTCCGGCCGGCCCCTTGCGTGAAAATTGGCACAGCGGCCTCAAGCGCACCGATGCCGTCATCATTATCGGTCAAGACCAATATAATATTGCCAAAATTATCCGTGATAAGCCACTCTTTACCGGCACCATCACGCCGATAAGCCCCGAGCCTTTACCTGAAAGGGTTTTAGCCTTTGCCGGCATCGGTCGTCCCGAAAAATTTTATAATTCATTAAAAGAGCTCGGAATTAGCTTAAGCGAAACCATTGATTTTCCGGATCATCATCAATATACCCCTGCTGAATTAGAAGCTCTGATTAGCAAAGCCAAAGAGCTTCAAGCCGAGCTTTACACCACTTCTAAAGACCTTGTCAAAATTCCCAAAGATTTACAACAGCATTTCAAGGTATTAAATATCGGCATCAGTTGGGACAAAGAAGAGATGTTAACCGGTTTCATATTAAATAAAATCACCCATAGATAACAAAAATTTACATACTTGACAAAATTTAAAAAAAATTGCACAATAAGATGCATAAAAGCAAATTATTAACAAATTAAAAAACGAAGTCATGAAAATCTTTAATCTTTTCAAAAAAAGGAAAAGCCAAGTACAAGCATCAGCACAGCTTTTGGCAAAAAAATATTTTGCAGATGGAACGGCCGCTGCCTTTTTAGAAAAACGTGGAAATGAATATTTTGTATACGGCAAATTTTACGAAGGAAAAGGCTATAACGGCCCCATCGTAAAAGTAGATTTATCCGACATATCAGAAAATCTGCTTGCTGAAATACAACAAAGACATTCCCTAAAAGAGCCACTTTCTCCCTTGGCACAAGCGGCTGTCAACACGGCATGGAGAAAAGCGGCACAAGAGCACCTATGGTTTCGCTCAATATTAGAAGACTAAAAAAACGCCCTTAAACGGGCGTTTTTATGATTCGAACGTAACACTACCTGCGTAAGCAGGTAGATGTAGACATACCTGCCCAGCCGTTAGGCTTGCGAAGCCTTTGGGCAGGGCGAACGTAGTTCGGAACAGGTAATACCACTTGCG
>CALXWF010000079.1 GCA_944392285.1 uncultured Alphaproteobacteria bacterium | reverse complement strand
ATGTTAAGGGCTTGGTTCCCGGACGCAAGGCAACGGTTCTCAAACGTTGTATCGGTCCGCAATGTACCGATGACTATATTGAAGAAACCGTCATCGGCGAAGAGGTTGTCACCGAACCCGGACGTTAAATCTTCAAAAATGATTAAAAAAACAGAGTCGTTTTTCAAAACGACTCTGTTTTTTTATCTGTGGAGAAACTTGTGGATTTTAACCTTTGTTAACATGAAAATAACTTATTGAAATTTAACAATATTTTTCTTGTTAATTTTTATTAATAAAATAATCAACAATGCCAAAAAATATTTATCCAACAAATTGAGTTAGTTAGCATTGTCAAGTCATAAAATCTAAATTTTGGCTGTTGAGATTCCACTTTATATATAGAAATATGAGCAAAGAGGCATTGCTAAATTTTTTTTTAGAAAAAAGCCGTTGAAAATCAATAAGAAAAATAATTATGAAAAAAAGATGTGCATACAATATGTTGTTGTCTTTACTTTTTGTTAACACAAGATATGGTATGTAGCATATCGAAACGATAGCATATAACAACAAGGTCAAAAACAAAATTTAAGAAAGATACCAGGATATGTCAGAGACTACAAACTATACAATGCCTAAAATTGCAAATGAAGAAGTACCCGTTTCCAATGTTACCAAAAGAGACGGTACTTTGGCGCCGTTTGACAGCAACAGAATTTTTAATGCCATTAACAAAGCCGGTACCACGACCGGTGAGTTTGGTGAAGAAGAAAGCTGGCTGTTAACGGCTCAGGTATTAAAAGTATTAAAACACAAATTTGCCGAAACTCTTCCCTCAATTGAGCAGATACAAGATATTGTGGAACAAGTTTTAATTTCGGCCAACTACTTTGCCACGGCCAAGGCCTATATCCTGTATCGTGACCAGCGTCAACGTATGCGTGCCGACAAAAAGGTTATGGTAGATGTTGAAAGCTCCATTAACGAATATTTGGAAAAATTAGACTGGCGTGTTAATGCCAATGCCAACCAAGGCTATTCAAACGGTGGTTTAATCTTAAACGTATCCGGCAAGGTCACTGCCAACTATTGGTTAAGTCATGTTTATCCGGCAGAAGTCGGCGAAGCACACCGCAATGGTGACATTCACATCCACGATTTGGACATGTTGGCAGCCTATTGCGCCGGTTGGTCTCTGAAAAACTTATTGCATGAAGGTTTTAACGGCGTCCCCGGAAAAGCGGAAGCCGGTCCGGCCAAACACTTAAGTGCTGCTGTCGGCCAAATGGTTAACTTCATGGGCACATTGCAAAATGAGTGGGCTGGTGCGCAGGCTTTTTCATCGGTAGACACCTATCTTGCACCTTACATCCGCGTAGACAATTTGAGCTATGAACAAGTTTATCAGTCCATTCAAGAGCTGATTTATAACTTGAACGTTCCGTCACGTTGGGGTTCACAAACACCTTTCACCAACTTTACTTTTGACTGGGTCTGCCCCGATGATTTGAAAGACAAACACCCGATTATAGCCGGTGTTGAGCAGCCTTATACTTACGGTGACCTTAAAGAAGAAATGCACATGATTAACAAGGCCTATATTGAGGTCATGATGAAAGGTGACATTAAAGGTCGTCCATTTACCTTCCCGATTCCGACTTATAACATCACGCCGGACTTCCCCTGGGAAGATGAAAATACCGAGCTTTTGTTTGAAATGACGGCCAAATATGGTTTGCCTTATTTCCAAAACTTCTTGAACTCGGTTTTAAAACCCGGTCAAATCCGCTCCATGTGCTGCCGCTTACAGCTTGACTTGCGTGAGCTTTTGGCCAGAGGAAACGGCTTATTCGGTTCTGCCGAGCAGACGGGTTCAATCGGCGTTGTTACCTTCAACTGTGCACGTTTAGGCTTTGTTTACAAAGGTGATGAGCATGCCCTTTTTGCCCGTGTTGATGAGTTGATGCACATTGCTCAAACTTCTTTGGAAATCAAACGCAAAGTCATTCAAAGACTGATTGACGGTGGTTTGTATCCTTATACCAAGCGTTATCTCGGCACCTTACGCAACCACTTCTCAACGGTTGGTGTCAACGGTATCAACGAGATGATTCGCAACTTTACCAATGACGAGCACAACATTGCCGATGAATGGGGACAAAAGTTTGCTGAAAAATTCTTGGATTATATCCGCGAAAAATTAGTAAAGATTCAGGAAGAAACCGGTCATATGTATAACTTGGAAGCCACCCCGGCAGAAAGCGCGACCTACCGTTTTGCGCGTGAGGACAAAAAGCGTTTCATGGGCATTATCCAAGCCGGCACGCCTGAGAATCCCTATTATACCAACTCTTCGCAACTTCCGGTCGGCTATACGGATGATCCGTTTGAGGCCTTGGATTTGCAGTCAACCCTGCAAACCAAATATACCGGTGGTACGGTTCTTCACTTATACATGAGCCAACGTTTGTCTTCGGCCAAAGTTTGCCGTGACTTGGTGAAGAAAGTTTTGACCAATTATCGTTTGCCTTACATAACCATTACGCCGACATTCTCAATTTGTCCCAAACATGGTTATTTGTCCGGTGAACACAAATTCTGTCCGATTTGCGACGAAGAAAAATTGGCAGAAAAAAGAAAAGCCGCAGCATCCAGTAAAGATGTTGCATAACAGAACAAAAACGTTTATAATTTTACTTAGGAGAGACTAGAAATGAACACCATCAATATCAATGATATCAGATTAACCGACGAAGAAAGACAACCCTGCGAAAACTGGACCCGCGTTATGGGCTATCTGCGTCCGGTTTCAGAGTTCAACAAAGGTAAAAAATCTGAATATTATTCACGTGTTTGCTTCTGTGAGAGCAAAGCCGTTATGCACCTGACTGAAGAACAGGCAATGGCTATTGCGGCTGAATAAGCACAATTTTCATGGAAAAATCTATTAAAATCGGCGGCCTTGAAACTTTCTCGGCCGTCGATTTTCCAAATAAGATAGCCGCTGTTGTATTTATGCAGGGTTGTCCTTGGCGTTGTCCTTTTTGTTACAACACCAATCTTCAAGGGCTTGAAGGTCCCGACGAGGTAGACTGGCAAAAATTTATTGAGCTATTAAAAAAACGCAAAGGCGTTTTAGATGCGGTTGTTTTCAGCGGCGGTGAGCCTTTAATGCAAGACGGCTTAAAACAAGCCATGACCGAGGTAAAAGACTTGGGCTATATTATCGGCATGCACACGGGGGGCTATCGTCCCAAACATTTGGCAGAGGTCTTGCCTTTGGTTTCTTGGGTCGGTTTTGATATAAAGGCGCCGTTTGAAGCTGCGCGCTATGACCAAGCAACCGGCAGCCACGGGCATCTGGCAAATGCCTTGCAAAGTTTAGACCAGCTTTTGGCAAGCGGTATAACTTTTGAGTGCCGCACCACTTGTGACCCGCGTATTTTGGATATAAAAGATATTTACACCATGGCAGATTCTTTGAAAGCCAGAGGGGTTAAGCAGTATTTTCTGCAAAAATATCGTCCGATTCCAAGTGACAAAACCACTACGGACGCAGACTGCAGCAAATTTTTTAATGACAAAGATTTGCTTGAATATTTGCGTCAAAATTTTGAAGTTTTTGATACGCGTATGTAAACAAAAACCTTTTAGGCAGAAGCGCTGTTTAGCGCTTTTTGCTTTTTAAAGCCGCGGTTATTGCCATATTTTTTCTTATGTTTAAAAGCAAACAAGGGCAGGTTATCTTTTTCTTCATGATGCGGAGAGAGAGCGCCTTTTTTGCGAGAAAATTTTGAGTTAGGCTTGGCGGGTTGAGTTTTTTTGTTAAGCTCGGCCAAACGCTTTTTATCAACCGAGAAGCCGAATTTTCCGAGATTCCTGCCAAGCGTATAATAAAAGCCGTGAACATAGGCAATAAGTCCGGCTTTTTCGAGCCAGAGTTTTCCGTCTGCATCCAAATATTTATCATCAACGTTTACGGCGACGATTTCGGCCATAAACAAGTCATGGCTTCCAAGAGTTTGAATATTTGTAACCTTACATTCAATGGAAACGGGGCTTTCTTTAATCTGCGGTGCTTTAACTTTAGAGCAGGGCAGAGGAGTAAGGTTCATTTCCTTAAATTTATCAATATCTCTGCCGGATTTCACGCCGCAAAAATCCGCAGCGGTAGCCAAGGGTAAATTAGCCAGATTAATCACAAACTCACCGCTTTGAGAAATCAGCTGATGAGAGAAGCGAGAAGGTCTGATAGACACATAAGTCATGGCCGGCTCGGAGTTAATAATTCCGGTCCAGGCGGCGGTCATAACATTGGGTTTTTCGACGGTCCCGCAAGAAACAAGAACCGGCGGTACGGGGGCGAGCATTGTCCCCGGTTTCCAAGTAATTTTAGTCATATCCCTCTCCCATGTGCAGTTTATTTTTTTTAAGCTAACACCAAGCCCTGGCAAATACAAATATTTTTTGCAAAAATATTCGCTGCGGATTAAAGATGTTTGTTAAAAAAGCCGAAACAAATAATCACTTGATTGTTGCTGCTGTATAATATATGTTAACCAAAAAAATTTGACACAAGTTTGTAGAAATATACTTTGTTTTGTAAGGGGAAAAAGGATGAAACAATTAATATTTTCAACATTATTGTTATTAGCGTTATCAGCTTGCACGAATGCAGGACCTTTCGTTACTTCAATATCGTCAGATGGAAATAATGGTCTGATTATTGAAAAATGCCAGTTGCATCTGAATGCTTTTATGGGGACGGTTTCCAACGAGAACTGTACTAATACGCAAATAAAAATTCGCTAAAAACATTTCCTAT
>CALXWF010000078.1 GCA_944392285.1 uncultured Alphaproteobacteria bacterium | reverse complement strand
TTTCCCAGTTGCAAGTGTCACCACCACAGCCGTTTTCTTTATAAGTGTTATCCAAGACATAAATACCTTTGTTAATGAAGTCCGGCAAGATATCACTCAAACGCGCGCCGCCGCGGGTGGTGAGCTTGATATCATGCATAACCGAGGTGTATGCCGGGTTGACTTGAAATCTATCATATTTGGTTTCACTTCCGGCAGAGGGAAGCCCTGAGGCGTCCCAAGTGCGATTGTCAACAATGCGGTCAAGTTGGATGTAACCGGTGGCGTTGGCATCTGTCTTGGTGGTGTCTGTGTTTGTGGCAATTTCAATGACGCCTTTGCGCACACGGACGCTTGCTTTTTGTGAGGGCAGGGAGGTAGTTGGGTTAACCTCAAATATTTTACTGGTTAAATCATTGGCTTCCGATACGATAAAGTCGGTGTTGGTTACTTGGACACCTTTATTTTCACCGGATGAGCCTGCCGCGTTAACACGGAAATATTCCTTGTCGTCATTTTTTACACGAAAATCCGGTGTGTTGACCGTGGCAGAGGTGCCGGCTTTGATGGTTGCCGCTCTGGTTGCCAACATAGCGACATCTGTATGGCTCATGAATGTTTCACTATTGTTAACTGCTAAGCGAGCATTGCCGGGAGCTGCTATGGTGCCGTTGCTCATTGTTGTGCCGCTTAGGGGGACATTACCGACGGCAAAGTTGTTGTCTTTAATGCGGACAAAGCTTTTGCCAACGCTTAAAGTATAGGTGTCTGCGCTGGTATTAGTTTTGTTGTCGGTTCCGGCATAGAGATTTTCAAATTTTCCGGTATCACCTTCAAGAACTTCTACGCTAAGCTTAGGGGCCTTGATAATGCCTGTGTTGGTGCCGTCCCCAATCACGTTTAAGTTGCCACCTTCAGTTTCTGTCTTGCCAATGTTAACGGTTGTTTTGCTTCCGTTATTTGTTGTGGTAAAGCCACCGTTTGAAGAAGAAAAGTCCCCCGTGACTGTTGCATTTTTATTGACGGTTAAATCTTCACCTACTTCGGCATTTTTTAGTACTTTCAAATTTTCTTTTAACTCGGTATCTCCAAATACCGTCAGTGTGCTTTTATTGGCGTCATTGCCGATAGTGGTGTTTCCTGTTACGTGAAGAGTGCCGCCGAGTGTGGTGTTTCCGGTCGTTACGTTTAAATCCCCACTGTTTATGTTTGTTGTGCCATTAAGAGAAGTTGTGCCAGCGACATATAACTTGTCTTCGCTAGTAGGTTTGTCAGTCAAGCCAATGAAGGCACCGTCTTTGATAATAGCACTTGCTCTGGCAAAAATATCTTTTTGAAACTCAGATGGTTTTCCTTGAACTAAAAGTGCATAATTGCCGGCTTCGGCATTTGCGTTTTTGCCGTTGATGACCATGGTGTTGACATCTTCAATGTCATGGTTGGCCATGAAAAGGTCGGTCGACATGGTGTTCATCTCAGGATAGCCGGTGTCTACACGATAAAGCACATCTTCAGAACCGACCGAAGATGTGGCAACAGATTGCATGGAGGCGGCAACAACCGTGCCGGCGGTTTGTTTGGCAATGCCGAAATCTTTAAGGTCTAAGTTCCAGATACCTTGTGTTCCCTGGACGTTTGTGGAATCTTCGGTGGGTTTGGTGTCATCTCTGACAATACCGCCGTTGCTGCCGATCATGGAAGCAATGCGTGAGGAACGAATCATTTGCAGGTTGGGGTCTGTGGGTTTGGCTACAACAACCGCCGTCATTAAAACTCGGCCGCTGGTGGTGTCTTCTTTTTTGATGGCAATGGTAAAATCTTTGAAGGTTTTTGATTTTGTATCCAAGCCATAAGGCAAATATTCGCAAAAGTGATTTAAGTTTACCGTAACGGTTTTATCACCGGCGCCGCTGAAGGCACTGTAGCTTTTGTTTTGGTCCGTGCCGGCACAAGCCGTGTTGACGGTCTCGCCCTTTTTCATGGCAACGTAGTTGTCTTTCATGTAGCGGTCAATGGAGTTGATGATTGAGCGCATTTGGCTGGCCGCATTAATATCTTGCAGTTCTGACGTGCGTTCGGCCGCTTTTTTGTATATAATCGGGGTGACCATGGAAATAAGCGCCAACATGGCCATGGCTTCTACCATAAGGCTACCTTTTTGTGCGCGAAGTTTGATAATTTCTCTTAACATGGTGTTTCTCCTCATCTGCCTTTAATACGGCGTAATGTATACCAAGCAATATTCAGCCGCGGTGTCTTTATTGCCGCAGGCTTTGGCGTATTCGCCGTTGCGGTAAATGTAGTTTGGAATGTATATTTGCACGTTTTCTCGGCTGGCAATGCCTTGAATGTCACCGGTGTCGGGGTGAACATCTTCAGGGATAACCGTGTAGCCAAAAGTAATGGTGTTGCCCATGACATTGTTCATGGCTGATAACAAGTCATTGCCGGGGCGCCCGCTTTTGCGATTTATCCAGCGGGCGTCTATCGGTCCATAAGTGATTAAATAACGTCTGGCATCTTGAGAGGCGCAATCTTTGGCGCTATCGTGATTTTCTTTATCAACACAATAAATTTCGGTCGTAAAACCGGTTTCTTTGTTGAAGCCAATGGGTAAAAATTCTTCCATCTTAACGGAACTTCCGGAATCTTGCGCATCCATAATTTCACCGGTGGTGTAGGTGACGACGGTTGAGCCGTTTTGCGGCGGCGTATTGGCAAATACCCAGTTCATGCCGGCTTTGTGTTGAATGACCAGTCTTGAAATGACAGCTTCAGCTCTGGGTGTGACATATAGGTCTCTCATGTCTTCCCGCGGGGCCAGACTGAAAGAATATAAAATTGCAATAAAAGTTGCCAAAATTACCCAGATGTACATCTTATTCTCTCTTTTTGCAGTTTATAGTAAAATTCTAGCATAAATGGCAGGCCTTTGCCAGAAAAAGCCGTCAGTTTTTCTAAAATTTAACAAATCTGCAACAATTTTAACTTTATTATAATCGCAGTCTAATCAAAAATACATAATTATTGGTTAAAATGCACAGAATTACGGATTTTTTTTGTGCTGATTTCTGTAGGAGTTGGGTAAAAAATTTTTTTGGTGGTAATCTTAAAGAAAGGGTTATATACTTTTGTAAGTTTCTTTGAGTAAGGAGAGAGACATGAAGCATAAATTTGCAGGTTTAATGGCTGTGGCTCTGGTTTTGCTTAGTTTCGGAGCAAAGGCTGCCGATGATGAACTGATGATCAGCGAGGGTGTGCAGTCTTTTCAACAAGATCCGAATGCTTGGAGAAGGCAAGAAAATCAGAAAACTATTTTACCCCGAATCGCTGATTCTGTCGGTAAGGCCGGAATCGCCAATATTGAGAGCTCAGAGCAGATTTTTTGTTATGAGTTGGCAAATAAACCGGCTGATTATAAAGGATATACGCTTGACGGTATGGCTTTAACAGGTTTTTGCGGCGTGATTAATGATGAGCTTAAAAAGGTTATTACCGATGAGTTGTTGATGAATGAAAATAATGTTAATTTTGAAGCTTCCGAAGCATGTGTGGTACAGCCTAAAATTATGCTGCGTTTTGTGCGCGGGGTGGATTATACTGATGTGATGTTGTCGGCACCGTGTCATTCTTTTGCTATCTTTTACGGCGGAAAAGTGCGGGTCTTCAATGCCAAGCCCGGTGCAGAAATGATAGAGACTTTGGTGTCTTCTTTGCAAAAAAATCATGCGGATTTTGTGTCTCCGGCGCTTCTGAACCAGTTATTGCCTTTGGGTGTGGCGCAAACGCAAGAGCAAAAAGATTTGGTTAATAAAAGGATGAAACCTATTCGGGAGTGGGAAGACCAACAAAAAACTCAAGCAGAGGAAGCCGCTAAAAAGCAAAGCGGGTGGAATAATCTGAACTTTGGAATGTAATCTGTCTTTACTTAAACGCCCCGCGGTTTGCGGGGCGTTTTTTTGTTTAGGGTTCAAAGACAACTTGATTGAACACGTTTTCCATAAAAAACAGCGAAACAAAACAGATAACGGCTGAAATCAAAGGCGTTGCAACCCAACCGAGGGCGATTTTGCCGATGACAG
>CALXWF010000077.1 GCA_944392285.1 uncultured Alphaproteobacteria bacterium | reverse complement strand
GCGAGCTGGGTTTAGAACGTCGTGAGACAGTTCGGTCCCTATCTGCCGTGGGTGTAGGATACTTGAGAGGATTTGTCCTTAGTACGAGAGGACCGGGATGAACATACCTCTGGTGTACCAGTTGTTCTGCCAAGAGCAACGCTGGGTAGCTAAGTGTGGACGGGATAACCGCTGAATGCATCTAAGCGGGAAACCCACCTCGAAACAAGGTATCCCCATTAAGACCGTGATAGACGATCACGTTGATAGGTCGGGTGTGTAAGCACAGCAATGTGTTTAGCTAACCGATACTAATAGTCTGATTGGCTTGATACTTTAACGTATAAATAATCTTCAGAACTTACTCAATGCGGTTAGATGATCCGGTGGTAATTGCAAAGGTGTCCCACCCGATCCCATTCCGAACTCGGACGTTAAACCCTTTAGCGCCTATGGTACTTTGTCTTAAGACACGGGAGAGTCGGTCGCTGCCGGATCTTCTAACCGCATTAGAGTTCCTTCTTCCTATAAGTTCATTCCCCCCTTATGGTATCCCATAAGGGGGCTTCTTTTATATCAAATTAAGGTCGGTTTAAATAAGGTTAAATAACTAACTTAAATTCCTTACCGTCGCGGACAATGTGAAAATAGCCGGCATTATCTATATGCTCTAAGGGAAGGGACAAGAGTTTCAAAAGTTGCAAAATAGAATCCTCATGAGAGGCAATGCCTATAATGCGGTATTTTTGGGCCTCTGAGCTTATTTCTCGTAAGGCCGTTAACATTCTTAGCCCAACCTCGGCTTTGCTCTCACCGCCGGCAAAACGCAGGTTATCATACTTTGCATCTAAGCTAATCCATTTTTTATAAAATTCAGGATTGCGTGTTTCCGCCTCTTGTGCAGTCAGACCTTCAGCCTCGCCGAGGCAAATCTCGCGCAGATTAGTGTTATAAGCACGAGGAATACCCAATTTTTCAGCAACGATATCTGCGGTTTCGGCAGCGCGGCGCAAGTTGCTTGAATAAATAATTTGCAGCTTTTTGTCTTTGAGTTTATTTGCCAAATTTTGGGCTTGTTCGCGTCCTGTTGCATTTAAGGGCAAATCAAAACCGCATCCTTGCCAGCGGTTTTGCAGGTTATAGTCGGTTTGTCCGTGGCGAAATATATAAAATTCTTGTTGCATTGTCCTCTCCGTTGCAACAGCTTTTAACAAAAAATTTTTAATTTATCTTTAAGGCAAAACTTGCATTCTGCATTTTAATGTGCTAACACATGCCCCATGACAATAGCAGATATTTTATTTTTGGCCTTGGCTCTTTCTGTAGATGCCTTTGTAGCCTCTTTTTCATATGGACTGGTAATTCATCGCCGTCCGCTAGTTAACGCGCTGAAATTAGCTGCCGCCACCGGAGGCGGGCAATTTATCATGCCGATTATCGGTTGGCTTGGCACAAAGTCCGTTCACGTTTATATTGAGGCCTTTGACCATTGGATTGCTTTTTTAGTTTTTTTAGCCCTCGGGTTAAATGTTATCGGCAATGCCTTATCGCCCAAAAAAGATTCTGCGCAAACCGAGAGCGAACTTTCTTATAAAATGTTATTAATGTTGGGGCTTGCCACCAGTATAGACGCTTGTGTCGCCGGCGTAACATTATATTTCACTTCTGTCCCGATAATGGCGGCCGCAACGGTTATCGGCATTATCACTTTTATAAACAGCCTTATCGGTTTTCGTTTAAGCTCTTGTCTGCAAAAGCTCCCGACCAAATATCTGGAGCTGGCAGCCGGTGTTATTTTAATCTTTCTCGGTGTAAAAGTTTTGCTCGAACACTTAGGCTTTTGGCTTTAAGCTCTTTTCCAACAGATTTTGACTTTGGCCAATTCTCTTCCATCACTTTGAGCAATGATTTCATGAGTTGAGGTCAAACCGTGCAATTCGGAATTAACCGTTACGTCTTCACCGAATAAGCCCTCTTTCTTAAAGGCAATTTCAATGGTTCCCGGCTGATGTTCCAACCGAAAAGCCGGTGGCACGGCCTCGCTTGCCCACAAAGGATAGACGGCATTATTCACATGGTTATTGATGTCAATATCATCAAAACGAATGGCAAAATTGCGCTGAAAGTCTGTTTGCGCGATATCATTAATTTTAGAAAATTCTGTTTCCAAAGCGCGCTCATCAATAATCTGATAAGGCGGCAGATTTCCTTTCAGGGCAACGGGGCGACGTTTGGCATAATCAATCAAAATCCACTGGCTGGAGGCACGAATAATAACTTCTCCGGCTTCATCATAGACCAAAAAATCTCTGACGGCACCAATCTTTTTTTCGACCGCCGGCCAAGTTTGCAACAAAATTTTTTCATGCCATTTGGGCAAACGAGAGATTTGAATCACATAATTCGAGCCCATCCAAGCCAGTCCGTTTGCCAGACAATGTTCAATCCCAATCCCCAAGGCCGAGGCATGACTATCGGCAATATCTTGAAAGATGTTCATCAGCGTCAAGAGGCGCAAATCGCCGTTTTTATCACATTCATAACTTTTAATTTCATATGTTTTTTCATATTTTTTAATTGGCATGATGTTCAGACCTCCTGCGTGCGTGTAAATACATTTTAAAACGACGTCTGCACCGACGATTACTTATGGTGCGTTTCAAAAAGCCCATGCCTGAGGTTGCTTTTTGTGCCACTTCAGTCAAGCAGGCCATTTCACCATGATAAGACACCACCAACCATAACGGCGGTTGAGCGGCATATAAACGACAACTTTTGTCCTTAATTTTGAATAATTCACCGTTGCGAGGTGTCGGCTCAATCAGATTAATGTGCATATAAGCAGCTAATTCACGAAAATTATCAATAACATAAACCGGACAATGAGTCGGAATAAACAATACCCCGCGTAAAATAGAATTTAAATATTCATAATCACCCAAAAAACCATGGCCGAACCCTTGCAGCTCAGGATAATCATCCACCGTAACAAAGGGAATGTTATGTGCGTTTAACTGTCCCTTAAACGGGTTAAAAAATGTTTTTGCCGTAATAATGCCGAAACTGTTATGACGGTCAGCTTCAAACGCCAAAGACACATGGTTATAAGTGCCGATAACGACATAATTATTCTTAAGTTTTTTTAAGTCTTCTTTATCATGCCCATAGACGACTTTAATACGTCCGGCGGCCATTTTATCAAAAGAAATCCCATAATCCATAATCAGTTTAAGATAACCGCAAAAATCAGGATTCCCGAAAAACACCACATTTTTTTTCAGCTTTAAGGCGGCCAAAAAAGCAATCAAATACATTTCCGGATGCGTCGGATAAACCGGTAAAAATATTTTATCTTTGTCGGATTTTTTAATAAGTGCGGTGAGTTTTTTATAAGTATCACTTTCCTTAACGGCAAATCCGTCATCATAAATGCCGTAAAAATCTGCCACGACACAATCAATTTCCGGCGCCAGAGCTTTTAATCTGCGCAGATTCGTCGGTTTCCGAAAACAAGTGCTGTTATCAATTTTCATATCGCCGGTATGATAAACAACCGCATCTTTAGAGCGAATTATCAAACCAAAACTGTCAAAACACGTATGTGAAGAAGACAACACCTCAACATCTAACGAGCCAAACTTGAGCTTGTCACCGTCTTTAACAATATGAAACTTCGGGCGTTTTTCTGCGGCCACGGCAAATTCATCATAGAGTTGTTTCAAAATCATAAGGGTATATTTTCCGCCAAACAGTTCCGGCAGGCGGAAACCGGCCTTAAGATAATGGACAATGCCGTTCAAATGGTCAGGGTGAGAATGAGTCAAAAAAACAGCCTTAAGATTCCAGCTCGCGTCAGCCAACAATTCTCTGATATCAGGAATTGCGGCCGACGAGCCGGAAACATTTAAGGCTTGATGATTGTCAAATTTGCCGATATCAACAATTAAGGT
Source organism: uncultured Alphaproteobacteria bacterium (assembly GCA_944392285.1). Classification (GTDB taxonomy): domain Bacteria; phylum Pseudomonadota; class Alphaproteobacteria; order RF32; family CAG-239; genus CALXWF01. The sequence goes on along the minus strand of CALXWF010000077.1, from coordinate 3,673 downwards.
AGAGGCCTCCCTTTTCCGATTATAAGAAACAATATCGGTATACTGATAACAGTGTCCGCTGATTTGGTCGATATTATTGCCACCGATAGCTTGCCAGTAAAGGCCGTTCTCTTTCGGAAATTCTATCATCTCATCAGCAGGGAGTCCTAGTCCTTTCAGTTGTTTTTGCTTTGACGATATTCTGCCAATTTAGCCTCGCGCCATTCATTGGCGGCACGAGCGCGACGATTTTTCTCAATGGCGTTTTTAACGGCCATTGCAGACTTACGAGCGGCACTCTTAGGCATAACTTCTGCAGCTCTCTTAGCCATAACTTTCTTAGGCTGAGGTTTTGTTTCGGCAAAAAGTTTTGCCGGTGCATTTTTGTCGTTCAAAGCCTGTTTAACCTGCTCATAAGCAGAAACGATTCTTTTTTTGTAGCGTTGTGCTTTTTTCGGCACGCTTGAATGATAAGCCATGGCGGCCTTCATCCAGTCTTTTCCGCGGCTGGCATATAAGTTTTTCAAAAACTTGGCGCCATATTCAACGTTTTTCTCGGGGTCAAAAGCATCTTCAATGCTGTCAAAAGCATCGCCGTGATAAAGCATATTAATTTGCATACATCCGACATCAAAACTTTTAACGCCGCTTGCCATCAAGCGTTTGGCCTCACGCACGGCTTCGGCCTTAGTAGCAAAAAAACGTCCCTTGCCTTGAGCATTAATCGTCCAAGGCCAAGCGGTATTACGCTTCAATTTCTGGTTCCATCTTCCGGTTTCAACACTTGAGATGGTGGTTAATAAATGTTCTTTTATTTGATATTCTTGTTCAAATTTTTGAGTGGCATTCATACACAGCGCCGCCGGGTCGGTTAATTCGATGTAAGACTTCGCTTGTACAGGCTGAATTAACATCAGCAATACTAACAAAAACATAAAATTTGATACGCTCAAACGCATCCCTCTGTTCCCTCAAAACTGCCACAAACATCCCTTATGCAACAAATGTGCCAATTTCCGTTTGATTACAGGCTATAAAATGGTCATCATGCCTCAACACATATATGACCTGATTTTGAGGTTGGTTAACGCTTATTACAAAAGCCTTCATAAAGGACCAATCATCTGTAAATAAGCACACAAAACATACTAAAACCATAGCCGACAGGCCGGATTAGTACCAAAATCAGGAGGGGTTATAACACATTTATTTTTTAAAATCCAGTAAAATTTTACCCAAAGCCACCAAAGACTCGCTAAGATTCTTGCTAACAGATTGAAAATCTGGTGTTTTTTTATACACATTTTCGTCCATATAAATGGCTCGGTTCACCTCTATTTGCAAGGTATAGAGGTCGCGTCGCGGCTGACAATAATTAAAAGTAATAAAACCGCCCGAATATGGTCGGTTATATTCCACGCGATAGCCGCAGTCTTGGAGCTTTTGGCCGATAAAGCCGTACATTTCTTCGGGGCAACTTTGGTCAAACAGGGTGCTGAGGCAAAACTCCACGGGTTTGTCTTCGGTCATAATCCGACAAATTTGTGAAGGCATGGAATGGCAGTCAACCAGCAAGCAGAGGCCGAATTTTTTCTGACATTTATCTACGAGCTGTTTCAGACGTTTATGATAAGGGTCATAAACATTTTTGATTCGCGCCATGGCTTCTTCATAAGAGAGCAGGCCGTCATAAATATTGCGGTTTTGTGAAACGATACGAGGTATTACGCCCAATCCGACCCGACACCGGCGGCTGCCTTGTGTAGAGGCGGAAAGTTGAGGCGGGTCATAATACATGGTATCGTCCATCTCAATTTTGTCACGATTAATGTCAATAAAGGTTCTGGATATATTCATCGACAACAGAGGAATGCCGCAATCCGAGGCCGGTTTGACGATTTCGGTAACAAAACAATCTTCCGAAGAACGCAATTCATCAATGGAAAGGACCGTATTTGCCAAAAACTCATCGGGAAAGATTTGCCCCGAATGCGGAGATGACAAAACAATCGGATACAGAGGGTCATCTGTATTAAACTCCTCTGTAATCTGATATTTTTTATAGTCTACTTTAAAGTTAATCTCTTTAACCACGACTCGTTTCCTTATGAATTGTTTCTAAATTTTATGTCCAAAAGATTAACTTTTTGATAACATTTCAAAAAAAATAAAAAAAACTTCTTGCCAAACAAAAATGAATATTGTAAACACTATCAAGTATCGAACGGGTGTGTAGCTCAGCGGTATGAGCACTACGTTGACATCGTAGGGGTCACAAGTTCGATCCTTGTCACACCCACCAATAGGAAAGCGTCTGCTAATGCAGACGCTTTTTTTTGTTATTAAGAATCGAATTTTACATTATCAGTCCAAAGCTCACATTGAGTCATAACGGTTTGGACGGCATCTTCCATACCTTCCGGCGGATATTTATGCTTTTTAAGGAGCTTTTTAATCATCATGCGCATTTTTGCTCGAGCATTTTCTCTTTTTTGCCAGTCAATTGTCTTATTTTTGCGCAAAGCCTCGGTCAGTTCTTTGGTAATGGCAACGAGTTCATCGTTTTCATAAAAATCTTTAACGGCTTGAGGCTTGGTCAGAGCATCATAAAAGGCTAATTCATCAGGTGTTAAACCTAAATCATCACCTTCTTTTTGCGCTGTGGCAATTTGTTTAGCCAAGTTTAAGAGTTCTTCAATAACTTGTTCATTGGTGAGCATGCCGTTAAGATAACGGTTCATTGCCTCTTGGATTATTTCGCTGAATTTTTCAGATTTAACAATGTTTGTGCGGCGATAAACACTGATTTGCTCGGCTATTAATTTTTTGAGCAATTCAACAGCCAAATTTTTCTCCTTCATTTTTGAGATTTCTTCCAAAAACTTAGGATCAAACAACGAAAACTCTTGCTGAACATCAGAAAACAGATTGATAACGCCGTCGCTTTTAATACTTTGTTTCAGAAGTTCATTTATTCTCTCGTTCATTTCCGGCAAAGAGATTTTCTTGCCGCTATTGCCCGAACAAGTTAGACGAACAACCAAAACGCGTACAGCTTCTATAAAGGCGGCTTCAATACGCAAATTTTCTTCGATTAAAGATGAACACAAAGAAAGAGCCTGTTTTAGGAGCAAAGCCTCTTTAACAAAATCTTCTTTTTGTTTTTCTTTTTCACGGGCAATAATAAAGTTTACGGCACCACTGATAAGTTTTGCTCTTTCCAAATTGCTTCCTTTAGCAAAGCCAGAATAATCGAACCCATGCAACAAACCGCGGCAAACTTCCAATTTTTCAATAAACTTCGGTTTAGCTACTGTTGAAATATCTGTATCACCATAATTTTTGCGGTCGCGGATAGTATAATCATTCATGGCTTGCTTCAAAGCGCTGGCAATTCCGACATAATCAACTACCAAACCACCTTCTTTGTCTTGGAAAACGCGGTTAACACGGGCGATTGCTTGCATCAGGTTGTGTCCGCTCATCGGCTTATAAACATACATTGTTGCAAGGGACGGAACATCAAATCCGGTCAGCCACATATCAACAACAATGGCAATTTTGAGCGGATCAGAATTATCTTTGAACTTGCGAGCTAATTCTTCCTTATAGGCTTTGTTACCAACAATATTGTGCCAATCTTCGGGATCATTATTATCAGAAGTCATAACCACGGCGACTTTTTCTTGCCAAT
>CALXWF010000076.1 GCA_944392285.1 uncultured Alphaproteobacteria bacterium | reverse complement strand
AAGATAAGTTGTTTAATTCAACCAGATAGTCTCCGTCTTTGGTGCGACGGACAAAAACATCGGGGATAATATAGGAAGTTATGTCATGCTCAAAATCTGCCGCGGGTTTGGGGTTAAGGCTTTTGATATCTGAAATCAACGAAAGAAGATCTTCATCTTCGGCGTTGAGTAATTTTTTCAGCGCTTTGAAGTCTTTGGCGGCCAATAAATCCAGATGTTTGCGAAGCGTTTCGTCCATGGGGTCAAGGCGGTTGCGGTCGCGCAGCTGGATTGCCAAAGTTTCCGCCAAGTCTTTGGCAAAAATTCCCGAAGGTTCAAAAGTTTGCAGACGATGCAAGACGGCCTCAACATCTTTTACTTTGCAGCCCAAATTTTTGGCGGTTTGCGCCACATCTCCGCGAAAATAACCGGCCGCATCCAGATGCTCGCATAAGGCAAAGGCAATCATCTTATCTTGCAAGCTGCTAAATTGCAGATTTATTTGATTTTCAAGGTGGCGATATAAGGATGGGCTTGAGCTTAAACGTTGTTCAATATAGTCAAAATCTTCACTGCCGGAAGCGGTTTTGCGTTGATTGTAGTCTTGCCAGGAATAGTCCTGCGGGGTGTCATAGCCCTCACGGTCGCTGCCGGAATCATCGCAGTCGTTGTCATAATCAAGGTCTGTGCGGAAGTCTTCCGTTTCAGCCGTTATGGGCGTGTCATAGTCATCTATGGTTTGCTCATGGATTTCGGCGTCATTTAGGCGGTCATCTTCCCGCTCAAGCAGGGGGTTGGTCTCAAGCTCTTGGGAGACGAGCTCGTTTAATTCCAAATTGTTTAGCTGCAAAATCCCGATTGCTTGGCGCAATTGGGGCGTCATCAGCAATGACTGCGATTGTTTTATCTCTATGCGGGGTGTTATCGCGGCCATGAGCTTGCTTACATGGTGAAATCATCACCGAGATAAACTTTGCGCACTTCCTTGCTGGAAACAATTTCTTCAGGCGAGCCTTCCATTAAAACCGTGCCGCCGTGCAAAATATAGGCGCGGTCGGTAATGTCAAGCGTTTCACGGACGTTGTGGTCGGTAATTAAAACGCCAAGTCCGCGGTGTTTGAGTTGTGAAACCAGATTTCTAATTTCGGCAACGGCAATCGGGTCAATACCGGCCAAAGGTTCATCAAGCAAAATAAAGTTTGGTTGGCTGGCCAAAGCACGCGCGATTTCCAAACGACGACGCTCACCGCCGGATAAGGCCAAAGCCGGCGATTTGCGCAAGTGGGCAATTGAAAATTCCGACAATAGTTCTTCCAACATATTTTCTCGGCGGCTTTCATCATCAATCACAATTTCAAGCACGGCTTTAATATTGTCTTCAACGCTTAAGGTACGGAAGATGGAGGCCTCTTGCGGCAGATAACCGATACCCATGCGGGCGCGGCGATACATCGGCATGTCGGTAATGTCTATGCCGTCAATATGGACATCGCCGTAGTCAGGCGTAATCAAGCCGGTAACACAATAAAAACAAGTGGTTTTGCCGGCGCCGTTCGGGCCAAGCAAGCCGACAGCTTCCCCTCTTTTGACATTAAGCGAAACATTGCGCAAAACCGGACGGTTTTTATATTTTTTGCCGATATTAAAAACTTCCAGTTTTGATTCTTTATGATATTCTTTGTTCATCATTGTTTTTTACTTTGCTCTTGTTTGGGCTTTGAAGATGATTTTTCTTTAAATACACCGGAAACTCTCTTGCCTTTGCCTTTGGTTACCAGTTTGCTGATGCCTGTGTTGAGGTTGGTTTCGGCTTTGTCGCCGTATAAAACGTTGCCGTCTTGGGTAATCTTGACATTATCATACAGATAAGCCTTGGCGGTTTTGGGCAGGTAAAGACCTCGGTCGGCATAGGCCGTGGCGCTTTTGGTGTCTATTTGGGCTTGGTCAAAAATTTCAACCCGCTCAATTTCCAACTGACCTTGGGCATTTTTTTCAAAATAAGCAACCATCAGTTCCGAGCGAATTTTGTTTTCTTGGTTTTGTGCCATGACGTTGCCGCGGGCAATGGCTTTTTGTTCTTTGGGATAATAGGTGATTTTTTCTTCCGCCGTAATGGTTTCGGTGGCGGTTTTAATCTTGGCCGGACGGCCGATTAAAATCATTTCTTCTTTGCTTAAATCATAGTCTAGGGTGTCGCCATAGGCGGTGGCGGTGGGGGTGGTCGCGACAACGCCGCCTTCGGCATGAACCGAGGTTATGGCTGATTTTTGCCCTTTGCCCGAGGTATAATAGCCGGTCATTTTGTCGGCACGGACATTCATGTCTTTTTTGGTGGCAACGGCATTACCGACAGCAACCATTTTTTGCTCATTTTGGTGCCATTCGACTTTTTCATCCGCCGTTAAATTGATTTTTTCGGCTTTAGCCGATGCGGAGCTAAATATGAGTAAGGCTATTACTGCAAACAAACGCAACATCTCAGTTTCCTTTAAGGGTGTCTTCATCTATTATAATATGGGTTTTGCCGGTAAAGATTAATATATTTTTGTCTTTGTAAAATTCAAACCCTTCAGAGTCTAAATCTCCGAGGTGGCCGCGCGCTTTAACCGGTTTGTCGCTGAAGCCTTTGGAATCGGCAAAGAAAAATACCATGTCGGGAACATTTACCGTCATGCCGTCACTGTAAACCATTTCAACATTGTCTTGCAGCTTGAGGCTGTTGGCGGTTTGGTCAAAATATCCCGTGGGAGATTGAATGTCTATCCAGACGTTCTCCGAGGTGGGCATAATGCCCTTGGGGTTGGTTAATTTTACCAGTTTTGACCCCGGCGAGGTTTCATCAACATTATCGGCGGTAAAGTTATTGACCCGATTGTTTTTGTCAGTGATATAAAAGGTGGTGTTTTGAATGTGCAATTTTTCAAGCTCACCTTTTTGCGGACGGGTAATGTCTATCTTAAATTCTTTGTCGTTTAAGCTCGGAAATAACAATAGCAAGCCAAACAATAAGGCGGCCGCCGCCGGCAACAACAATTTGGCCAGACGCACGATTTTTGTGTGTTGGGTGATGTTCGGGGCAGACTTTTTGTCGGCGATTTTTTCACCGGTAAAAAAGGCGTCTATTTTCTCATGGTCAAACACGGCTTAAGCAACTCCGGCACGCAAACAATCGTGTAAGTGAATAATACCGACGGGTTTGTTGCCCTCCATTACAAAAAGTTGGGTAATGTGTTTGTTGTTCATTAAGGCCAAAGCCTCAACCGCCAAAATGTCGGCCGTAATGGTTTTGGGGTTCTTGGTCATAACCTCAACGGCTTTGCGGTCAAACATATTATCGCTCATGCAACGGCGTAAGTCACCATCGGTAATCATTCCGATAAGCGCGCCTTTAGAATCGGTAATGCCGACGCAGCCAAGCATTTTGGTTGTCATTTCAAGCAGAGCCTCACGCATGCCGGCTTTATCATTAATAAGCGGCATTTCATCTCCTTTATGCATAAGGTCGGATACTTTTTGTAAAAAGGCACCGAGCTTGCCGCCGGGGTGGCGTTGTTTGAAGTCGGTCTTTGAAAAGCCCTTGCGCTCTAAAAGAGCAATGGCCAAAATATCGCCCAAGACGGTGGTCGCCGTGGTGGATGAGGTGGGGGCAAGCCCAAGCGGGCAGGCTTCACCGTTACCCGGTAATTTGAGCAAGAAATCTCCGGCCTTGCCCAAAGCACTGTCCGGGTTTTTGGTCATGGCAATCAGCGGAATGCCATAACGCTTGCAATAAATGATGATGTCTGAAAGCTCTTTGGTCTCGCCGGAGGTGGAA
>CALXWF010000075.1 GCA_944392285.1 uncultured Alphaproteobacteria bacterium | reverse complement strand
CGTCAGTTGTTTTTCAACTTCATCAAGAATCCGTTTGGTTATATCTTCAACGCCGAGACCGGTCTCACTTCCCCAATCGGTTATCGGCAGATTTAAGCCGGTAACGCGCAGCAATTCAGCCTGAAGCTCACTCAGCCGCCAATCTGCGGGAGCCGAACCGTAAGGAATATAGGTCGCAATAACATCGCTTAAATAGTCGCGCCGCATATCGGTTACGGTTTCGGAAACATCCGTTTCTTCCATTAATTCACGACGCTGCTCATAAATAACTTTACGCTGATCATTCATAACATTGTCATATTTCAACAAATTCTTACGAATGTCGAAGTTACGTTCCTCAACTTTTTGCTGAGCTTTTTCAAGGGCTTTGCTGATCCAGGGATGAACCAACGCCTCTCCTTCCGGAAGTCCTAAACGTTGCAGCATGACAGACATTCTTTCTGATCCGAAAATCCGCATCAGGTCATCTTCCAGAGAGAGGAAAAATTTTGAAGTACCCGGATCGCCCTGACGACCGGAACGGCCGCGCAGCTGATTATCAATACGACGGCTTTCATGACGTTCGGTGCCAAGCACATACAACCCGCCGGCCTCAATTGCCTTCTGTTTGCCTTCTTCGATCTCGGCCTTGAGTTTGTTCTTGATTTTTTCAAGTTCTTCCGGTGTTTCGTCGCCCGTCAAAATTTCCTTCAAACGCATATCCAGATTACCGCCAAGCTGAATATCCGTACCGCGACCGGCCATATTGGTGGCAATGGTAATGGCTCCGGGAACACCCGCCTGTGCGACGATTGCCGCTTCGCGTTCATGATGACGAGCATTCAAAACCTCAAAACGGACATTGCTTCTGGCACGCAGCATTTCAGCCACCAGCTCGGATTTTTCAATTGACGTCGTACCGACCAAAATAGGCTGCCCGCGGCGATGACAGTCAAGTATCGTATCAATAATCGCCTTATATTTTTCTTTTTCAGTGCGATAGATTTCATCATGATGGTCTACACGCGCTACCGGACGGTTGGTCGGAATTTCGACACAGGAAAGATTATAGATATCGCCAAACTCGGCTTCTTCTGTCATCGCCGTACCGGTCATGCCGGCCAGTTTTGGGTACAAACGGAAATAGTTTTGGAATGTAATTGAAGCCAGCGTCTGGTTTTCCGACTGAATGGGCACTCCTTCTTTCGCCTCAATTGCCTGATGCAGTCCGTCGCTGTAGCGGCGTCCTTCCATCATACGGCCGGTAAACTCGTCAATAATAACGACCTTGCCGTCTTTAACAATATAGTCAATATCGCGCAAATGCATCTTATGCGCGCGCAAAGCCTGATTGACATGGTGAACCAGTGTAACATTACCCAAATCATACAAGCCGCCGTCCTTAATCAGCCCGACTTCTTTCAACAACTGTTCAACATGTTCCATGCCGCTTTCGGTCAAAACCACAGTTTTGGCTTTTTCGTCTTTTTCATAATCGCTGTCGACCAGTCTGGGAATAATTTTATTGACCAGGATATATTTTTCCGAAGAATCCTCGGCAGCGCCGGAAATAATCAGCGGTGTGCGGGCCTCATCAATCAGAATCGAGTCAACTTCATCAACAATGGCATAGTTAAACGGACGTTGAACCATGTCTGAAAGTGAAAATTTCATATTATCACGCAGATAGTCAAAGCCGAGCTCATTATTGGTGCCGTAGATAATGTCGCAATTATAAGCGGCGCGGCGCTCTTCATCATTTTTGCCATGGACGATAAAATCAACGGTTAAGCCCAAAAAGCGGTATACCTGTCCCATCCACTCGGCGTCACGCTGAGCCAAATAGTCATTGACGGTAACAATATGCACGCCTTTTCCTTCCAAGGCATTCAGATAAGCGGCCAAAGTTGCAACCAAGGTTTTACCTTCACCGGTCTTCATCTCGGCTATCATGCCTTTGTGCAAAACAATACCGCCGATTAACTGTACATCATAATGACGCTGCCCCAAAGTGCGCTTGGCGGCTTCCCGCACGACGGCAAAAGCCTCCGGCAGAAGCTCATCTAACGTCCAACCATCTTTTATGCGCTGTTTGAACTCAAGGGTTTTACCTCTGAGTTCTTCATCACTTAATTTGCTGATTGTCGGTTCAAGAGAATTAATTTTTTGAACGGTTTTTTGTTGTTTTTTTATAAATCTGTCATTAGCACTGCCGAAAATGCTGCGTGCGATTTTGCCTAACATAAATTTTCACCTTTATATATACGTATATTTATTATTAATATTTCATACATTTAGTGTTTCTGCGCGATAAAGTCAATAGAAGTTGCAAAAGTTATAAACCATTGCCAAAAAATAGGGTGGAATTATCAGCAAATGTATTGTATAAAAGTAAAAGTTAAAAATTTTATCGGAGGAATATTCATGCAGAAAAAATATTTGGTTACCGCTGTTTTGGGTTTGTTATTGGCCAGCCCTTCTTTGTCTTGGGCCGAAGGTAAAAACGGTGTTGCCGCCGTGGTCAACGGTCAAGAAATTAAGGTTAGCGAAATCCGCGAGGCTTATAACAGCAATCCGCAGCTTAAAAAACAAGTTCCTTTTGACGAATATTATGCAAAAGCCTTAGATATTGTCGTCAGCGGCAAACTTGTCGACCAAGCAGCCGAAAAAGATAAAATTACGCAAACCAACGAATATAAAAAACAACTTGAACTTGCTAAAAAAGAATTGGCTCAAAAAGTCTATATTGAAAAACAAGTTAAAAATAACGTTAAAGATTCTGAAGTTAAAAAACTTTATGATGATTATAAAGCCAAATTCGTTCCCGAAAAAGAAGTTAATGCCAAACATATTTTGGTTGATGATGAAACAACCGCCAAAGAAATTATTGCAAAACTCAACAAGGGCGGTAATTTTGATAACCTCGCCAAACAATATTCCAAAGACAAAACCGTTGATTTGGGATATTTTAGCGCCAAAACCATGGTACCGGAATTTTCTGATGCCGCTTTCAAAATGAAAAAAGGTCAGGTTTCAAAAAAACCGGTTAAAACTCAATATGGTTATCATGTGATTAAAGTGATTGACACACGCAACAGTAAACCCTTGGAATTTAAGGCTGCAGAGCCGCAAATTAAGGCTATGTTGACACAACAAGCCATTGCGCAAACACTTGAAGACTTGAACCAAAAAGCCAAAGTGCAAAAATATGACTTGAAGGGTAACCCGATTGATTAAGTTATAGAGTTGTAACAATAAAAAACCCCGCCTCAAGCGGGGTTTTTCTGTACTTTGTCGCGCTTATATCAGCCCCATCTTTTGTGCGGTGATTACGGCTTGCGTCCGATTATTTACCCCAAGCGAACGCAACATGGCATTAATGTGTAATTTTACCGTTGCTTCCGACACGCCCAGTTCATAAGCAATTTGTTTATTCGACATTCCCTGTGCAATGAGAGATAATACTTCAAATTGTCGATTGGTAAGAACTTTGCTTTTCGGACGTTCAACCGGCAAACTGTCTTTACTTGCAGAGGTGCGAGGTTCCAACACCGAGGGCGGAAAATAGGTGCCACCGTCTAAAATCAGCTTCAAAGCCGCATTTAATACTTTGGTGTCCGAACGTTTGGGAATATAGCCGCTTATCCCCTGCTCTAAGGCTTTGCGAATGCTGCGATTATCTTCACTTGCCGAGATAACGACATAACGAACTTCCGGCGCCTTGCGACGCAAAACTGCCAAGCCTTCTTCCCAGAGCATGTCCGGCATGTCTAAGTCAATGATGACAAGGTCAAGATTTTTCTCTTCTTCCAAAATCTTTAAAGCTTGTGAGTAACTGCCGGCCTGAAAAATTACGACCGTCGAGTCTAAACGTTCTAAATTAAGGCTGAGACCATCGCGGAAAAGGGCGTGGTCATCGGCTATAAGTACGCGCATTTGCATCTCCCGTTATATAACAACATTCGGTTGTATTAACAATAATCTACATCAATTAGTTTTAATTGTCTACCGTTTTTATGTTATATATGATGCAAATTTTTATTTTAAAGGGAGCTCCAAATATTCTACGCCGGCTTCATCAAACATTTCACGCGAATATCCAAGCTTATCACGCCAGGTATTTTGCGGTGTATTTTCATCAATTTTTATCTCGTGGGTTACAACCATTGATATTCCGGCTTGGATTATCGCACGAGCACAATCCGTACAAGGTGCATGAGTAGCATACATCACACAACCTTTAAGTGACGTACCGGTTAAGCAGGCGTTATAGATGGCGTTGCGTTCGGCATGCTCAAAAAAGTCATATTTTGTAGGACGCTCCAGTCTTTCGGGTTTGTTGTCATCCACTCCTCTGACCAAACCATTATAGCCCGTGGCTCTGATTTCTCTGTCCGGCCCGACAACAATTGCTCCGGTCTTGGTTGAAGGGTCTTTGGACCAGGTGGCTACCAGCTCGGCGACCTCCATGAATCTTTTGTGCCATTTTTCCGTAAACATCTTTTGTTTCCTTTCTTGTGATTTTATATGCTAAAAATATATCAGTTCCTCTTGACATTCAAGCAAAAATGCCCGATTTTAAGGACAACACTTTTTTATAATATGTTAGGAGAAAAAAATGAGTGCTATTGTTGATATTCATGCCAGAGAGATTTTAGATTCTCGCGGCAACCCCACCGTTGAAGCTGATGTTGTTTTGCAAAGCGGCGCTTTTGGTCGTGCCGCCGTTCCTTCAGGTGCTTCTACCGGTGTTCATGAAGCGGTTGAGCTGCGTGACGGTGACAAAAAACGCTTTATGGGTAAAGGTGTTTTGAAAGCCGTTGAAAATGTTAATGACGCTATTTATGATACTCTGGCCGGTCTTGACGCCGAAGATCAGATTGATATCGACGAAGCCATGATTGAACTTGACGGTACAGAAAACAAAGGCAAACTCGGCGCTAACGCTATTTTGGCCGTTTCTATGGCTGTTGCCAAAGCTCAGGCCGAAGAAGCCGGCTTGCCCCTTTATCGTTATTTGGGCGGTGCCATGGCTCGCACTTTGCCGGTTCCAATGATGAACATCGTTAACGGCGGTCAGCATGCCGACAACCCCATCGATATTCAAGAATTTATGATTATGCCGGTTTCTGCTTCTTCCGTTCGTGAAGCCGTTCGTATGGGTGCCGAAATCTTCCACACCTTGAAAAAGAACCTTAAAGCTGCCGGTCATAACACCAATGTCGGTGACGAAGGCGGTTTTGCTCCGAATCTGAAATCTGCCGAAGAGGCTTTGACCTTTATCGTTAACTCTATTAAAGATGCCGGCTACAAACCCGGTGAAGATGTTGTTTTGGCTATTGATGCCGCTTCTTCCGAATTCTATGAAAACGGCAAATATGAGATGAAAGGCGAAGGCAAATCTTATACCAGCGCTGAAATGGTTGATTTCTACAAAGATTTGTGCAGCCGCTTCCCCATCTTCTCTATTGAAGACGGTATGGCCGAAGATGACTGGGAAGGTTGGGCTATGCTCACCAAAGCTATCGGCGACAAAGTTCAACTCGTCGGTGATGACTTGTTTGTTACCAACCCCAAACGCTTGGCTATGGGTATTGAAAAAGGCGTTGCCAACTCTATCTTGGTTAAAGTTAACCAAATCGGTACTTTAACCGAAACTCTCAAAGCCGTTGAATTGGCTCAGAGAAACGGTTATACCGCCGTTTTGTCTCACCGCTCAGGTGAAACCGAGGATTCGACTATTGCCGATATCGCCGTTGCTACAAACTGCGGTCAGATTAAAACCGGCTCTATGTCACGTACGGACCGCATGGCCAAATACAACCAATTAATTCGTATTGAAGAAAAACTTGGTGATATGGCTGTTTATGCGGGTAAATCTATTTTGAAAAATAAATAGTATAAAATCCTGAAAAACGAAAAGAAAAAGCGGTTCTGAGAGAACCGCTTTTTTTATCTTTCTACCCCTTGGCTTCTGCTTATCTGCCTTTCACTCACATTGGCCAACCTCATTAAAGGCGAATTTAGCAATGTGAGTTTTTCAGTTTCGGTATTAATCCCCTGCAACATGGCTTTGGCATGGGTGTCTAAATTTAACGGCGGGTCTTTGTCCAACCAATAACCGCTGCCGCCGTAAAAGCTCGTATCCGCCTTGGCCTCTGCCCCGAACTTGGCGGCTGAAAAACAAATATATTCTTCACTGCTGTTTAAGGCTCTTTGCCAATCTGCCAAGCGAACCGGCTGGTTAAACAAAACCGGATCAAAAATCAAACGCTCTGTTTTGTTGCTGTCTTTGTATATGGGCAAGTCAATGGCCATGGCAACATGAAACCCTTGCCAACGTCTTTCAATAAAACCTTCCGCTGTGGCGGCCGGAAAGCGCGCGACCACAGCTTCATCATTTTGAGATTGCAGACACCAGGCTTTTATGGGAAGGAAACCCTCTTCTTTTGCTTTTTTTGCTAATTTGTGCGCAAATGCAAAGCAAACTTGGTTGGCATATTTATATTCCTCATGCGGAAAAAGCTCCGCCTTCCATTGTTGGAAAAGTTTGTCATAACCACGGATTTTTTCAGCATCCAAAACTTTTTGCATCTGCTTCTCCTTTGGCTTTATTCTACCATATACCAGTCTGTTTGCCAAGAAATTTTAAAACACAAAAAAAGCCCCTCTCTTTGAAGGGCTTTTGCTTATAAATGCTGTAAGCGTTTTAATCCGACTTCGGCTTTTTCTTTTTGTTCCAAAGCCTCTGCCTGACGGCGACGCTCCTCGGCAACAACCGCCGCCGGTGCTTTTTCAACAAAGTTGGCGTTGCTTAACTTGGCGGCATAGCCTTTGAGGTTTTTCTCGAGTTCGGCAATGGTCTTTTCCAGACGTGCTTTTTCTGCCGCAGCATCAATAATTCCCTCAACGTTCAGATAAATCATCAGCCCGCGCTCATAGGTCATTATCATGCCTTTTTGCGCATTTTCTTCCAGAGGTTTATCCAAAATCTCTATTGAAGCCAAACGCGCTTGGCGACAAATGCTCTCGTAATTATGCTCAACCGTGGCTTTGTTGTCCATAACGACAAATGCTTTTAACTGAGCCGCCGCCGGAACATTAACCTCGCCGCGCAGTGAGGTGATGACCTCTATCATGTCTATGGCTTGGTCAATCTCACGCATGGCGTCTTCATCATAAGCCCCTAACTTGGGCCATGGCGCAAGAATCAGCTCTTGACCTTTGCGGTCGGCCGTTTTGTCCCACAACTCAGTGGTAATAAAGGGCATGAAGGGGTGCATAAACTTCAAAATATTATCTCTAGCCCATGCAAAAGTCGCTCTGACTTCAGCTTTGGCGGCTTCATCTTCGCCATAGAGAATCGGCTTGCTCAGCTCAATGTACCATTTGCAAAACTCACGCCAGATAAAGTCATAGACATTAGCCGCCGCCAAAGAAAAACGATAATCTTGCAAATTGGCATCCAGCATAAACAGGGTCTTTTTAACTTTGTTGACAACCCATTTGTTTATCGGCAGTTTGATTTGGTTGATGTCAAAGTCTTGCGGCAAGTCACAAGAGTTCATCTCACCGAAACGAACCGCATTCCAAATTTTTGTGGCAAAGTTACGATAACCGGCAATACGCGGCTCCGACACATTTACGTCACGGCCTTGGGTTTCCATGGCTGCCATGAAAAAGCGCAAAGCATCTGCCCCGTATTTGTCAATCATCTCTAGAGGGTCAACCGTGTTGCCTTTGGATTTTGACATTTTGCGGCCCTGCTCGTCTCTGACCAAACCATGAAGATAGGCTTTGGCAAAAGGAACAATGTCGGCATAATATTTTCTTTGCTCTTCTTTGCTCATGGCGGCAAAATCCGGCTTGCCGAATTTGGCGTCTTTTCTTTTGCGCATGGCGTATAAGCTCATCATCATCATGCGGGCAACCCAGAAGAAAATAATGTCAAACCCCGTTACCAAAATTGATGTCGGATAAAAATGTTTCAAATAATCTTGCGGATTTTGTGCATCATCATCCGGCCAACCTAAAGTCGAAAATGCCCATAAACCTGATGAAAACCAAGTATCCAAAACATCTGTCTCACGCGTTAATTCAACATGTTTGCCATATGCTTTATCGGCTTCGGTCTGAGCTTCTGCCTCGTTTTCTTGGCAGAAGACCTTGCCGTCGGGGCCGTACCATATCGGCATTTGGTGTCCCCACCAAAGTTGACGCGAAATACACCAGGGTTGGATTTTGCCTTCTCCCATCCACTCAAAATATGTCTTTTTATAGTTATCTGGAATAAAAGCCATGGCTCCGCATTCAACGGCGCGGCGCGCATCTTCTGCCAATTTCGGCGCATCTACAAACCATTGGTCGGTTAACATCGGCTCAATGACCGCCCCGGAACGCTCGCCGTAAGGAATGGTCATCTGGTGGTCTTCAACTTTTTCCATCAAACCCAAAGAGTCTAATTTTTCTAAAGTGGCTTTGCGGGCAGCTTGCGTATCCATGCCGGGGAAAGGCGTGTTGTCATTTAATGTGCCGTCAAAGTTTAAAATATTTATCATCGGCAGATTATGACGCTTGCCAACCTCAAAGTCGTTAAAGTCATGTGCCGGTGTAATTTTAACCGCGCCGGTTCCTTTCTCGGGGTCGGCATGCGCATCGGCGACAATCGGAATCGGACGGTTGACTATCGGCAAAATTGCGTTTTTGCCGATTAAGTGTTTGAGCTTTTCATTTTCGGCAGAAACTGCTACCGCCGTGTCTCCGAACATGGTTTCAGGACGGGTGGTGGCAATGTGAATATATTCACCTTCCTCGCCTTCTATCGGATATTTGTAGTAGTACATTTTGCCGGCAACATCTTTGGAAACAACCTCCAAATCAGAAACCGCCGTCCCTAATTTCGGGTCCCAGTTAACCAGACGTTTGTCTTTGTAAATTAATCCGTCATGGTACAACATAACAAAAATTTTGCGAACGGCTTTTGACAAGCCTTCATCCATGGTAAAACGCTCGCGCTTCCAATCTACCGAAGCCCCGAGCCGACGCAACTGACGCGTAATGGTGCCGCCGGAATGCTCTTTCCACTCCCAAACTTTGTTGATAAACTCTTCTCTTGTAAAGTCATGACGGCTTTTGCCTTCTTTGGCCAAATTGCGCTCAACAACCATTTGCGTTGCAATTCCGGCATGGTCGGTTCCGACTTGCCATAAAACATTTTTGCCTTGCATGCGGTTATAGCGGACCAAAATATCTTGCAAAGTATAGTCTAAGGCATGTCCCATGTGCAAATAGCCGGTAACATTTGCCGGCGGAATAACAATGCTGAAATTGTCTTCTTTTTTGGTAAATTTGCCTGCATTCTCAGGGTTATCCATGGCAGGTTGAAAGACCGTGCAACCATGCGCATCTTCTTTGTGCTCCCATCTCTCATATATGGTATTTTCAAAATCTTTGGGATTATAGGTCTTCTCTAACATTTTATTTTCCTTATTTTATTGGTACAAAAGCGATAATCATAAAATTGCCCTCAAAATAAATTTGGGGGCAAAAAGCATAAAGGTCAGGCAGCCAAAAATTATCAGTTTCTGCCAACCTTTACCATCACTCGCTCAATTTCTTTTTGGACAACAGATTCAACAACTGCCGGCAAATTTTCGTTCAGCCAGGTCTTTGTTTGTGCTTTTATTTCTTCCAGCGCAATGTCATCAACGGCTAAATTACTGCGGGATAATTCTGTTTTTATCTCTTCGGCAATAATGTCGCGGATAACGGCTTTAACCAAATCTTCAAGCGTGGCAGCACCCATGCCGATTTTGGTATTGGCTTCAGGCGTCGGATATGCGGTTGCCACATTTTCCGAACTGCCTTTGTGCTCTGAAAAAATCTTAGCAAAATTATTGATAATATCAGCCGAAACATCTACCGCTTCATCATCAAGTCTTTCAGATTTAGGTGTTTCTTCTGCTGAAACAGCGGCAATTTCCGTCATGTTTTCCGTCGGGTCACGGTCTGTGTCTACCGCTATTTGACCACGGTTAATGACCTCATTTATCGTTTCATCATCAATCAGGCGGTCTTCAACTTCGCCATCCCCTTGTTCAAGATTTTGATTGATAAATTCATCTTCAATAATCGGTGTATCTTCATCCGTAATCGGTGAAATATCCGCGGCATCGGCACTGGCCATGTCATCTTCAGGTTCATAAATCGGATCTGAGGCAGCATCTGCGGGAACTTCATCTAAGCTCAGCGGAGAGGCGTCCATAATTTCAGGCTCGGCCTCTATTATCGGCTCTTCTGCGGCAACCTCTGACGCAACTTCTTCAGGTTCCTGTACCGTCTCTTCTTCAACAATGGTATCTTCGGCTATGGTCTCAGGAGCTTCGCCTGCGGAAACATCTTCGAGCTCCGGTAAAGCTACATCAGTTTCTTTGATACTCTCCTCAACTTCGGCAGGTGCCGTTAGCTCCGGATTTTCAATCATCATTGAAGGAGACAGATTAAAGACAGAATCGCCTTCTTCCGCCTGTTCGGCAACCGGCGCGGCGGCTTCCGCAGGAGATTCACTCTGAGTTGCTGTCGGCTCGACCTCAGGGACTGCCGTCGGCTCAGTCTCCGGAGCTGCGGCCGTTTGAGGCGATGTTTGCGGTTTTTCGCTTTCTTCCAATATGTTTTTGATAGAAGAAAGAATGTCTTCCATTGAGAGATTTTCTTCGTTACCGTCAGGCGTCATATTTTTATCACCAAAATTATTAAAGTTTTTATCAGATTAACGATAAATTTTTTATTTTTCAAGCCTCTTGTTTACTCTAAAGCAAACCATTTGTCACGGGTCTCTTTGTAGTAGACTTTCGGATTATAAAGCTCAACATCAAGTTTTAGGTTTTCAGCCGTAAGTTTGCCCATGGCTAACAAGACATTCATGGAAGAAACATAATAGTCACGACGTGCCTTTACCTCTTCAACATTGGAGTTTAAGAGCTCTTGATAAGCATCTAACACGTCTAATATCGTACGGTTACCCAAGGCCTCTTCTTTTTGAACACCGTCTAAGGCTATTTCATTGGCTTTAACCTGATCTTGAATTGACGCAATCATGGCTTTGTTGGCCAACATATATTCCCAAGCACTGGTGACCGTTGACACAATGGTTCTGGTGGTTTCCAAAACTTTTTCTTGCGCTTGCCATTTTAGGTATTTGCTTTGGCGAATCTTGGCGCGGGTTTCACCGGAATTATACAGAGGAACGGTCATATTAACCCCCCACTCCAAATTATCGGTTCTGACTTTGTCGGAATATAGGTCAATGTCTCCGCGCGTGTGCGAGGCAACACCGTCCAAAGTAACAGAGGGCAACAAAGCACCGTTATTTACGGCAACATCATAGCTTTTGGAATCTAAATAGTGCTTGGCTTGCAAAATGGCAAAGTTGTGTGCCAAGGCGTAGTTAACAGCCTCTTCCGAGGTTTTTGGCAAAAACTCATTCAAATTCTCGGGCTCGCTTAATTCTTCAGGGGCTTGACCGATAATGCGTTCAAAATTAGATTTTGAAACTTCTAAAGTTCCTTCCGCACTGATACGATCCGCTTTGGCGCGAGAATAGCGCGCTTTTGCTTGAGAAACGTCTGTACGCGTAACCTCACCGACATTAAAACGCTGCTCGGTTTCTTCCAAACGTTTCTTTAACAATTTTTCATTGTTTTTTTGCAGCTCAACGATAGATGCATCGCGAACAACGTCTAAATAAGCCGTTGAGGCCTCCAAAAAAATGTTTTGTTCAACATTGTACAAATTGTTTTGCTCGGACCTAACCATGCTGTCAGCCGATTTTACCGAGTTAACGGTTTGAAAACCGCTAAACAACGGCTGAGAAATTTTGGCCGCCACGGCTGATTGTTTGGAATCATTATCTTGCGCGGCAACATTGCTGCTGACGCTGGCATCGGTATAACTGCCGGTTAAGGCAATATTCGGACGATAGCCTGACTTGGCTATGGCAACGTTTTCATCGACACTGCGCAAATAGGCCCTTTGCGCCTGCAAGGTCGGGTTGGTTTTATAGGTTTGGCTTAAGGCCTCAAAAATATCTTGTGCCTGAACCGGCGCAGACAAAGCCGTGGCAACAAGCAACGCACCCAAAAATGTTTTCTTCATTCTTTCACCATAAATTAAATTTCACTTTTTGATTAAGTATATTGATTTTGTTCTATTTTGCAATGCATTTATTAAAAAAACTCTAACCAAAATTTATAATTTTATTAACCATATTTCAAACAATTCCGTTTATTTTGGGGATAAGTTAGTATGTTTATGTTCGGAAGGAGAAAAATCCGTGAAAAAAAAATCTTTAATGATCAATGAAATTGACAAAGCCAGATTAAAACTTTCCATTGAACATTATATTAAATATTTTATCGGCAAAAGAACTTGCGAAATTAATAAAAGCGAAGCCTTGGAAGCTATTGCTTTGGCCGTGCGCGAATTTGCCATGGATAAAATGTACGAAACCATTGCCCGCTACAACAAGGTCGGCACCAAACGTATTTATTATTTGTCGGTTGAGTATCTTATCGGGCGCTCTTTGGAAAATAATCTGCATAACCTTGGCTTGTTTGACATCATTAAAGATATTAAAATTGACGGTTTTCCCGAGATTTCTTTAGAAGAAATTTTTGATGCCGAATATGACCCGGCTTTGGGTAACGGCGGTTTGGGGCGCTTGGCTGCCTGCTATCTTGACTCTATGGCCTCAATGAAAATTCCCGGTTTCGGATACGGCATTAACTACCACTTCGGACTTTTTAAGCAAAAATTTGAAAACGGCTATCAAATCGAACAAGCCGACAGCTGGTTGGCCGAAAACTCTCCTTGGCAATTTGCCAGACCCGACCGCACGGTCAAAATTCCAATCTATGGCAGCGTCGAAAATATTAAATCTCCTAACGGAAAAGATAATTATATTTGGACAAACACACAAACACTTTACGGTGTGCCGTATGATTTTCCGATTGTCGGCTATGAAGGACGCTCGGTAAACTATTTGCGTCTTTTCTCAGCCAAAACCGACGATGAGCTTGATATTAATATCTTTAACGAAGGCGGTTATATTGAAGCCGTTAAAGAAAAAATTGAGACTGAAACCGTTTCTCAGGTGCTTTACCCCTCAGATGCCGTCGAATCGGGCAAAGAGTTGCGCTTAAAACAACAATATTTCTTCGCCTCTTGCGCCATGCAAGATATTATTCGCCGCTATCTGGAAAAAAGTAATGACTTTACCGGCCTGCCCGACTTGGTTTGCGTTCAACTTAACGATACGCATCCGGCCATTGCAATCGCCGAACTCATGCGTTTGTTGGTCGATGTTCACGGCCAAGAATGGGATGTGGCTTGGGATATTAC